>JAFLCY010000089.1 GCA_017303485.1 Rhodobacterales bacterium
CAGATCGGCGCGATGAGCGGCGGTGCCAGCGGTGGGTGGGGGCTGCTCCGGTTGCGCCCTGCGTACTACGATCCGCTCGATTCCGACAGCGGGCACATTCCCAACGCCAGCCTGGCGATGGCGGACATCCAGCTGCAGGTTCGCGCGCAGGAAATCCGCGTGCGCCGGTTCGATGCGTTGTCCATCGAAAGCGCGGCGCCCGGCGTGAGCGGCCTGCCGGGGGATCGGGGCTTTGCCTGGAAGCTGAAGTTCGGCGCCGACCAGGCGCGTCTGGCCTGTGGGGATTGTCTGGTGCCGCGGCTGCAGGGCGACGTGGGTGTCGGCCGCAGCCTGGCGGACGGGGTTTTCCTGGCCGGCTATGTGGGCGGCGCGCTGCAGCAGGACCGTTACCAGCAGGGCGCAGCCTTCGGGCGGGCGTCCCTGGATCTGATCGTGCGCCCCCGCGGCGAGGCCTTCGGCTTTCGCGCCGGCGTGGAGCAGCGGGTGCCCGTCGATGCGCTGGGCTCGTCGTATCGGGTTGCCCGGCTCGAGGCGCGCTACGCCATCGGAAAACAGGGCGACATCCGCCTTCGCCACGAATCCGACAAGTCGGGCGAGACCAGCATCGGCGTCGGCTTTTACTGGTGACCGGGTGATGCCGGGCTGATACGTAAAAAAAAGGGGGCGCCCCGGCGGGAGCGCCCCCTTTTTCATGGTGCAGCGGCGATCAGCCGAGGTCGAAGCGGTCGAGGTTCATCACCTTGGTCCAGGCGGCCACGAAGTCGCGCACGAAGGTCTCCTTCGCGTCGTCGCTGGCGTACACCTCGGCCAGCGCCCGCAGCTGCGAGTTGGAGCCGAACACCAGATCGACGACGGTGCCGGTCCATTTGAGCTCGCCGGTGGCCCGGTCGCGGCCTTCGAGCACGCCCTCGGTGGCGGACTTCTTCCACTGGGTGCCCATGTCGAGCAGATTCACGAAGAAATCATTGGAGAGGGTTTCGGGCCGGCTGGTGAAGACGCCGTGGGCCGAGTGGTCGAAGTTGGCGCCGAGGGCGCGCATCCCGCCGATCAGCACCGTCATCTCCGGGGCGGTCAGGGTGAGGAGCTGGGCCTTGTCGATGAGCAGCTCGGCGGCGGCGCCTTCCAGGCCCTTGCGCACGTAGTTGCGGAAGCCGTCGGCGGCGGGCTCGAGCACGGCGAAGGAAGCCGCGTCGGTCTGGTCCTGCGAGGCGTCCATCCGGCCGGGGGCGAAGGGCACGCTCACGTCGACGCCGGCTTTCTTTGCGGCGGCTTCGATGGCGGCGCTGCCGCCCAGCACGATCAGGTCGGCCAGCGAGATCTTCTTGCCGCCCTGGGCGCTGTTGAACTCGGCCTGGATGCCTGCGAGGGTGGCGAGCACCTGGGCCAGCTCGGCCGGCTGATTGACCGCCCAATCCTTTTGCGGGGCGAGGCGGATGCGCGCGCCGTTGGCGCCGCCGCGCTTGTCGCTGCCGCGGAAGGTGGAGGCCGACGCCCAGGCGGTGGTGACGAGCTGGGAGATGGTCAGCCCGGAGGCGAGCAGCCGGGCCTTGAGGGCGGCGATGTCCTGTTCATCGACCAGCGGGTGATCGACGGCAGGGATCGGGTCTTGCCAGATCAGTGGCTCTTTAGGCACCAGCGGGCCGAGGTAGCGGGCGATCGGGCCCATGTCCCGGTGGGTGAGCTTGAACCAGGCGCGGGCGAAGGCGTCGGCGAACTGGTCCGGGTTCTCGAGGAAGCGCCGGGAGATCTTCTCGTAGGCCGGGTCGAAGCGCAGCGCGAGGTCGGTGGTGAGCATCGCCGGGGCGTGGCGTTTCGCCGGGTCGTGAGCGTCGGGCACGGTACCGGCGCCCATGCCGTGCTTGGGCGTCCATTGGTGGGCGCCGGCCGGGCTCTTGGTGAGCTCCCATTCGTAGCCGAAGAGGTTCCAGAAGAAGTTGTTGCTCCAGCGGGTGGGGGTGGTCGTCCAGGTGACTTCGAGCCCGCTACTGATGGTGTCGCCGCCCTTGCCGCTGCCAAAGCTGCTGGCCCAGCCGAGGCCCTGGGCTTCGATGCCGGCGGCTTCCGGTTCGGGGCCGACGAGGCTGGCGTCACCGGCGCCGTGGGTCTTGCCGAAGGTGTGGCCGCCGGCGATGAGGGCCACGGTTTCCTCGTCGTCCATCGCCATGCGGGCAAAGGTTTCGCGGATGTCGCGGGCGGCGGCGAGCGGGTCGGGGTTGCCGTTGGGGCCTTCCGGGTTCACGTAGATCAGGCCCATCTGCACGGCGGCGAGGGGGTTCTCCAGGTTGCGGTCGCCGGTGTAGCGCTGGTCGTCGAGCCACTTGCGCTCGGCGCCCCAGTAAACGTCCTCTTCGGGTTCCCAGATGTCTTCGCGGCCGCCGGCAAAGCCGAAGGTCTTGAAACCCATGGATTCGAGGGCCACGTTGCCGGTGAGGATCATCAGGTCGGCCCACGAGATGTTGCGGCCGTACTTCTGCTTGATCGGCCACAGCAAGCGGCGCGCCTTGTCGAGGTTGACGTTGTCGGGCCAGCTGTTGAGGGGCGCGAAGCGCTGGTTGCCGGTGCCCGCGCCGCCGCGGCCGTCGCTCACCCGGTAGGTGCCGGCGCTGTGCCAGGCCATCCGCACGAAGAGCGGCCCGTAGTGGCCGAAGTCGGCGGGCCACCAATCCTGCGAGTCGGTCATCAGGGCGTGGAGATCCTTGATGAGGGCGTCCAGGTCGAGCTGCTTGAAGGCTTCGGCGTAGTCGAAATCCGCGCCCATCGGGTCGGACTTGGCGGAGTGCTGGTGGAGGATGCCGAGCTTGAGCTGGTTGGGCCACCAGTCGGCATTCGACGGGGCGCCGGCGGTGGTGTGCTTGCGGACGTCGCCCGAGAACGGGCATTTGGCTTCGGCGGACATGTTCTTCTCCTCTGTGTGTTATTGGCTGACCACGGGTTGACCGTCAAGCCCAGTCTAGGGTTTCGGCCGGAGGCAGACCAATTGCATTTGGCGATGAGGCTCATAGCCACCGCAGGGGAGGGGCGGCCCGATGTTCGCCGAGACTGGGAGCGCTTGTGGATGGCGAGTCGGGCGAAGTCGGGGCTGAGGGCGTGGGGCTGGCTGGATCGCGTTGGCCGCGGCAGGTATGGTTGAGCCGCCGCTGGCGCCGGTCGAGGTGAGGCATGCCGGCCTCGCACCGCAATCGTCCAGACAAGCAAAAAGCCAACCCTTGCGGATTGGCTTTTTGCTTGTCTTGGCTCCTCGACCTGGGCTCGAACCAGGGACCTACGGATTAACAGTTCGTGAAAGCGCCGTGGTAGTCAAGGCTGCGTGGCCAGTCTAGGCTGGGCAGGTCACGCCATGAGCGCCTGGTGTGGCTCGCCGTTGGCAACCAGAGATGAACCAGATGTGGTGCCGATCAGTGAAAGGGGACCGGAAATGGCAGCTCTTGATCCTGCATGCGGATGGGGATGCGCCAGCGTTTCACCTCTTCCTACATGGCTAGCCGGGGGAGCTCATTGATCAGGGGCTGGTATCACCCCCACGGGTTCAGCAATCTGACACCGGTTACCTCGAAATCACCGACGTTTCGCGTTACCACAGTCAGATCATGCACCAAGGCAGTCGCCGCGATGAGTGCATCCCGCTCCGCCCGCGGATCAGGTACGTGCAGCCGGGCACAGCGTCGGGCCACGGCAGCATCCACCGGCAGGATGCGATCTGCGAAGGCGGGAAGGACGTGCCTGTCGAGCCAACTACGGAGGACGGCGCCTTGAGCGGAATCGCGGCGTTCGACGAGCAGGACGCCCATCTCAAGCTCCAGTATGGAGATGGCGGAGAGAAAGAGTTCAGAGGCCGGTAATCCTGCCGCCCAGGCAATAACCCCTGCATCTGCTTTGCCCGACTTCGCCTTTCGAAGTTCGGAGACTACGTTTGTATCGAGCAGATACATCAGGCGAGATCTGCCGGACGAAAGAGGGAGCCGCCGACGCGCACCGGCTCAAAGTCGATATCCCCGGCGTCAGGCTGGGCCAGCAGATCGACAATGCTGGGTTCCTTGGCCAGCAGCTTGCGGTAGGCCTCGACGGATAGCAGTACGTGGGAGGGGCGCCCGCGATCCGTGATGAAGACGGCGCCTTCGAGCGCGGCCCTTTTGGCGCGCCCGACATCGTGGTTGAACTCCCGGCTCGAAAGGATGGTGTTCGGCACGCTCATCTCCTTTGTGTAGGTATGTTGCTACATTATACTTTGTCTTGCAGAAGTCGCGATAGTTGCATCGGATCTTGTGATGAGCGGTACGCCGTTTAAAGGTTGCGGACAATAGGTTTATTAATCGCCGCACTTTATGCGGTGATTTTCTTGTACTTGCGGAGAAGGATGATCATAATCGCCGCATGAATTACGGTGATTATCTTTACATCTGGCAGCCCCCCGATTGGCCGCAGTGGCGTTACGACCTCGCTGTGCTGGCTCGCCCGCTCGCCGAAGTCAGTCGAGCCCAGGGGCTACTCCTCGGGCGACTGGCCGATGTTGGTACTGAGACGCGGGATCAGGCAAGTCTGCTGGCACTTACCGACGATGTTGTGAAGACCAGCGAGATCGAAGGCGAACACCTCAACGTCGCTTCCGTCCGCTCGAGCATTGCGCGTCGTCTGGGGGTGGATATTGGCGCGCTTGCGCCGGTTGATCGCCATGTCGAGGGCGTGGTTGAGATGGTGCTGGACGCGACCGCTAACTGCGGACAGGCCGTGACAGAGGAACGCCTGTTCGGGTGGCATGCGGCGCTGTTTCCGACCGGCTATTCGGGGATGGCGCGGATTAAGGTTGCCGCCTGGCGGGACGACGCGACGGGGCCGATGCAGGTGATCTCCGGGCCGGTGGGGCGGCAGAAGGTTCACTTTGAGGCACCGCCTGCGGATCGCCTGCCTTCGGAGATGGCGCGCTTTCTCGACTGGCTCAATGCAGATTCCGAGGTTCCGCCCCTTCTGAAGGCGGGATTGGGACACCTCTGGTTCGTCACCCTGCACCCGTTCGATGACGGCAACGGCCGCATCGCCCGGGCCGTAGGTGATCTGCTGCTTGCCCGAGCGGATGGCACCCCGCAGCGCTTCTATAGCCTCTCTGCCCAGATCCAGCGCGACAGGAAGGCTTACTACGAGATCCTCGAGAGAACCCAGAAAGGCGACATGGACGTCACGGATTGGCTTGCTTGGTTCCTCGAAAGCCTGCATCGCGCGCTCAATCAAGCCCATCAGACCCTTGATGCGGTGCTGGCCAAGGCCCGATTCTGGCAGCGCTGGGCCGCCACGCCGCTCAACGAGCGACAGGCTAAGGTGCTCAATCGACTGCTGGATGGTTTTGACGGAAAACTGACCAGCAGCAAGTGGGCCGCAATCAGCAAGTGCTCGGCGGATACGGCCCTACGGGACATCAATGAACTGCTCGCCCGCGGCGTGCTTCGGAAGACGGCAGGGGGCGGGCGGAGTACTGGGTATGAGCTGGACGACTGCGGGGCGTAGCCCGGCCACTTACGCTTTTGCGTCACCGCGCCAGGCCAGGCGGTTCAGGAAACGGGCATTATCAGAAGACGGCCGTGTCAGAGTACTGAGGATGGATGTCGCGTCGGCGACATCCATCCGTGTGTGACCAGCGATAAAACGGGGGAAGTTTTACCGGCATCTGTTCGGCCTGAACAGTCGTCTGCTTGTCACGACTGATCTGGCCACAATACGATCGTTAGCTGCCGGTCAGTATTCAACATTTGCGAATGAAAGGTTTCGATGCGGAGAAACCGAGCTTTCGATTCGTTGAGGGCGGTATGGACGGCCCCATCAACAGGCGACAGATCGAAAGCTACGTACAGCTAGGCGAGCAGGCGGGTCAGCAACTGCTGTCCTTTCACCGTTAGGTAGTCGGCAAACGATGCAGGAGCCAGTTGTTCGATCTCTTCGCTTATCTCTTTGCGCCGCTTGTTGGCATACTCATTTGCCTCATCGAAGCTCTGCGAAAGTTGAGCGAGCCACTGGTCGATGACCCGGAAAACGTACAACGCATGCATCAGACCAGAAACGGGGCGCTGTGAGCGCTTCCATGGTGAGTAGTGAAGCCCTTCGTCCGCCTTCGCGATAGGAACGAGCCGCTCGATCAACGACAGCTGAAGGTGCATAGCTTCGTGCACCAGAGCTTCGGCTGTCCGGAGGTTCGCGAACCGACCTTCTGAGATGTTGAGAAACACGGAAAATGGAATTGACGGGTCGCTGTAGCTGACATCGAACCCCGGCTCAGATGTTTCCAAAATGTGGACGCTCTTCGCAAGCAAGCTAACTGTCGCAGCCAAGGAAGGCGCCTTCTGAAGTAGGGCGAGTGCTCTCCCAAAACCGTGCAGCCCGTGGGAGTCGATCACGCACTCTTCAGCGAAGGGGACGCCCTTTGACGACAGTCGCTGGACCGCTTGCGCCGGGAGCAACTCGACAAGGAAATCGAGGTTAACGGCGCCTTGTGATGTTACCTTCCATATCTTTGCAGGTGGCACCGATACAAGCCATTGAGAGGTCGAGTACCCCTCTGTAGGCATCCCCAATTCCTGTACGAGTCGTTCTGCGAGACCTGGCCACCACAGCGGGGCAGCAGGATCCTCTAGCGAGAGCTCGACATGTTCGCGGGCTGTGAGCACTTCTCTCTGGGAAAAAATGAGAGGACAAGCGTGTACCGGTTCCCCGCTTGAATAGGGGTTACCGCATGCAGCGACGACTCAGAGATCTCGAACACGACTCCGGTGTTGTGCAAGGGGCGAAGAATGCGATGAACATCCGCCGGATCGTTACTGTTGAAAAAAACCAGCAGCCCACCGTTTGAGTCCTCCCAGCCACGATTGAGCTGAATCAGGAGTCGATGCGACTCTTCCCCAGGGATGAAGTCGTTGTGAATCTTAATTCGCTGCCCGTGCGTCAGCCGATGTGCGGTGACGTCGATTCGCGTTGACAGCTCGACACCAAATCGTTCCTCAATGTGGCGGCGGAGTTCTTCCAGCGCATGAGACGAGAAAGACCCCGCCAACGCGTCAGGGAGCACCACGTCGTCGAAGCTGAACTCGTGCTGTTCGTAGAAGTCAGCTACCCGCAGCTTCCAGGGCGCTCCATCCTCAAGCCATTCGAGCATTGCACTCGCCAAGCTCTGCTCCATGCACCCGCCAATGAGGCCGTAGCGAAAGGGTGTGAGCTCAAGCGCTTTGGATTGTGATGCGAGAATCAATCTTCAATCCCTCCTGCTGCAGGCGGACCGCCACCTTGGAGATAAGTGCCTTCTGGTCGTTGCAATACACAGAGGGGTTGTCGTACTCGGTACCGCTCTTCCAGCGATGCAACGGCATTCCGCCGCCGCAGACTGGCAGGTACACGCAAGTCTTGCAGGTCTCAGACGTCGGCCGTTGGAGGTCGTGGTACCGCTGGAACTCAGCGGACCGAAAAACATCTGCCAAGTTGCTCGTCGTGACTGACCAGGCTTCGCTGAACTTGTCGGCTCCATTGAAGGAACTCTTCAGGGTGTCGTTCTTGCTGATCGAGCCGTCCGTCTCGACGATAGCGATCCCGTACTCTGCAGCACCGAGGCCTTCCTTCATGCCGCGCCCCCCCAAAGACAACTTAATGATGTCATCCAGGAAGCGAACGCGTGGAGGACTAGGGTCGGCAAGATAGATGTCAAGCAAACGTCCCAGCCAGTCTCCGTACTCAACTGACTCGAAAGACGCCTTGCCATAGGGCATGTTGCTGTGATTGCCGTCTCGGTATAGGAAGTCGATCGACGGAGCACCCAGCGCCTTGAAGTAGTCGTAGACGTCTTTTGGGTTGCATGCAGGGTCGATGACCGACAGCAATCCCGCATAGAGGAACTCCGCGTCGGGATGGCGCCGGAGCACTTCGATGCCCGCAACAACGCTATCGTGGGTGCTTTCCCCCTTTTTGCCCAAGCGAAACAGGTCGTTCACGGGCTTAGGCCCGTCAAGGCTAACAGAAACCGACACTCTGAAGTGAGAGCATAGATCCGCTAATTCTCGAGTCATCAGCATGCCATTGGTTTGCATGCTGATGGGGTAGTGAGCAGGCAAGCTATCCCGCAGCGCGGTTAGCAAAAACTCAAGGCGCCTGGCGCCCATCATCAGGGGTTCGCCGCCATGGAGCACCGTGGCGAAGGGTTCAGTTTGCTGGGCGACAAATTCCTTGATGGAACTGCCGAGAGCAGCAATGGTCTCGCGAGAGATCAGGGCAGGCATGTCCTGCCACCCGTCATCGCCCATGTTGTAAACGTAGCAGTAGGTGCAATTGATGTTGCACCTACTCGCTACCTTTACTAACAGGGTGTCGATGCGCACGGGGAGATCAGCGGTTGTGGCGGTTGTGCGTGCGGTCGTATGACTTGCCTACCAGCGGGTCGTCGTGGCGGACCTCTTCGATCAAGCGAGCCAGCGCAGTGCTGGACAACCTCTTCACATCCACGTCGATCAAACCGTTGAATTCGGATTGCGGTGCAACCCGTGCTTGTGCTTCAAACGATGCTTCGGACACGTCGTGTCTCCCCTAGTAGAACGTACACTTATTTTAGATGATCGATGCCGGAATGAAAATCGAATTTTTTCCGTTTAATATCAATATCTTGTTTTGATTAAGTTGCTTGGCAATGAATGGGCTTAAGATTAAAAACCAATTAAAATCAATGAGATATATAGATCTATTTTTACTCTAAGCGTACCCTAGATAAGGCCCGCAGGGCAGTCTCCTGGATTTGTCGATAGGGCGACTACGCCCCCTCGATTTCGGCTGGCTGCATCCGGATAGGGATTGAACAGCTGACCGGCTGCTCAGAGTCGTACTGAGACATTGTGGCCCAATGAATGAATGGCGCCTCTGGCCGAAGAGCCCCCCCTGAAGAAGGGTGTGGGTCATAGTAGATAAAGCTTGGACCATGATGGCAGCTTGGTGCCTACAACCCAGCGAGCCAAGCTCGCTGGGGCCCGAAGCTGCGAGGGCAGGGCCCTCGCTCTACCCAGAATGCAGAAGGGGCCGCAACCGCGACCCCTTCCTCACTCACCACACCAATAGCCTACCCCCTCACCAAAAACCGCCCCGTCTCCAGCCCCGGAAACCGCGCCTTCACGACCTCCAGGAACGCCATCACCTCCCGCGTCGCCGGCGACACATGCTCATGCAACTGCGAGCGCCCGGCGTTCTTCACGTCATGTACCTTCACCGGGTAACCCGCCTGGGTCAGCCAGGCGGCGAGCTTCGCCTGCGAGAGGTCCGCACCCTCCAGCCCCCACGCCCGCTGCACATAAGCCGCCAGGAAGGTCCGGATCGCGGTGCCGAGCATCCCGGTCCGGGCCGTCGCGTACACCTGCCCGGTGGGGCCTCGCAGGCGCTTCTGTCGCCCCTCGTCCGCCCCGTCGGCCTTCACCGCCACGTCAGAGCCCGCCTGCAGGGCCTGGAAGCGTGCCCGCCGCTGGTGATTGCCCGCGTAGAGCCCGTAGAAGGCCTGCCAGTCCGCCCAGTCCGCCATCGTCTTGAGGCAATGGGCCGGTCGCACCCAGTTTCCGTCCTTGTCCTGCTCCCCCTCGCGCCAGCGGTCGAACAGCATCCGGGCGAGTTCGCCCTCGGCCGCGTTGTCCCAAGGCACCGTCGCAAACGCCAGATGCTCGACCCCGAGAGACTCGATCCGGACCATGCGGGCATCGACCGGACGGCGCTTGAAGTCGTACTCCATGTTGAGCCGCACCGGCGTATCGAGCGTTTGCAGGTCCCAGTCGTTGAGCACCATCTCGCCCAGCGACATCAGGGACGGGCGCTGGATGATCTGGCCGGGTTGGCGGTTCGCGAAGAGGTCCAGCATGAAGCGGTTCTGGTTTTCCGGGCGCATCAGCGCGCGTTCCTTCTCCTCGTCACCGTCTGCGCTGTCGAGCGGCACCTTGATGCCGCCCTTGGCGACCACAGGCTCCTGGCCCTCGATCGCGAGCCCGGTCAGCTGCAGGCGGGTCTTGCCCGCGACCGCTTGCCCGATCAGGTGCTTGAGCTCCGTCATCCCGGTGCCCGGCGCGATCCGGTCCACCAGCGCCTGGAAGCGCCGGCACATCGTACCGGACAGGTTGAGCGTCTCCACTGAAACAAGCGCTCCATCAGTGGTCGCAGATACCGCCAGCGCCCCCGCCGGCAGCTTCCACAGGATCTCACCGAGCACGGCCCGCGCGAAGCCCGACACCAGTGCCGCCACCGCCGGCTCCGAGATTCCAGACGGGCCGATGGCGCGATACTTCAGGTCCGCCATGTCCAGCGCCCGCTTGCCTTTGAAGCCTTGACCACTTTTGCCATACGCACCATTGGATGCTAATTTCATAAACTGATGCGGTAGGGATTTCTTGTCGAATTTCAAACGCAAGGAGCGCGTGTAGATCGAGAAGGACTCGAAGGGCCGGTACCCCCCGTCTCCATGGGATTCCGGCGGAAACTGCATCTCCGGCGCCGGCACAAAGACGTCACCGTCGGCTTCCAGCCACCGCCCCTTGTCGGCGTCCTTCTTGGTCTTCTCCCGCCGCAGGCGCTTGGCACTTTCCGCGAAGACCGCCTCACGGTTTTTCCACGGAATCACCACCCCGAAGCGGACCGTGATCTCCGCGCCCATTTCCAGCGCCAGCTCGATCTCCGGCGCGGTGGCCAGGGCTATACCGGAGAGGGGATACCACAACCCGTACTTCTCCATCATCACCGCCAGGCACGGATACAGCGTCCCTTCCGGAAACCGGAACTCCACCTCGGCGTAGCCGGCCACATGCCCCCGGAAGCGTTCCGGGTCCCGGGTGATCTCGATCCGCTCGTAATCGAGGCACATGATCCCGGCGAGGCTCACCACGTAACAGGCCGCCAGATCATGGTCGAACAGCCGGTAACCCGGCTGCGGCATCGGGGTCGGCCCGAACCAGTAGCACTCGTTGCGCCCGCCCATGTAGACGTCAGCGAAGAAGGCCTCGAACCAACGCCGCACCCGTGTCGGCTCCCGCTGGGTCTGTGAGGTCGGGCGTCCGGTGGCCTCGTTCCAGCGCCAGCGCCGGACCTTCTCGAAGTTCAGGGCCACGTCCGGATGGACCCCGTCGCGCCGCATGCACAGCTGCACCAGGCGCACCGACAGACCGCTTGCCGTCGCGGACAAGCCTTTGATACCCAGGTAGCGGTCGCAGAACCACAGAACCCACAAGGCATACAACACCGCGATCTCGGCGTCCCGCAGGCCATAGGCCTTGAACACCCACGGCAGCTTCCGCTGCAGCCGGCGCATCTCGGACTTGCGGTAGCCCTTGGGCAGCATCACCTTGGGTACGTTTAGCCACTCCCCGAGCTTGGCGAGCGGCGTGCCCGGCGGCGCCAGCCGCGCCGAATCGACGATCCGCACCGACAGTACGCGCGGGTCGAAGTCGTCGCCCACCACATAGCGGTAACGGTGCTTGAGCCGCTCGGCCTGCTCCTCCCTGAGGGGCAGTTTTACCTGGGCCGGGCGGGCCGTGGTCGCGAGGGTGCCATTCACCGCCTGAAGCTGGTGGCGGAACTGCTTGAAGTCCCGGAAGACGGAAATGTCCGCCCGGGTGAAGTGGCCGCACAGCACGACCTTCTCGGGCCACTCGTCGAAGATGCACTCGATCTCGGCCTCGTCGAGCAGGTCATACAGCGCCTCGGCCAGCGACGGGCGATCCTGCACCGCATCCTTGCCGACGAGGTTGATGACCTTGCTGTAGCGCAGCCCGGTCGGCCCGATGACATAGAACTGGACCGACAACAGCACGTTGCGGCCCTTGGCCTGATATTCCCACTCGCAGTCAAAGCCGACGAAGACCGGCGGGCCGAAGCCCCGGCGCGGGGGCAGGCGCTTGCCATCGGCGCCGATGCCACCCATGAGGGGTGACGCTGTGACCGCCAGTGGCGGCGGCTGCACGCACGTCGCCAGAAAGCCGTCCAGCTTGGCCTGGTCTTCGGGCGAGATATCCGACTCGACGGGCGGAGGCAACTGTGCGCCACTCGGGGCAGCGGCGCCAGCGGGGGCAGGGGAGGAAGTCTCGCGCCTGGCGCGAGCCCTTTCCATCAAGGGACGAAACACCTCGTCCAGGTGGGCCAGGAGTGCGTCGAGATTAGGCCGCGTCGCGGCGGCGGGTTCATCGATGATCAGCTCCATCGCCGAATCCATTCCATTCTTGCGTCTGAAGCGTGCCCGGTCCTTCCGGGCCTCGACGACGCGTTCGAGCATCGTCGGTTTGGTGTCAATTGCCATACTTCATGGACCCCCACATCGAGATTGACATCGGCCAAGGCCATCACCGACCCCGACCGATGGACAAAAAAAAGAGCCGCCCGCCCGAAAAGGCAGACGGCTCGGTCAGGCATCGCCGCGACGGGCGATGCCGGCGCGGATCAGCGCGGCGTGGCGGCGGTATCCGGCTGCGCCTCCAGTTCGAGCATCGACCAGTCCGGCGGGATACGACCGTTGCTCGCCCACACCTTGTCGAGCATCTCGACGACGAGAATCGCGATGGTTTCGCTGGACGTGTGGAGGAAGTCCACCATCCGGTCACGCAGGTTGAACACGCCCACGCCGCTCGGGTAGGCCTGGAAGCGGCCGATCTGGTGGTACTGGATGACGGTCTTCCCCTTGGGGAAGCGGAAGTTGCGTTGGGCCATAGGAATCTCCTTATAAAATGGCCGTTGTTGTTCGTGGCGGCGGCACCGGCAATCGCCGGCAAGCAAAGACGGTGCTGCCCCACACCTTCTGACAGGCGTCCCGCCCGTCAAAACTCGTTGTCGATGTCACGCCGGGCCCGGACGGGGCGCGGCATCTTGAGGGTCGTCAGCTTCTGCCGGACCGGAGCCTGATACGTCTGGCGGCGCGGAGCCGGCGCTTCGTACGTGTCCCGATCGTCATCGTCGTAGCCGCCGTAGTCATGCTCGGCCTCGTACGTGTCGTGGACTTCGACGTCTGAATCGTCGTAATCCTCATCGTCTTCTTCGGGCGTGTAGCAGGGGCCGTCGTAGTAGATGCCGCCGGGTTCCCAATCGCGCTCGTCTCCATGAATTTCGATGCTCATGGTGGTGGTCCTTTCCTTGGGTTGAAGATGTTGTCGCAGGATCTACTTGGACTTGACGACGCGCGCCTGATGCAAGCTGGACTGGCCCAGCTTGGCAACGTCAATCTGGACCTCGTATTCGCCGTCCCCGTCAGCCCCGTAGCCGTCCTCGGGCATGGCGGGCAGGGCGGTGGCCGTGCGGCGCCGCATGTCGCTGAGGGCATACGTCAGTTGCATCGAGATTTCGCGCAACTGCTTGCAGGCAGGTCCATTCACGTAATGCGTTGCACCACGGCCGTCGCTGTAGGTGTCGTAATGCATATCGATGAAATCAGCCGTTGCGATCAGTTTCTTGGCCAGTGCCGCGGCATCGGCGATGGACTTGGATTGCATGGTGCTTCTCCTGAGTGGTGCCCGGTGCAGGGATGAGCGCCGGGCGGGTTGGTGAAACGGTCGGAACTGCAACTCACGCCGCGACAAGGCGCCGCTCGTGAGTGATCTCGATGCAAGGCACCGAGGGAGAGAGCCGGGCGCCCTGGTCGGGGCGCTTCGGCTCGGGCGAACGGATCAGATCGCTGACCACATTGACAGCCCGATGCAGGCTGCTGTGATGGGTCGCGAGGTAATGCCGCTCGGTCGTCCGGATGCTGCGGTGCCGCAAAAGTCTGCTTATGCTGACAACATCAACTCCGCTGCTCGCAGCGATTGAAGCCGTCGATTTTCTGAGCGTGTGGAAGCACGCGGACGGATCGATACCCACTTCGGCGAATACCCGCTTCAGCACCTTGCGGGGTGCGCTCATGGGTCCATCACCGCGCGCCGCCGGAAACAGCAGGTCGTTGTGGCTCAGCTCCCGCAACCGTTCGGTGATCTGAAGGGCGCGGGATGTCAGCGGGACAATCTCGTTACCGCCGCCCTTGGTTTCCCGCAGGTGCAGTAGGCGGCGCGTTGCATCCACGTCCGGGAAGCGGGCGTTGAGGGCCTCACCGATCCGCAGCGCGGTTTCCAGCAGCAGCTCGATGAGGAGACGGAAGTGCTCCGATTCCGACTGCAGGCGGATGCGAAGGCGATGAACCTCCTCCACGGTCAGCGCCATCGGCGGCGGCGGGTTCTCCCGCAGCTGTTGCCAGCCGTCGAGCGGGTTGTGGTCGATCAAGGCATGCTGCTTCGCCAGCCGGAAGATCGTCCGCAGGGCCATCGCCGCACGGTTGATCGTGGCTGCCTTCAAGCGCTTGCGGCGCAGGGACTTGCCAGGCTTACGCAGCTCGGCGAGAACCTGCTCCACCTCGAAGGCCGAGATCTCGCCGACTTGCAGGGCGCCAAGCGGCTCGGCGAAGTACAGCACGTAACGCGAGACCAGGTCTTTCCATGAGCGCAGGTTCTCCTGGGCCCATGGGGTGACAACGGTTTCGAAGAACACGTTGAGCGTCATCTTCGCGGCGGCCGGATTGCGGCCGCGGCGGACCATTTCTCGGTCCCGCTGGGCACGGGCCACTGCTTCCATGAAGGAGACCTCGACAGAGGTTCCATAGGAGATCGATGCCCGCTTGCCCGTCTCCGGGTTGGTGTAGCGGAAGACCCAGTTCCAATCCCGCGGATTGGTCAGCGATTCGACCTGCTTGAGGCCGGGGACGCCGGGCGTGGCCCGCTCCCGGGGCTGCCGAGGGCGGGCAGGTGTCAGACTGGGCGAGTCGTATCCGAAGGCCTGCGCGATCGGGGTGACATGCTGACAGCGAGGCTGTCTCGCCTTGCGTCGAGTAGTCTCTGCGCCCTCCGGAGCCGCTTGACTGTCGTCAGCGAACTCAACCGGGATAGGGCGCGGAAGTAGACGAAGCCTCATTTCAGTCCGCCTGGAAAACCGGGGTAAATTGGTTGGATTTGAAGGGTGTCATAGCGTCGATTTTTTCCTAAGAGTGGTGAGCTGGAACTCAGCTCGGACTGCACTTTAGTTGAGTCAGAAAGCCCTTGAAAGAAGCGGATTGGACTACTTAGTAGGTTGAAAAATATAGATAATTTAAGCCATGAGGGGCGCGTCCCGCGGGACTTCGAGTCCAAAAAAGGATCGCGCACCGGGGGCGGGGTCTTGGGCGCAGATTCAGTCCCGGCGCTATTCCATGGCTTGTCCAGAATTAATCGGAGAAATCTCACGATAAAAATCCTTAACGGGTTGCCGTAAAATTAGACAAGAAGACTTGCCCAGAACTGTCTAGTGTCCGACCTGCAGCCCCCGATGCCTGCGAAGCCCATTCCGAAGTCGCCCGCGCGTAGCGTGTCGCCGCAAGTGCGCGACCCCCTGTTGCTTAGGTGGCTAGGTCCGAAGGTGGAGGGCGACAAGGACGCGGGCCGCTTCGCTGGACGCCCCACGAGGGAACTGGCGAAGGCGTTCAACCGCCGTTTCCGGACGCAGCTGAGCGAGCGCACGGTGCTGCGCTACATCCACGAGGCGGTGGCGAGAGCAACTCGAAGAGCGGAGACCGCGACGCGTATCGCCGCTCAGGCTGGCCGAGTCGGCGTTTCCGTGCCGCCCCCGGAGGTCACCTTGCCCGGCCGGGGGCGCCCGAAGTCGGTGATGCCGCCCAAGCCCCGCGCAATCAGGAAGAAGCCCGCACTGATCAGCTCCTTGCCGACCTTGATCAACCCGCCTCGCGCTGCAGATGCACCGGCAGCGAGGCGTCCCCTTCCAGAGCGAAAAACGGAGCGTGTCCAACCGATCTCCATAGCGCTCACTTCCAGGGCCGCTCGCGCCCAGCCCGGGCCAAAGCCCCGCTTCAAGCGCTGGAGCCGAGTGTGGTGGGAACTGCAGGCGCTTACGGGGTGGTCGGCACGAGCCCTGTATCACCGTCTCGCGACGTTTCCGGCGATCAAGCCGCTCCTCGGCAGTCGCGCCTCGTTTCTTCAGGGGCTGGCCGATCTCGATGCGCCGCGCCCGACCTGGGACCCCGTGGCCGCTACCCGGGCTCTGCCCGTACCGCCTGAAGACGCGTTAATGGAGGATCTGCGCGGCTGCGGCGTGCTGCATGTCCTGCATCTGCGTCAGGTTCTGCTGAACACGGAGAAAGGTGAATGGGCGGTGTTACTGCTCGCCTTCGACCCGCTGTCTCAGTTCATCAATGTGCGAGTGCTGGACTTCGAGGGGCCGTCGGGCCAGGCCTCGGCAGAGAGGCCGCGGGGGCGTCCTCGCTGGAAGTGTTACGCGGGGTGGCTGGCTACGGTCGACGAGGAGGAGGGTGCTACAGGGGTTCAGTTGTCCCCGGATGCGTATCGGGATTTCGTGATTGATACGGAGGCGAAGACCGGCACTCATTACCACCCGGTATGGCTTAGCCGCAGCTTGGAGGGCTCAGACCGCGTCCTCGACGCACTGAAGCAACTCGCACCCGGCGATGCGTTTGTCCTGTCACCCGTCCCGCATTGGCCGCGCGGGCCACTGGTCGTGCCGATGTCCCTCAAGACTCTGTACGGCCAGATGTCGGATGTCGTCAATGCGCACAACCGCGAGTTTGCGCAGCCCATCCTGCGCCGTGTTCGGGCCTGCATCGAGGAACTCAAGGAAAAGGGGAGGGTGACCCCATCGACACTGGCCTGGCTGGAAGAGCACGGCTTGTATGACGCGACGAAAGACCACGTCACGACACTGGGCCTGCTGCATCCACCTCGTGCGGACGTGCGCCGTTTTGCGCGGCTGAGCGCATTCGAGGCGGATTATCGGAGGCCGTCGTCGCGTGGGCACTACGTTGCAGTCCAGCCGCAGCGCATTCGATCCCGGTTTGTTGGCGAGGGGGATTCGTGAGGTGAGGTGATCCGGACAGGCCGTAGCCTGTCCGGATCGCAAGTCATTGGCGCCCGGGCAGGGGCCTTGATCCTGCCCGGGCTCACGAACAGAGTTGGTGTCAATTCAGGTACTACATACACCCCCTTCAGGAGATTGACACCAAAATGGACGCCGGATTACCCGCTCACGGGCCGCGGGTGAGGCAGCACTTTCAAACTGTTTGACCTACTCACCGGCCCCCGCATACGCGAGCTTGAGCAGTTCGGTGACGATACCCTCGTGTTTCGGCAGGTCGCTCCTTCCAATCCGGATGCGGTAGCGGCCGCCCCGGGAGTCGTATTCCACGACGTCGAGCCCGGCCTCATCGAGCTTCGCCTGCGTGGCGTCGTCCTTCTCGAGTTTGGGCTCGAACCAGACCCAGTCCTTCTTGGGCCTGAACAGCGCGAAATTGTTGGGCTGTCCGTCCTTCGCCAGTCCGATGTAGAACTTGTTGTACTTGAGCGAAAGCCCGGGGGCGAAGCTGGCGACAATTCCGAACAGGCTGTCGGTGATCGCGAGCGTCTGCTTGCTCGCGCGTTTCTCCCAGTACGACCGGTCGGTCACGTCGGCGACCGCCTCGTCGTCGTCCACGAGCCCGAGGCGCATTTCGTTCAGGACTGTCGTGAACACGAGGGAGATATTGTCCCCGAAACGGAATGCCTGCATCTGGATGGCCACGATGGGGATGAACCCATTGAACAGGCTGATCACGTTGAGGAAGCGGCTTGTGATGTCCTCGGCCACGATCACCGCGACATGATCGTATTGGGGGTAGCGCTTGCGCTCGATGTCCCAGTACTCGATGGTTCTGACGATGTGCGATTCGTCCGTCTTTCCGAGCTGAATCTCGATTTCGTATCGGCGGTTTGACTCCGCGTCCTGGCAGAGGATGTCCAGGCGGCCCGCGTTCGGGTGGATACGCTCCTTGTCCTTGAGGATAAGGTCACCGAGACCCAGGATCGACGGATCTTCGGCGATCCGTTCCTGCACCCACTTCTCACCGTATTCAGCGTGGCCTTTCAGAAAGATGCGCTCGGGTTTGGCGTACTTGAGACTCGTCATGGCTGATCAGATCATCCGGAGTGATATCGCTCAGTATTCTACTTGACTACCCGCAGTGCCGCAGACGCACGACCACACCCTCGTCTGGTGTCAATTCCGCTACTACATTG
>JAFLCY010000090.1 GCA_017303485.1 Rhodobacterales bacterium
GGGCAAGATCATCGAGAAGGTGCTGATGGAAGAGGGCCGCCCGCCCGAGAGCATCTTCGACTTCGTGCAGGGCATCACGCGGCTTGCCCGCGACAAGACCCAGCAGGATGCCCGCCTCGACATGGAAGGGCGCGCCAAGAAGCTCCTCGACCGGGTCGGCTGACGCCGGACCCGACAACGCGACCGCCCTCGCGCGCGGCGGTCGCGCTTTCCTCTTCCAGATGCATGCCAATGGCCCCGCCCCGAGAGGGCAGGGGGCTTCGGTCGGCGAATTTCAGCGAGAGCCCCATGACCCCCTAGGAAGAAACCGTCATCCTCGAGGCCCGTGACATCCTCGGCCGCTACCTCAGCCAGAACCCGGTCATCGGCAGCTGGCAGGCGCTGATGGACTATTGTGCTGTGACCGTTCGCGGCCCGATCGAGCGCTTCCACGTCCTCTATCTCGACCGCAAGAACCGCATCATCTCCGATGAGCTTCTCTCGACCGGCACAGTCGATCATGTCCCGGTCTATCCGCGCGAGGTGATCAAGCGGGCGCTGATTTTGAACGCCAGCGCCCTGATCCTGATCCACAACCACCCGTCCGGCGATCCGACGCCGTCGGAGGCCGATCTCAGCATGACCAAGGAGATCCAGAAGGGGTGCAGGTATCTTGGCCTGACGTTGCATGACCACATCATCGTCGGGGCTGGGACCGAGCTGAGCCTACGGGCCCTCGGTAAGCTCTGACGCGTCTTTCCAAACCGCCGCCGCCGCCACTTCGAGGAAGAGGCCAGCGGGTTGGTCTTTGACGGATGAGGTGGGGAGAGAGGCTTCCCGCGCCGTCGGAGATCTTCCCATGTTCGACTTGCCCCTGCCTATTCACCAGACCGCAGCCCCTCGGGGCTTCGCGCCGCCCTTTCCGTCGGGCATTACTGATCCCAACCCGCCCTTCGCCCTGACCCTGTCGCATCGCGCGCAGGCCGATCTGATGTCGGGCTGCGCCGCGCCGCTGGTGCTCGCCCGCTTCGCGACGCTGGCCGAGGCCATGCAGGGCGCGATCGACCATGCTGAGGGCATCGCCCCGGATGCTCCGCCCCAGCTTCTGGCCATCCTCGACCGCGACGAGCGCCTTGTGCTGGCCGGGGCCGCCAGCGACCACGCCGTCGCCTGGTGCCACCCGGTGACGAGCGCGGCCGAGGCGCGGGGCGTCGTGACCGAGGGAAGCCAGCTGCGCGCGCAGGCCGGCCGCGCGTCCGCCTGGGGCGAGTCCGATCTGGCGGCTCAGTTGCGCCACCGCGCCGATCTTCTGGATGCTCGGCTCGTCGACCCGCTCTGGCGCGCCTTCTCCGCCCGGGCGCTGCAGGTCGCGGCGTTACGCCCGAGAGGCAGAGAAGGGCAGGGGGGATTTGGAGCTTGTCCGGGGGAGAGAGATCGCCCGGCCCGGCTCCGATCCCTTCCCTTGACCGGAGACACCCGATGACCCTGACTGAACCCACCCTCGCGCCGCCGATGGTGCCCTCGACCGTCGACATGACGCAGATCTTCGCGGCGCACGCCGAGCGCGCCGCCCGGATCGAAGCGCTGCGCCCTGGGAACAAGGATCGGCTCTTCGACGGCCTCATGGCCGCCGGCATCACCCATGTCACCGTCACCTTCGACGGGGCCGGCGACAGCGGCCAGATCGAAAGCATCGGCGCTTGGTCCGGCGAGAATGCGGTCGAGTTCCCGTCGACCGAGATCGCCTATGCGGCACTGACCTGGGACGATCCTGAGGTCGAGATGCGGCAGCTCTCGTTGGACGATGTCGTCGAGCAGTTGGCCTACGACTTCCTCTCCGACACCCATGGTGGTTGGGAGAACAACGACGGTGCTTGGGGCGAGTTCTGTTTCGACGCCGCGGCGCGCTGCATCCACCTCGAGTTCAACGAGCGTTTCACCTCGTCCGAACTCTACACCCATGATTTCTAAAGGGGCGGCGATGGCACGTCCCTACCACCACGCCCTGTCCTCGGTGAAGAAATGGGGCGGCACGGTCGACGATTTCATGGCGGTACATGCCTGGTTAGATGTTATCTGGACAGGCAAGCGTTCTCTTGGCGCGTAGGGTAGCGATAGTCCATAGGAGGGGCCCCGCCGTCCGCACTGCGCGGATCAAAGCGCTGGCGGTGCGGACGGCGGGGAGGTCCCTGTGGTCTATCGCTGGGCCGCCGCAGAGTTCATTCTTCAATTGGTTCTTCCAGGTCGACCAGGAGCCTTTCGATGCGGTTCGCGATGCCGTTGTGCCGTTCGACTTCTCGCGACCACCCCCGTTCTATTGCATCGGCTGCAAGCGCTACTTCGAGTTTTCTCCGGTCTCGAAGCCGACCAGCATAGGCCTTACTGGTCACAAATTTTGCGCAGCTGAGATACAGGTCGCATTCGCAAGGCCCCTCTGAGGGCAGGCGAAGACAATGGCCAAGTTCGAGCTCAGTTTTGATGAAGTTCGATTTCAGCCAATCGATCGCCGCGCACGACAGCTTGCCTGCGCGGATCGCCTCTGCACCCGGGCCGGCAATCGTTTCGCCGGGCCCCAGGACGTTGCGGTAATCGCGCAGCACTTCGGTGTCGCTGATCCTGGCGTAGACCATCGACATATGAGGGGTCTGATGACCGAGAACGCTCATGATCGTGTGCAGTTTTGCCCCGCGCTCGGCCAGTTGCGTGCCTACCGTATGTCGAAACCGGTGAGTGCTGACAGTGGGTTTGCCGTCATGATCGACAAGCCCGGCCAGCGTGCAGAGCTGGTTCAGTGGAGCCTGCATCAAATAGTCTGGCGAAATCCGCCCGCCGCGCCGATAGAAGACATATCGGACAATTTCGCCAGTCCTATCGTCCCGGATCGGTCGGTCATTGGCTTCCAAACGGCTAGCGATCACCTGGCTCAATGCCGTGGCAGCGTCATCGTGGAGCGGAACAAGGCGCTCCCGCATCGTCTTTCCTGCAGGAATTCGTAGGCGATGGGTCCCGTCGGGATAGCGATCCAGACAGTCGATGCGGAGCCGGACGATCTCTCCCCTTCTAGCCCCTGACCAGCGGGCAACCAGAAGTGCTGCACGCTGGAATGCACATTCGATCTTCGGAAGATGCTCCATCAGACGTGAAAGCTGATCGTCGGGTATGAACCGCGGAACGCGGTGCGCCAGCCTCGGCAGGTCACTTGGGTCGAGGAGCGGGCGTGTGGGGAAGTTCGGCCAATCCCAAGCCGCACCGTCCGCGAGAAATCTGGCAACGGCACCTGCTCGTGCGCGCCGGGCAGTAATGGACAGTGGCGCGCCGGTTCGAGGCGCGATGTCGTGCTGCAAGTGGCGCAGGTAATCGTTGAAGAGGTCGGGCGTGATGTCCGCAAAGGTCTGAACCTTGGGTTGCAAGGCCGCGAGGTAACCGATGAAGTGGCGCATCGACACGGCTAAGTGGTCGACCGTCGGGCGCGCCAAGGTCAGCTGCCTTTTCGCAACCCAGCGATCCGCCCAGTCCTGAAGATCAGGCCGCGGCGATGGGATCGGTTTGCGCTTGTCCTGTATGATCTGTGGGCGGACAACATCATTTCCGTTGTGGAAGAGGAGAAGCTGCAATCGCCGGGTCTGGTTGTGCCAACCTCGCAGAAAGCCGTTCGGGAAGTCTTCGTCTTCCTTTCTGAACAGGTGAGCGTCACTGCGCTCTGCGAATGCTTCGATACCGGCCATCATCTCGTCAAGGTGGCGCTGTCGGAGATCATCGAAGGATCGGATGCCGGTGTGCATGGCGAGCCGGGGCAGGATGACGTGAAGCGACGCCCGCATGCTGGCTACGGAATAGCCAATCCGCTCGCTTTCCGCGACCAACCGGTCCAAACCAGTGTAGGCGCCTAGGGGTGCCATCGTCTCAGCAACGCGCATGTTCCCGACGGCAAACAGAAAGTCGTAGTCCAGCCGGATGCAGTCAGTCATGGCGGCGTAGTACAGGTAACTGCGCGCCCGAAAACTGACCGGATAAGTCGGGTGTGCCTGCGTGTCGCCGCTCAGGCGGCCAATCCTGATCGGCAGGGGGGCGGAGAACCAGTCGTTGATATCCGGCCAGCTCTCGACAAACCTAGATCGGTAAAGCAGCCGTTGGCGCCGAAAACTGTCGTCCATCGGAATGCACGCCAGAAAGGCCGCATAGTCCGCTTCGTCCGCATGTTTGAAGGGGCGGGGATGACCGGTCTCGGTTTTAGGAGAGATCTGCTTCACGGCTGATCTCCCCCTTCACCCCGCGCCGGGCGATCAAGGCCGAGGGCCCGCCGGTATTCGGTCACGACCACGGCATCGGAGACCCTAGTATAAATCTTCGTCGATTCCGGGGATGCATGGCCCAAGCGCTTCTGCAGGGTCAGCTCTCGCATCCCCGCCTCCCACATGCGTGTCGCGTGGGTGTGGCGGAGTGCATGGGGGGTCATCCACTGTTCTCGGATCCCGGCGCGGTCGCAAGCACGGGCAAATAGACGGGCCAGCGCAGAATAGGACAACGGATCCTTACGATTTGCGCCTCCCCCGCCTACGAGGAAAACGAACAGCGCTTCGGCATCGTGAGGCCGTTCATGCATGACGTACGTGTTCAGTGTTTCCAGGGTCTCGCCATCGTGCAAATCGACTATGCGCTCGACGCGGGACTTCGATCTCGCGCCCTTTGGATGATCGTCGCAGCAGCGGACGAAGATGCGACGACGCCCGTAGCTTATGTCTTTCATCTGCAATCCAAGGACCTCCCCTGGGCGTAGGCCACCATTCAACATGAGCAAGATCAGGCTGCGGTCGCGGAGATTGCGGGTGGCGGCCAGTAAGCTTTCAACCTGATATTGGCTCATCGGTCGGGGGAGCCGTTGCACCGTTTTCAGGCGCAATTCTCTGATCTCAGGCTTATGCCGCGAAATACCTGCCAGAAAAGGTTTGTGTCGGTCGCTCACCCGCCAGGAAGTCCGATCCTGCCTTCTGACTATGGGGTTTAGCCCGCTGAATGCTCCTGTGAATATCGCCCAGCGGTAGAAGGCGTCGACCGCCACGAGGATGCGATTGATCGTGGCGGCTGAAAGACCCTGCCGAACCGCAGCCCCATCGCTCACCACAAGTCTGATCGAAGTATCCCGGCGCTTGCGGTTGGCTTGTACCGACCGGAGGTACTCGAGGAATGCGGCCGAGAGTTCGGGGGAGAAGGAGGTCCAGTGAATTCCTTGGGTTGAGAGAAAGGTCCAGAGATGAATGAGGTCGCGTGCATAGGCGAGGGCGGTGTTAGGCGAGTACGCCTTCGCCCCCAGATAGCCGACAAAACTGCAGATCGGGTCGACTGCGTTGCCGTCTATATCTGTCACAAGAATGGTCGCGCCACTGTCGGCGCTTCTCAGTTTGAACATCTGCGCCTCGGCGATTTTGCGGGTTATGACAGCCAGCATAGGGCAAAACGCCACCGTCGGCATGCTGTCCACATAATCGACCAGAGCAAGGAGATCACGGCCGACTTCCGGCACCGGGCGCTGCGCCACCATGCCGAGGGCATCTTTATGGCCGAGACGATCTTCGGGCCGACCCTCACCCTTTCGACCGGGCGCATCATCCCGATCCGATGGGTCGGTGAGCACCATGTGAAGGAGGACCTCGGCTTCATCCCGAGCTTTTCCGATTGGGTGAAGGCCATCCGGCCCGAGCCATGGATGGGCCGGTCTGCGCATATCGAAGCGCTGGTCGATCCGCATTTCGCCTCGCTCGTGGTCGAGGTCGCCTGAGATGACCGATCCAGCCTATCAGCGCCTCGGCCTGCCAGTGACAGCCTCGCCCTACACCGTCCTGCGGGCGGCGGTCCGGGCGCTGCATCCCGACACGCGCGCCGTTCGCGGCTTCCGGACGGCGCGGAAGCGCTTCTATCGGCAAATGCTTTGCGCCCATGCCGCGCGACAGGCGGCGGGCGATCCGCCCTCCGGCTGATCGCTTCCAACCACCCCTTCATTCCAACTCAGCGCCCGGCCTCTCTGCCGGGTCTTCCCCGTTCAGGAGGTCCCCATGGCGGACTACTTCACCCGTTTTTCGTGCCTGCTCGATGTCGGCACCCCCGACAAGGCTGCCCGTGCGCTCGCGCTGTTCCAGAGCTTGCGCTCCGCGGATCAGGACGCCGACGACCCTGAGGTCGCGGGCTTTGATCTCGCGCGCCAGGACGCGCCCAAGGGCAGCACCCTCTGGATCCATGATGATGACCACGGCGATGTCGAAGCTGTCATCCGCTTCGTGCTGCGCCTCGCGGACGAGCTCGATCTCATCGGCCTCTGGGGCTTCCAGTACGCCCTGACCTGCTCCCGGCCGCGCCTCGATGCTTTCGGTGGCGGCGCGCATGTGATCGATCTCGGTGCACGCAAATCCATCGGCTGGACGAGCAGTCAGGAATGGCTGGCCGCGGCTCTCAACGGGGAGCACGTCGATGCCTGAGGTCATCTGCACCACCGTCTACCAGTTCCCCGAACTCTCGGACGCTGCCAAGGAAAAGGCGCGCAGCTGGTATCGCGAGCTTGGCCCCCACGACGATTGGTGGGACGCGGTCTATGAAGATTTCGAGCGAGTCTGCGAAATCCTCGGCGCCCGCCTGAAGACCACGCCCGTGCGGCTGATGGGCGGCGGGACACGAGCCAACCCCTGCATCTGGTTCTCCGGTTTCTGCAGCCAGGGCGACGGAGCGTCGTTCGAAGGGCATCTCAGCCAAGCCAAGGGCGCGGCCGCGCGCATGCGGGACTACGCCCCGAGCGACGCGACGCTGCACGGTATCGCCGACCGGCTGCAGGCCATCCAGCGCCGGAACTTCTACCAGCTTGCCGCCGAGGTCAGCCACCGTGGCCGCTACTACCACGAATACACCATGTCAGTGGACGTCACCCGCGACAGCCCGACCTGGCAGCCGCCGACCGAGGACGCCGAAGAGATCGTGACCGAGGCGCTGCGTGATCTCGCCCGCTGGCTCTACCGCCAGCTTCAGGCTGAATACGACCACCTCACCTCGGATGAGGCAATCGAGGAGGGGATCATCGTCAACGAGTACACGTTCACGGAAGCCGGGCGGCGGTTCGGGTGAGAGCGCGGGCAGTTCATTTGATCTTTACAAAGAGGTCATATGATCTATATTCAGGCCAATGGAGGACGCCATGTACGTTGCTGAGAAAATCCGGGAACCCGCACAGATCAACGCCGTCGCGTTGAAGGCCTATGCGCGCGTGGCCGATGCTTGGGGTCTCAGCCTCAAGGAAGCGGCTGGCCTTGCGGATATGTCAGAGAGCACCTGGAAGCGCGCCAAAAAGCCGGATTTCGCGGGGGAACTGACCAAGGATCAGCTTCTGCGGCTCAGTGCGGTGATCGGTATTTACAAGTCGCTCGAACTCTACTTCTCCGAGCCGCTCGCGCGAAGCTGGTTCACCCGGCCGAACATCGGCCCGCTGTTCGGGGGCAGCCGTCCGGTTGACACCGCCATCGACGGGGGCTTGCCGCAAATTCTCGCGGTTCGGACCTATCTCGATGCGTTGCGTGGTGGGGCATGAAGCAGACCGAGATTTCCGATCGCGGTCTCGTTCGTCTCCTGCCCGCCACTTACCACAAGCCGCCATCCCTGCGTGGTCTCGTCGATACCGATGACGAGATGGAGATCCTCGCAGAGATCGAGGGTCTGACCAGCGGCCGTCTTTTGGCGGAACGTGGGCGCAATCCGCATCTGGACCCGCGCGAGCTTGCCTGGCAGCGGCGCAGCCGTGATCTGCGTATTTATGGCGACAGTCATGTCAACGCCGCCTTCACCTATACCCGCGCCGGCGGAAATCGCTTCAACACAGAGGAGCGCGGCGCGTGGTATTGCGCATGGGAGGTGATGGTGTCCGTCAGCGAAGTGGCCTGGCACCGCACGCGCGAACTAGGCTTTACCGGCAGCTTCCATGACAGCGCTCGCTATGTGGAATTGCTGGCGGATTTCATCGGCGTCTTCGACGACATGACCGACGAGCTGGGCCATCCGGCTCTGCATCCCGATCCGGCTGTCGGATATCCCGAGGGCCAAAGCCTCGCCCAGCATCTCCGTCGGGGTGGATCGCGTGGCCTGATTTACCCGTCGGTCCGGGCGCCTGCTCTTGGCGGGAATTGCCTCGTCTGCTTCGAGCCTCACGCGATCCAGAACGTCCGGCCGGGCGCGTCTTGGGATCTTGTGTGGGATGGGACACCGCACTACTCGATTACGGCAGTCGGCTGACGAGTATCGGCGCATGCGTTTTGGAGGGGCCGAAGAAATGGAATCGGCAAATGGCAACAGCGCTGACGTGACGATCTTGCAGCCATGTGACCATCCGGCGTTATTCGAGGCTTTGGACTGTCCGCCGTCACCTACGGACGCACTACAAGCAGCACATCGCCGGACGAAAGAGAGGTCATTCCGGCGAAACACATGGCTTCCAACGATGGACTGAGTCTGCCGGTCTTATGGGCTTCCCATGGACGCGCTGAAGACGACGACGTCTCTGCCCCAAGAGACCTCTATAGATTGCTTTGATGAATGCGATGTTCCAGCGTTATGGACGCTCCAATGCCAACATTTCCAAAGAACTGAGGGACTAGCCCAAGTGGAGGAAAGTCTGAAGACGCTGGGTTAAGCGACGGCCACGACTTGCGGTGGTTGCCGAAGATCGCAGCGGTGTATCTCCCGGCGTGCCGCCGGGAGCAGACCTTGGCCCTTCGGACAGGAGTTTGACCGAGGCTGATGTCCCGAAGGGCTAATCTGCCAACCTATGGGTTGGCAACGACGCTCGGTTTGCCAAGCCACGGTATAGCAAAAGCTCCGGAAGGCCGGAGCCAGCCGGTGCCGGGATCACTTGTTCCCGTCGATCCACTTCGACATCAGGCCCTTGTCGCGGAAGCATTCGTCCGGCACGGCGCGCCGCTTGATCCGGGCGAGCTTCTCCGCGAAGGCCACCTGCTTCGAGGTCGGCAGCCGGTCCATGTCGGATACCGGCTTCAGCTGCGCCTGCGCCTCGATCCAGGCGCTGAGCGACCGGCGGTCCTGCTGGACCTCCCAGGGCAGGAGGGTCTGGTTACGCAGGGCGAGGGAGCGCGCATAGGCGATTTGCTTGGGCGTTGCGGGCAAGGCGTATGTGGTGCTGTCCATCGGGAAACTCCCTTGCTGGCTTGATCCTCAGGATAGAACATAACAGGAACAAAATCAAGCCGAAGCTCTGGGGCGCGTCGGTTCGAGAGGGAGAGATGGGCGGGGGAAGATCAGGCCTGAGGGTGCCCGAGAGAGGGTGTCCGGGCCTGTCCCTGTCCCTCATTCCGGAGTTTCCTGATGACCTATCTCGCGCCCGTTGCGCCTCCCGTTTCTGTTCCGTCCACTGAACCCGCGCCCGCGATCCTCGCCGTCGCCGAAGCGCTGCAGCCCGATCTGGCGCAAGGGTTCCAGATCGACGCGCTGCGCCTGCGGCTCGAGATGGAGCGCGCCTTTGGCGGCTCCGATGCCGATGGCGCTTGGGACTGGAAGCTCGCCTATGAGGCGGGCGAGGTGGCGCTCGTCCTCTTCCTGCGGAAGTTCGGCCGCGCGTTGCTGGCCCGGGCGGGCTCGCCCGCAACACTCTGGCCCATCCTCACCAAGGTGGCAGGTCTCTTGCCGACGCATACCCGGCGCTCGGAGGAAATGGAGCGCTTCCAGCAATTCTCGACGCCGCTGCCCATGGGACTGGCTGCAATGGCGGCAGCGCAGATCACGCCCCGTGACCTCGTCCTCGAGCCTTCCGCCGGGACCGGGCTTCTCGCGATCCTCGCCGAGATCGCCGGCGGCAGCCTCGCGCTGAACGAGTTGGCAGACACCCGCGCCGACCTTCTGCGCCTCCTCTTTCCGGTGCGTGCCGTCACCACCTTCGATGCCGCGCAGATCGACGATCATCTCGACGCGGGTCTGCGGCCGAGCGTCATCCTGATGAACCCTCCGTTTTCGGCTGTGGCCAATCTCGATGTCCGCAGCACCGATGCGACGGCGCGGCATCTGCGCTCGGCGCTTGCGCGCCTTGTGCCCGGTGGTCGGCTCGTGGCCATCACCGGTGCCGGTTTCGCGCCGGATGCCCCCGCCTGGTCCGAGACCTTCGGCCGCCTGACCGAGACGGCACATCTGGTCTTCACCGGTGCTGTGTCGGGCGCGGCCTTCGCCAAGCATGGCACCAGCTTCGAGACGCGGATTTCGGTCTTCGACAAATGCCGCGGCGGCGAGCGGGGTGGCATCATCGCTGATCTCAGCCAGCCCATGGCTGCCGATGTGGCGCAGCTCCTCGCACGGATCGTGGCCGAGGTCCCTCCGCGCCTCGAACCGGGTGCGGGCGATGTCGCTCGATCCCGCTCGACGTCCCCCTTTCCGGGAATTCCTGCCCGAGCGTTTGGCATAATGGCTGGCAAACCGCGTACAACGCCGTCGATCAACTTCGCAGCGAATGTCTCTGCGCCAGATGCCGAGGACCTCGCCTACACCCTGCGCGAGACGGCGGACGACCTCGGCGCTGCGCGTCTGTCCGATGCGATCTACGAGACCTTCCGCCTGCAGGCGATCGACATCCCCGGCGCGGCCCCGCATCCGACCAAGCTGGTGCAGTCGGCGGCCATGGCCTCAGTTGCCCCCCCAAAACCCTCCTACCGCCCGAAACTCCCCGTGGCCGTCCTGCGCGACGGCCTACTATCCGACGCTCAGCTCGAGACAGTGATCTACGCGGGCGAAGCCCATGGCGCGCATCTCGCCGGATCGTGGACCGTCGATGAAACCGGCGACATGGTCTCGGCCGCGCCCGCCGATGCCGCTGATGCCGTCCGTTTCCGCCGCGGCTTCTTCCTCGGCGACGGCACTGGTGCGGGTAAGGGCCGCCAGTCGGCCGGGATTGTGCTCGAGAACTGGGCGCAAGGCCGTCGCAAGGCGCTCTGGATATCGAAGAGCGACAAGCTTCTCGAGGACGCGCAGCGCGACTGGTCAGCGCTCGGCCAGGAGCGCCTGCTCGTCACGCCGCTCTCGCGCTTCGCCCAAGGCCGCGACATCCCCCTAAACGAAGGCATCCTCTTCACCACTTATGCCACGCTGCGCTCTGAAGAGCGCGGTGCCAAGAAATCCCGCGTCGACCAAATCGTTGACTGGCTAGGTACCGACTTCGACGGGGTGATCCTGTTTGACGAAAGCCATGCCATGGCCAATGCCGCCGGATCGAAGGGCGAACGTGGCGATATGGAAGCCTCGCAGCAGGGCAGGGCGGGCCTGCGCCTGCAACACAAGCTGCCCAACGCCCGCGTGGTCTATGTCTCGGCGACAGGGGCCACGACGGTGCACAACCTCGCCTATGCGCAACGCCTCGGACTCTGGGGCGGCGAAGACTTCCCCTTCGCGACGCGGGCAGAATTCGTGCAAGCCATCGAGGCGGGCGGCGTCGCCGCGATGGAGGTTCTGGCCCGCGACCTGCGGTCCTTGGGCCTCTATACCGCCCGGTCGCTCTCCTACGATGGCGTCGAATACGAGATGCTGGAACATGCGCTGACGCTTGAGCAGCGCGGCATCTACGATGCCTATGCTGGGGCCTTCGCCATCATCCACAACAACCTCGCCGCCGCGATGGAGGCCGCCAATATCACGGGCGACAGCGGCACGCTGAACCGCCAAGCCAAGGCCGCCGCGCGCTCGGCCTTCGAGTCTGCCAAGCAGCGCTTCTTCGGCCATCTGCTCACCTCGATGAAAACCCCTACCCTGATCGCCGCCATCGAGGCCGATCTCGCCGCGGGCCATGCGGCCGTCATCCAGATCGTCTCGACCGGCGAGGCGCTGATGGAGCGCCGCCTGTCGGAGATTCCAACCGAGGAGTGGAACGACATCCGCGTCGACATCACCCCGCGGGAATACGTCCTGGACTATCTCGCCCATTCCTTCCCGGTGCAGCTCTACGAGCCCTTCACCGACAGCGAGGGCAACCTGTCCTCGCGGCCCGTGGTACGCGACGGCCAACCAGTCGAGTGCCGCGAGGCCGCCCGCAGGCGTGATGCGCTGATTGAGAAGCTGGCCTCGCTGCCGCCCGTTCCGGGGGCGCTCGATCAGATCGTCCAGCGCTTCGGTACCGACCTCGTGGCCGAAGTTACGGGCCGGTCGCGCAGGATTGTCAGGAAGGGCGAGGGCGCTGCCGCGTGCCTCGTCGTGGAAAGCCGGGCTGGCTCGGCCAACCTCGCGGAAACCTCCGCCTTCATGGATGATCAGAAGCGCATCCTGATCTTCTCGGATGCCGGCGGCACGGGTCGGAGCTACCATGCCGATCTTGGGGCAAAGAACCAGCGTTTGCGGGTGCATTACCTCTTGGAACCGGGCTGGAAGGCGGACGCGGCCATCCAGGGCCTCGGCCGAACCAACCGCACCAATCAGGCGCAGCCGCCGCTCTTCCGGCCCGTGGCCACAGATGTGAAAGCGGAGAAACGGTTCCTCTCGACCATCGCGCGCCGCCTCGACACGCTCGGGGCCATCACGCGCGGCCAGCGCCAGACCGGCGGGCAGGGGCTGTTCCGACCCGAGGACAACCTCGAGAGCCCTTATGCCCGCGACGCGCTGCGCCAACTCTATCGCCTCATCTATCGAGGCGATGTGGCGGGATGCTCGCTCGGGGCGTTTGAGGAAGCGACGGGGCTTAGCCTGACCGATGACAATGGGCTCAAGGATGAGCTGCCCCCGATCACCACCTTCCTCAATCGCCTGTTGGCGCTCACGATCGACATGCAGGCCGTGCTCTTCTCGGCCTTCGAGGAATTGCTCGACCAGCGGATCGAGGGCGCCATCGCCGCCGGGGTGTATGACCTCGGGCTCGAGACGCTGCGCGCCGAGAGCTTCCGCGTCACGGACGCGCGGGTGATCTACACCCATCCCGGCTCCGGCGCGGAAACCCAGCTCCTCACCATTGCAGAAAAGCGCCACAACACGCCGACCTCGGTCGCGGATGCGCTCGACTGGCTCGACGACCCGAAGGCACGCCTGCTGGTCAACAGCCGCTCGGGCCGCGCCGCGGTGCAGGTGCCCGCCACCAGCCTGATGCTGGATGACGGCACCATCGAGCCCCGCTTGCGGCTAATCCGGCCGACGGAAGCCAGCACCGTGCCTGCCAAGGTGATGGAAGACACCCACTGGCTCGAGGCCGACCGCACGGCCTTCGCCGCCGCTTGGACCGCGGAACTGGCCGAGGTGCCCGAGTTCTCGGAAGCCACGCTGCACATCGTGGCTGGCCTCCTGCTGCCGATCTGGAAGCAGCTCCCCCAGGATGAAACCCGCGTCTACCGGCTCCAAACCGATGACGGCCAGCGCATCATCGGCCGCCGTGTCTCACCCGCCTGGGTCGCGACCACGCTGGCGGCCGACGCACCGAAGCTCACGGCGGCGCAGATCCATGCCCTCGTTCTTGAGGGCAAGACCGTCGTGCGGCTGGCCGAGGGGATGGAGTTGCACCGGTCCCGGGTCATGGGCGTTAACCGGATCGAGCTCTCCGGCTTCTCGGAAGCTGCCAAGGATCGGCTCAAAGCCGATGGCTTCTTCTCGGAGATCATCAGTTGGAAGCTGCGCCTGTTCTCCCCGACCGATCCCACCGGCATCGCGGTACTGGAGCGTCTGCTTGCACGTTGTCCTGTGACGGGAATACATGCACGCGGAGGTTGCTGACCCATGTATTCCGAGACTGAAAAGGTGCTCCGCGCTCTGGCGGAAAATGCCGAAGGCGTGTGTCGCGCCTACCTTCCCGCCGGACGGCGGGAGGGGTCCTACTGGTTCGTGGGCGATCTGCAGAACAATCCCGGCCGGTCACTCTTCGTGCGGTTGACCGGGCCTGCCTCGGGGCCCGGTGCTGCCGGCAAGTTCACTGACGGCGCCACGGGCGAGCATGGCGATCTTCTCGACATCATCCGCGAGAGGACCGGGATCTCCCGCTTTCCGGATCTTCTGGCCGAGGCCCGGGCGCATCTTGGCCGTCCGCAGCCGGTCCTCCCGGAGGCACCAGTGCCGAAGAAGGCTAAAGCCCCCGGTGGCACGCCAGCGGCGGCGGCGCGATTGTTTGCAGCCTCGGTGCCGGTCGCAGGCACGCTTGCCGACACCTACCTCCGCTCCCGGGGCCTTACCCAAGGCGCAATGATGAGCGCGCTGCGCTTCCACCCGAAGTGCTGGCATCGGAATGAGGGCCAGACCCGGAGCATCCCCAGACCGGCGCTGATCGCCGCGGTCACCGATGGGGCAGGGACCCTGCAGGGCGTGCATCGCACCTGGTTGGCGCCTGACGGACAGGGAAAGGCGCGAGTCGAGACGCAGCGGCGTGCCATGGGTCACCTCTTGGGCAATGCCGTCAGGCTGACCCCGCATGACGACATCCTCGTCGTCGGCGAAGGCATCGAGACCATGCTGTCGCTCGTCGAAGCTATGCCCGGCCTTCCCGTCTGGGCGGCGCTCTCGTCGGGACACCTCGGGGCGGTCCTGCTACCGGAGGAGGTGCAGCGCCTCTACATCGCCATCGACCGCGATCCGGCCGGGCAACGCGCGGCAGAGAGATTGAGCGCCAGAGCCACTGAGGTCGGGATTGCCGTTCGGGTGCTGGAACCGCGGCTCGGGGATTTCAACGATGATCTCCGGGCGTACGGCAAGGAGGCGCTGCGCCTGCATCTGGCAAGTCAGATCGGGTTCGAGGATCGGCATCGCCTGTCAGGCTGAGCTGCACCGCGCAGGGTGCGGTCAGGGGACAGCGGGGCAGGGATCACGGATCCTTGTCATGGCTCTGGATCGTCGCCCTTTGCCTCTTCCCGGGCAATCTCATCCACCCGTCCCCCGAGCGGCCTTCAAGAGATGGGCAGGCGGCCGTCAAAGGGGCCGCCCCTTCAAGGACGGGGAGCGACTGATTTCCGCCGGCGGGGACGAGCCCCGCCTTTGCATCGCGAAACAAATCAGCCGCCCCCCGTCCTCCTCCACCTGCGTTCCGGCCCCGAAAGGGGGTGAAGGGGCGGCCCCCGTGACGGCTTTCGCAGCCCATGAAGGCCGCGCGGGATGACGCGCGGACAAGACAGGCCCGGAGGCAAGAAACCGATGACGATCCACACGCACGACGACGCGTATGAACCCGCCCACACCGCATCCCAGACCGCCCATGCGCTCGACGAGCTGCAGCTCTATGGCTACCGCCCCTTTGATGAACCCGATCCGCGCCCGATGCCCGATGGACAGCGTCTCGCCGTCGCCGTCGCCGACATCTTCGATGCCCTCGTCGCGACCCTGGAAGACACCCGCATGGAGCCCGACCTCGAAGAGGTGCTCTGGGGCCAGGTCAACCTCTTCCACCGCGCCACGGCCCGGATCGAACGGTCGCTTGACGAGAACGAGCAGGCGCAGCGCCGCCTCCAGCGCGAGCAGGACGGCTCCGAGGTGAAATCCACCGAACTCGAGCGCCTGACGGCCGAGGGCCTGACGCTGATCGAACGGCGCAACTGCATGGACATGATGCGCGATCACGCCGCGACCGAGTTCGTCCATCACACGGGATCCACCTGGCGGCCCCGCACCGGCTCGATGGTGAACCGCCAGCACATGACCGCAGCGCTGATCGACAGCCGTGACTTCCTCGCCGCCAAGCGCCGCGCGGAAACCGAGGTGATGCTCCCCGCAGGCCCCAAGGTTGCCCTCACCGGCGGGACCGACTTCAACGATCACCGCCTGATTTGGGGCAAGCTCGACCAGGTCCGGACCAAGTATCCCGACTTGGTCCTCCTGCATGGCGGAAGCCCGAAGGGCGCGGAACTCATCGCCGCCAAATGGGCCGATTCCCGCGGCGTGACGCAGGTGGCCTTCAAGCCCGACTGGACCAAGCACGCCAAGGCCGCGCCCTTCAAGCGCAACGACGCCATGCTCGACGTGCTGCCCGTGGGTGTCCTCGTCTTCCCGGGCAATGGCATCCAGGAGAACCTCGCCGACAAGGCCAAAAAGCTCGGCATCCCGGTCATGAAGTTTGAGAAGGGGGCGTGAGCCCCCTTTTCAAGGCCTAATGCGCACGCCCTTCATGCTGGCGAACCTCGTCTTCGATCCGGTTCACGAAATCGTCGATCTGATCTTCTTCGAAGATGTCGTTTTCAAAGGGCACCTGCCGAAGGATCTCTACGGCGGTCCGGTAGGCGGGCTCCAAAGCGGCGCTGTGCGGGCGTCCGACGAAAAAATGCACTTGGACGTCTTCGACAGCACCGTTTTTCACCGCGGAAAGATGCCCGAGCCAGCGGCGTGCCTTGTCTTTGATGTTGTCGGCGTCCGATAGATCGAACGACAACGGCTCATACACATGCCACCTGCCGTTCTTCCAGGCGTGGCGAAACTCGACGGAGTCGGTGTTTCCCTGAACGCGCTTCGGCTCAAGTTCGACCTTTACGCCTTGCTCTTTCAACTTGGCTTCGACCGGTCGCCAGATGTCTTCGTCGCTTTTCCTGTGCAGTGACGGGCGATCGTACCTTGTAACAAAGCGCTGGTAGAGCTGATCAAAGGTTTTCTGGGCATCGGCGGTCAGGCCCGCGCCGACAGGCGACCACTGCAGTGAGCTGTCGTCGAGCGGAAGCGCGATGCGGCCATAGTCCCTGGCTGTTCTGTCGGACTTGAACATGCCTTCAGACCGCAAGCTGCGATCGACGGCTTTCATTCCGCGTTCAATGGCTTCGATGGCGCGCTTGTAGGAATCGCTGTCGAGGTCTGGGAAGACGTGCTTGATGCGCCCAAATGTCTTGCGGGCCCGGGTCAAGATCAGAGGGCGCCCCGGAACGACCATGACCAAGCCAACATTTACGAACTCCCCGGTCAGGACATCGTGGATGTAGCGCAGCACAACGTAGCTGTATGGCTCCTTCGTGGTCATGCCAGTACCCTCCCTAACTCCGTGATGCATCCGTCGATGTTGTCGCGGGCGTCAGCGATCAACTTCAGCGCAGCATCTATGTCGGCCTGGGCGGCCGCCCATTCCGATGGAATTGCTTTTCCATACTCCTGCAGGCGCGCATCCGACAACCCATCCCAACGAGATTTGATCGCAGCGAAGTCGATTGGCGCGCCTTTCAGCTCACGCACGAAGATATGCCTGCCGGGGGTTTCCAAATCCTTCATGCCGCCAAGCACCCACGGGGCACGCCAGAGGAGGATCAACCGATGTGCAAAAGCCAGTTCGTGGTCGATGATCCGAAGCTCGTTGCCCTGAACGAGGCAGTTCGGGTTTTCGTCGCGACGATCCGGGTTCTGGATGATCGCGTCAAACATCAGGATCCCGGCGGCGGTAGGGCGCGTCGCATCGGTCAGACGCTGCCCGGTGGACCACGCTGTGAAGCCCGGTATTCGGGTTGATCCGAAGGCCACGGGGCAGCTCTTGCGGAGCCGGTCGGCAATCTGCGCGTCGGCGACGATCGGAATGATCTCGGGAGGAATTTCGACGATCATCGGTTTTGGGACGGGCAGTCCCAAGTCGGCGGCCAGGCATACTGCGATGGCTTCGCGCGCAAGGTTGACCACGCCTTGGTCGCAACCGGCAGAGAGTTTGACGAAGGCTTCGACTTCGCTGCCGTCGTCGAGCTCACAGGCTGACAAGATCGGGCCCGTGCGGCCTTGCGAGGCAACTCGATCGATCCGGGTCAACGCGGCGCGTGGGATCATGCAGCGGCTGCCTTTCCATTGAAGATCTCGTGCAACAAGGCAGGGACTAGGGCCTCCACATCCCGGGCGGTGCTGGTGCGAATGGCGCGAGCTTCGCGGGCCATTGTCTGGAGACGGTCGAACCAATGCTGGCGCTCGATTGAAGGTACAGGCACTTGGAGGTC
>JAFLCY010000091.1 GCA_017303485.1 Rhodobacterales bacterium
TTCAGCTCTTGCATCTTCTTCTCCAGCGCGGCGACATGCCCCAGGGCGATCTCCTTCACGCTGGCGGATGCCCGGGTGCGGTCGCGCCAGAGCGTCAGGAGATCGTCGATCTGCTTCACCGTGAAGCCCAGGTCACGGGCACGCCGGACAAAGCGCAGCGTCTGCAGGTCGTTGTCCGAATAGACCCGGTAGCCCGATAGCGCCCGTGAGGCTGGACGGATCAGGCCCGTCTCCTCGTAGTAGCGGATCATCTTGGCCGAGATTCCCGTGGCCTTCGCGATGTCGCCGATGTTCATGGCTGGTCTCCTTCTTGGAGGGATGGTGTCAGCCTGCGCCTTCCCATCGTTGGAAGGTCAAGCCCATTCTGTGCGGGGATCAGAATACGTGGTCCGTAGCCAGAAGCTTCCGCAGCCGAGGCAGCTGCTCGGCTGCCGTGCCCCAGACTGCCTTGCCGTCGACAATGGTGATCGGCGCGATGCGCAGTCCAGTCCGGCGGCGCGCATCGTCGGCGATGCGGGGGTTCGTCAGGTCGCGCTCGATGAAGGGAACGCCTTGTGCCGTCAGCCAGCGCTTCAGCGTGGCGCAATCCGGGCAGGTCGGGGTGGTGTAAATCTCGACATGGGAATGGGACATGACTGCCTCCTTCAGGACAGGGCTTGCGGGGAAAGGGCTTCCCCCGGCGCAACACGCGCCGGGGTGGCAGGGGCAAAGCGCTTCAGTCGCAGCGCGTTGCCGAGGACGAAGACCGAGGACAGCGCCATCGCGCCCGCGGCCAACATCGGCGACAGAAGCGTGCCGTTCAGCGGGTAGAGCACTCCAGCGGCCACAGGGATCAGGGCGGCGTTGTAGGCGAAGGCCCAGAACAGGTTCTGCCGGATGTTGCGCAGCGTGGCCCGCGACAGGCCGATGGCTTTCGGCACGCCGCCGAGGTCGCCGCCCATCAGCACCACGTCGGCGCTTTCGATGGCGACATCGGTGCCGGTTCCGACGGCCAGGCCCACATCCGCCTCGGCCAGCGCCGGGGCATCGTTGATCCCGTCGCCGACGAAGGCCACCTTGCGGCCCCCCTCGCGCAGTGCCTTCAGCGCGGCGACCTTGCCCTCGGGCAGGACCTCGGCAACCACCTCGTCGATCCCCAGCTCTCGTGCGATGGCTTGGGCCGTGCGCCGGTTGTCGCCGGTGATCATCGCGACCTTCAGGCCCAACTTGTGCAGCGCCGCTATGGCCGCGGGGGTCGTCGGCTTGATCGGGTCGGCCACCGCGATCAGTCCCGCGACCTTGCCGTCGATGGCGACGTAAAGCGGGGTCCGCGCGCGGCTTGCCAGCATAGCCGCCGTATCGGCAAAGCCGGTCGTCTCCAGTCCGAGCGAGGTCATGAACCTGTCTGCCCCCACCTCGACCCGCCGGTCGCCCACGCTGGCCCGGATGCCGTAGCCGGGGATTGCCTCAAAGGTGTCAGCTTTGGCCAGGATCAGCCCTTCACTCCGCGCCGCATCGACGATGGCCGTGGCGACCGGATGTTCCGACCCCGCCTCGGCCGCCGCGACCAGCGCCAGCACGTCAGAACGCGAGAAGCCCTCCGCCAGCACAAGGTCGGTCAGGACGGGACGACCCTCGGTCAGCGTCCCGGTCTTGTCCAGCGCGACCACGTTGACCGAAGTCAGGCTCTGCAACGCCTCGCCGTTGCGGAAGAGGACGCCCAGTTCCGCCGCGCGACCCGTGCCGACCATGATCGAGGTCGGCGTGGCCAGGCCCATCGCACAGGGGCAGGCGATGATCAGGACGGCGACGGCGTTGACCAGCGCGAAGGTGATCGCCGGGTCAGGCCCCCAGATCCACCAGACGCCGAAGGTCAGCGCGGCGGCCAGCATCACGGCAGGGACAAACCAGGCCGTGACCTTGTCGACCAGCGCCTGGATCGGCAACTTCGCGCCTTGCGCGCTTTCGACCATGCGGATGATCTGCGACAGCATCATGTCCGCACCCACCTTCTCGGCCCGAAAGGTGAAGCTGCCGGTCTTGTTGATCGTGCCCCCGGTGACGGCTGCGCCTTCACCCTTCTGCACCGGAACCGGCTCGCCCGAGATCATCGCCTCGTCCACGAAGGACGATCCCGTCAGCACCGTGCCGTCCACCGGCACCCGGTCGCCCGGCCGCACCTGGACCACGTCGCCCGGCTGCACCTCGTCCAGTGCCACGTCGATGAACTCCGCCCCGCGCAGGACACGGGCGGTCTTGGCCTGCAGCCCCATCAACCGGCTGATCGCCTCGGACGTGCGGCCTTTGGCCTTGGCCTCCAGGAACCGGCCCAGCAGGATCAGCGTGACGATGACGGCCGAGGCCTCGAAGTAGACGTTGGCCGTGCCCCGCGGCAGCAGCCCCGGCGCGAAGGTCGCCACCACGGAATAGACCCAGGCGGCGGTCGAGCCTAGGACGACCAGCGAGTTCATGTCGGGTGCCAGCCGAAGCAGCGCCGGAACGCCCTTGCGGTAGAAGCGCAGGCCGGGACCAAACTGCACGATCGTCGCCAGCACGAAATACAAAAGGTACAGCGGCGTCCGCCCGACGGTCATCGCCAGCCAGTGGTGCAGCGCGGGGATCAGGTGGCTGCCCATCTCCAGAAGGAAGATCGGCAGGGTCAGCCCGCCCGCGATCAGAAGGTCGCGCTTCAGGCGCCCCTGCTCCTCTTCGCGCGCGGCGGCCTTGTCTGTGGCATCGATCTTCGCGGCCTGCGGCTCATACCCAGCCCCGCGGATCGCGGCCTCGATGGCCCTGGTCATCGCGGGCGAGCCGTCGGTGGCCTGGATCGTCGCACGTTCGGTCGCCAGGTTGACCGAGGCCGACAGCACGCCCGGCACCCCGGCAATCGCCTTCTCCACCCGTAGCACGCAGGAGGCGCAGGTCATGCCCTCGATCCCGACCTCCAGCGACGCGGCCTCGACGTCGTAGCCGCTGCCGCGGATCGCCGCGACGACCGCCTCGCGCACGGGGGCGCCGTCGTAGCGGATCTCGGCGCGCTCCGTCGCCAGGTTAACCGAGGCCGAGGCCACGCCGGGCACCTTGGCGATGGCCTTCTCGACCCGCGCCACGCAAGAGGCGCAGGTCATGCCGGTGATGCCGAGGCTGTCGTGGAGTGTCGGGGACGGGGTGTCGATGACGTCCTTCATGGTGGGAATCCTTTCGATGCGAGATGCGTCGAATCGGGTTCTGGGGCTTCCAACGATGTCAGGGTCAAGCGGCTTCTTGCGGCCCTGTCCGGCAAAGGAAACGGGCCGGGAAATGGTTCCCGGCCCGTTCCGTCACCAGATTGTCCGATGGGATCAAGCGGCGGTGTAACCCGCCTCCGCCACCGCGGCCTTGATGGCCTCAGGCTTGGCCGAAGTCTCGATCCGCACGCTGCGGGCGGGAACGTCGGTCACGACTTCAGCCGCCGGATCGACGGATTTGATCGCCGCCGTCACCCCCCGCGCGCAGCCGCCGCAGGTCATTCCGGGAAGGGTCAGTTCAAGCATGGTCAGGTCCTTTCGTCAGGTTCGGCAAAGGTGCCGTTGCGCCGAGATGGGGTTTTCCAGTGTTGGAAGGTCAACACCCCCGCCTGCGAAAAAACTTCGGACCAGGTGCTTGACCCTGACAGCGTTGGAACCGCGACGACAGGGAGGACCGGGCGATTCGCCCCGGCAAAACCCCTGTCTGCAAAGGACTGAACCCATGACACCCTCACTCGATCCCAAGCGGTGGAAGGCGCTGGCGCTCCTCTGCGCCGCGCAGTTCATCGTGATCCTCGACACCTCGATCATCGGCGTGGCCCTGCCCGCAATCCAGGCCGACCTCGGCTTCACCGACGAAGGCCTGAGCTGGATCTTCAACGCCTATGTCATCGCCTTTGGCGGTCTCCTCCTCCTCGGCGGCAAGCTCGCCGACGTCTTCGGCGCGCGCCGCATCTTCCTGTCGGGCTTCGCCATCCTGACTGGCGCCTCGGTGCTGGCCGGTCTTGCCGGCAGCCAGGAAATCCTGCTTGCGGGCCGCGCCCTGCAAGGCGTCGGAGCAGCCCTGATCGCCCCCGCCGCCCTGACGATCCTCATGCGCCTTTTCGGCGGCCAGCCTGCCGAACTCGGCAAGGCCTTCGGCTTCTGGGGCGCGTCCGCCGCCGCCGGTGGCACCGCGGGCGTCTTCCTGGGCGGCGTCATCACCGAATGGATGAGCTGGTCCTGGACCTTCCTCATCAACATTCCCCTTGGCCTCGCCGTCCTGGCCGCCGGTCCCTCGGTCCTGCGTGCCATCACCGGCACCCGGGGCAAGATCGGCCTCATCGACTCAGCCCTCGTGACCGGGGCCATCGTCGCCGCCGTCTACGCCATCGTGACGGGCGAACATGTGGGCTGGTTCGTGCCGCAGACGCTGAGCCTTCTGGCCCTGGCGGCGGTGCTGCTGGTGGCTTTCCTCTGGCTGCAGGCGGCGTCGAAAAGCCCGCTTCTGCCGCTGCGCATCTTCCGCGCGCCTGGCTTGGCTGCAGGCAACCTGGTGATGGCGCTGCTGGGCGCGGCCTGGATCCCGCTGTGGTTCTTCCTGAACCTCTACCTGCAGACCGTGCTGAACCTGTCGGCCTTCGGCTCTGGCCTCGCGCTGCTGCCGATGACGCTGGTCATCATGGTGATGATGGTCCGCCTGACCGGGCCGCTGATCGGCCGCTTCGGCGTGAAGCCGGTGCTGGTGACAGGCCTCCTGGCCCTGGTGCTGTCGCTTGCGCTCTTCGCAGGCCTCCCCGCCGATGGGACCTTCGCGGCGGACGTGCTGCCCCTGTCGCTTCTGGCCGCTGTCGGCATGTCGCTGGCCTACATCCCCGTAACCATGACCGGCATGGGCGGAGCGGCGCCGCAGGACACGGGCCTCGCCTCGGGACTGATCAACACGACCTACCAGGTCGGCTCGGCCCTCGGCCTTGCCGTGATGGTCTCGCTCGCCGCGTCGATGCAGGGCGCGCCGGACGCGATGCTCGCCGGCTACCAGACCGCCTTCATCGGTGCGGCCGTGGTGGCCGGACTGGCTGCCCTCGCCACGCTGATCTTCGTGCGCGGTGGGGCCGCCGCCGCCGATGTTCCGGTCGGCTGACACACCACCTCCGCGCCCCTGCCAACCGGGGCGCGGAGCCATCCCCCACACTTCAACAGACAACCCCTTCCGGTCGAAAGGACCCTGAAATGCTCACCCATCTCACACGCGCCTGGCGCATCTATTCCAATGAAAAAGCCAGGGCCGCGCTTGCCTTGCGTCTTGGCCCGCACCTGGCCCGCGACATTGGACTCGACGACGCTCCGCGTATCCTGCCCACTCTGCGAAGCTGAGAGGGACAACTAGGCCTTGGGGTTTCCGTTCAAACTCGGGCACCTCAACACGCAAGTACCTGCACGGAAGTCAACAATGCTCGACGATCGGACTGCGCTCGACTGTGTTTGCTGAGGATCAGGGCAAATGTCGCTTTCGACACCCTGAAGCTATTGTTCGGGTGAACACCCGCGAACGTCGGCAAAGGGCCGACCGGCGCATGGTGTGCCGGTCGGGAAAGTTGATCAAAGGTCGATCCCCTCTGACAGGGACAACGCGTCATCGATGTGGACGCCAAGATAGCGCACCGTGCTATCCATCTTCGTGTGCCCCAGCAGCAGCTGCACCGCGCGCAGGTTCCCGGTCTTCTTGTAGATCTGCGCAACCTTGGTCCGTCGCATGGAATGCGTGCCGTAGGCGCTGGGTTCCAGGCCGAGCGAAGTTACCCAGCCCCGGACTATCCGGGCATACTGTCGCGTGGACAGATGCGGGCTGCCGTGGATCCGGCTGGGCCACAGGAAATCGAGACCGTTCATCTCTGGGTCGCCGATCCAGCGATCGAGGGACACCCTTGTGGTCTCGGTGATCTCGAACCGGACCGACTTGCCGGTCTTGCTCTGGATCATCGAGGTCCGCTCCTTGACGCGCCCGGCGGCGAAGACATCCCGAACCCTGAGGCCGACAAGGTCACAACCGCGCAGTTTGCTATCGACCGCCATGTTGAACAGCGCGAGGTCCCGCGCGTTGCCTGCCATCTCAAGGCGAACGCGGATCGACCAAACATGCCGCGGCAGCAGCGGACGTTTCTGGCCGATGATGCGGCCTTTGTTCCAAGGAACTCGGGCAGGACAGAGAGCGGGTAGAAATTCGACGGACATGGGACTACCTCCTGTCCACCGTGCCCACCCTTCTTCGGTCTTGCCGACAGTGGCAGGATATCACGGCTCGAGGGATGGTGTCCTCGCGTCGGGCGGAAAGCAGACCTTCGCGCCTTGAATACGTCAGCGTTCAAGAGCATCTTCGCCCAGCGTTGGCGGATGCAACTCGCTGCCGGTCCGAACCATCGAACGTCTGACGAGCACCAAAGCAGGTCAATGACATCGGCGGTGGGCTATGGAATGTCTGCGAGCGGATAGCCCCATGCGCCTTCCCATCCGCATGCTTTCGCTGCGCAGAAGGCGGCATATTGGAGAACCTCTCCTGGAGTATCTCCGCGCAATCTCGCCACAAGGTAGCCCGCAATGAAGGCATCGCCTGCGCCCATGGTGTCGACCACCGTGGCGGGCACAATTGGCTGTTCGATGCGGGTCTGACCATTGGCCCAGACTGCCCCCTTGTCGCCGCGCGTCACGCAGACGGTGTCCGGTCCAAGGTCGAGGACCCGCGCGATCAGCTCCGACACTGCCGCGTCGGCCAGCCCTGCTCCTGACAGGAAAGCCGTCGAGACATGCGGGCAAACCTGCGCCAGATAAGCCGGGTCGTGAAGAGTGGAGAAGTCGAACGACACCTCGTGCGCGGCGGCACGGATGCGGGGTAGTTCCGGTTCGAGATAGCTGAAGCAGCTGGAATGGACATGGCCTTTCGCCGCGATCAGCGCGAGGTCATCCTCGTCCATCCTGAGCATCAGCTTGCGCCGGATGCCGCCCCGGTTTGACGCAACGAAGACCCGGTCTCCGTCCACATCATGCGTGACCTTCGCTTTGCCATTAGGCCCTTCTACCCGGCGCAGTTGGGCGGTCGAGAGGTTCTCTGCCAGCATGCAGGCGCGGACGTGATCGCCCTCACGGTCATTCCCTACGATGCCCATGTAGGCCACTTCGGCAAGCCCGAAACGGCGGGCCAGAACGGCCACGTTCAGCGCGTTGCCTCCGGGGAAAAAGACGCCGCGGTCAAGATAAAGATCGACAACATTGTCGCCGATGCAGAGAAGTCCGTTCGTCATGCTGGCCTCGTCGGAATTGGGGGCAGGACTGACCCGCCCCCTGACCCCTCATCAATAATCCATCTTCCACATGTAGCGCCGCACGGTCAGCGGGTGACCACGGGAATCGGCCAACTTGTCGCAATAGACCCGCAGCAGAGTGCCGAAGGCCATATGCTCGACGTGTTCGACCACTTCGGCGTCGATGTTGCCCAGCCCCAGTTCCTCGGCGCATAGAGTGGTAACGCGCTGGCTGTATTTCGTTGCGAAGGCAAGACCCCGGTCATCCATCTTGCGGCTTGCGCCAAGGCCGCGCAGCACGATGAAAGGAACGTCGAAATCGGTGATCTCGAAGGGTCCGTGGAAGTATTCGCCCGCGTGGATACCGGCGGAGTGGATCCACTGCATCTCCTGGAAGATGCAGATGGCATAGGAGTAGGCCGTGGCATAGTTTGCCCCGGCTCCCATCGTGTAGATCACCGGCTCGCGCTTCATCGCTTCGGCGAAGGTCGCGATGCGGTCGGCATGGGCGGATATGGCGCTGTCGATCAGGGCCGGAAGGGCGGTCAGCGCCCTGTCCAGCTTCTGCGCAAGGGGGTTGCCTTCACGTGCGGCCAGGATGCCGAAGGTCAACCGGGACATGACGGCGGAGGAATGGTCGGGCGCGAAAGTCTTGGGCGCGTGGGTGTAGTAGACCGGGAACTCCACCGCTTCGTCCAGCGGGCTGCCCGGCAGGTTGGTCAGTGCGATGGTCAGCGCGCCCTTCGACCGGGCAAACCGCGCCGCCTCGACCGTTTCCGGCGTCGTGCCAGAGTGTGAACACAGGATCACGGCCGAGCTTGGCCCCAGCCGTGCCGGGTTGCGGGCCATGAACTCCGCGGCGTTCAGAGCGTGGCCGGCGATGGTTTTCGCATGACGATCGACCGCATACTGGTTCGGCAGCATCAGTGCATAGGACCCGCCGCAGGCGACGAAATAGATTTCGGTCAGTGCAGGCCGGGCCTTTGCGGCGGCAAGAGCGGCGGCGATCTGCGCCTCGGTCGGGAAGGGTTTGTCGGTCATCTGGTCCTCTCGTCTGGCAAGGTTGAGCCGATCCCGGAAACGGAGCTCCGGGGTGCGGCAGGTCGGCAATGGGTTAGGCGCTACTGGGGAAATCCCCCCGGATGGCCACAGCAGGCGGCAGCGCAGGTGTGGCCCGCTGCCATGGCCTTGGGCACGTCGGCCCCGTTCAGCCGCGCGGCCAGAAAGCCCGCGATGTAGGCGTCGCCCGCGCCGGTGGTGTCGACAGGGGTGATAGCCGGGGCTGCGGCGCGGAAGGTCTGTCCGCCGATCAGGGCAAGACTGCCCCGTGCGCCCAGCGTGATGACGGCCCCCTTTGCGCCTTGGGCCACCAGATCTGCCGCGCGCGCCTCGGCATAGTCGGCCTGCGCTTCGGACAACGAACCAAAGGCGATGGTCAGCCCCTTCACATCCAGATCCTCCGGTGCCGCATTCACCGATACATCCTGCGACAGGCTGACCCCGTCGCGCGCCAGCACCCGGCGCGCATGGCCGCCATCCTGAAGCCAGCCAATATGAACATGCCGGGCCGCCGACAGCGCGCTCAGGCTGGCGCTTGGAGGGGTCCACCCCGCGCAGGCGCCGAAATCCTCGGTCAGGATGGTGCGGTTGCCGTCCAGCGCGACGCTCAGGCAGGTGACCGAGGTCGAAAGTGTGCGCCGATCTGCGAGCGAAACATCCACTCCCTTTTCGGTCAGCGCGGCCAAAACTCGGTCGCCATCGGCCTCTCCGGCTGGTCCAACGGCCCCGCAATAGGCCGAGCGCAGTCCTAGCATCGCGGCCTGCACTGCGACGTTGACGGCATTGCCGCCCACTAGATCAGCCGTGACCGCGCCGGTCAGCCGGTCGATGCAGTTGTCGCCAAGGGCTATCAGGTCGAAAGCGGTCATCCGATCGTCGCCCCCCGCGAAGCCATGTTGTCCTTCAGGTCGTGCAAGGCGAGGACAGGGCGGCGATACCAGGTCTGGCCGTGAAAGAAGGGGCGCGTCTCCAGCTCCAGCCCGTCAAGGGCCGTTTCGCCGCCCTTGCCCAGCATCTTCTGCGCCAGCTTCATCCCGAGGTAGGACGACATGGCGACGCCGGTGCCGTTGTAACCGATGGCATAACCCATACGGCCGTGCAGACCCACATGCGGCAGGTGGCTGAACGTGGCGCCGACAAAGCCGGTCCAGACATGCGCGATCTTCACGCCCTCCAGCTGCGGGAACAGCCGCAGGATGTTGCGGCGCACCCGCGGCAGGCAGGCGGCAACGTTGGTCACGTTCACCGGGACCACGGTGCCGATCACCACCCGGTCGCCATCGGGCGAAGGGCGGTGGTAGGTAACGTTCATCCGCGTGTCATAGACCATTGAGGCGCGGGGATAGAGCGCTTGGACCTTGGCAGGGGCCATCGCTTCGGTCGCCGTCACCACCGAGGCCAGCGAGACCACCCGCCGCCGCATCCACTTTGACGCGCCGTCGGTATAGCCGTCGGTCGCCATCACCAGATGCGCGGCGCGCACGGCGCGTTGCCCGGCCAGACAAGTGATATGATCGACATGATCCTCGATCCGCGACACCCTGCAGTGCGGCACGAAGCGGACGCCCGCCGCAAGGCAAAGCCGCACCAGCTCGGCCACCAAACGACCTGGGTGCAGGCTGGCCCAGTCGGGCAAATGCACTCCGCCGTGAAATTGCGGCGAGGCGACGAAGTCGGACACCCGGCCTTTCTGGACTTCCTCACCCTCGACCCCGAGCCGCGCGTTCTGGCGCAGGAAATGGCGTAGGCCCTCCATCCGGTCGGGGCGATGTGCCCCGATGAAATGGCCGCAGACGCTGTAGTTGCAGGCGATGCCCTCTTCCGCCACGAACTGGCGCAGGTGGCGGTGGGCCTCGATCCCGGTCGACAGGATAGCCCGTGCGCGGTCCTCGCCATACTTCGCGATGAAGTCGTCCAGGTCCGGCTTCATCTCGGACGACACCTGCCCGCCGTTCCGGGTGGAGCAGCCCCAACCGATCTCGCCCGCGTCGCAGACCACGACCTGCCGCCCGCCCCGCGCCAGATACAGCGCGGTGTGCAGACCGGTGAAGCCTGATCCCACCACCAGCACATCCTCGCGCGGCTCGACCGTCGCGGCGGGGACCTGTGGCAAGGCCATCTCGGCCCGCCACAAGGGGGTGTCGCTGAACCCGGCGAACATCTCAGTAGGCCACGCGCTTGTAGTAGCGCCGCGTCACCAGCGGGTGATTGCGCATGACCTCAAGATGCGCTGAAAGCCGCTCCAGCACAGTTGCGAGAAGCGCCGGAGCCAACATCGCCCGCAGATCGGACGACAGGCCGGTGGTCGCAAGGTCGCGGGTATCCAGCACCGTCAGTTTGTCGGTATAGCCCTTCGCAAAGGCAATCACGCGGTCGGTCAGCGGGCGGGTTTCATCTTCACCCGCGAAGACCACGACCGAAACGCCCTTTTCCACCAGCTCCAGCGTGCCGTGGAAGAAGTCCGAAGCATGGACGGGCCGGGTGCGGATCCACTGCATCTCTTCCAGGATGCACATGCCATAGTAGTAGGCCTCGGGCCAGGCCGCGCCCGACCCAGTCAGGATGTGCCAGCCATCGGCGGCAATCGCCCGGGCTAGTGAATCGGCGCGCGGCTCGAACGCCTGTTTCACCGCAAGAAGCTGCTGCGGCAGACCCGCAAGCTCGGCGATGATCCGATCGTAGTCAGACCGCTCGCCCCGCGCCTGCATCGCCGCCAGCGCCGCCACCAGCGAGGTGACATAGAACATCTCGCACGAGGTATCATCCTCGGCAAAGTTGACGAAGCTGTGGTCGGCCCCCTTGGCCAGTGGCGTCTCGGCGTGGCCGGTGATGGAGATCACGGTGGCCCCGCGTGCCTTCACATAGTCCATCGCCGCGATGCTTTCCTTCGTGGTGCCCGAAAGCGACGGCATGATGACCACCGACTTCGGTCCCAGCGCCACATGCCCGGTCAGCACGATCTCGGCGCACAGGACGTTGTGGCAGGGCAGATTCGAGGCCCGGCGCATCAGATCGGTCGCGGGCTGCATCAGGATGCCCGCGCCGCCTGACCCCATGAAGAAGAGGCTGTCGGCCCCCTCGGCCACCAACCGCCCGACCAACGTGCCAATGTCACGGGTGATGGACACGGTTCCGGTCTGGATGCGCAGGAAGCGGGCGGGATCGAAGTTCAGCATGGTCTTTCCTTTCTTCAACCAATGAGGCGGATCAGAGCCGAAGGCCGCTGTCGCCGGAAAAGAGATGCGCGCGGCCCGGCTGGGGCTGCACCGTCAGGCCGCCGTCCGCGGCAAAGTCATGTTCGCCATCAAGCTGCACGGTCACGGGCTGGCCATCGGCAAGGCGGCCATAGGCATAGGTCACGCCGCCCAGCCGCTCACTGGCCTGCACCTCCACCGATGCACCGAGTCCGGCGACAAGGTGCTCGGGCCGGATGCCCAGCGTGACTTCGGCGCCGACGGCGGGCAAATGATCCACGGCCACGTCACAGACCAGTCCGGCGGCATCGACGCGGGCGCGATCGGCCTCGGTGCCGATCACGCGGGCTTTCAGGAGGTTCATCTTCGGGCTCCCGATGAACCCCGCGACGAAGGTGTTGGCGGGACGGCGGTAGATTTCCAGCGGCGCGCCGATCTGTTCCACCAGCCCGTCGCGCAAGACGACGATCTTGTCGGCCAACGTCATCGCTTCGATCTGGTCGTGCGTGACGTAGACCATCGTCGCCTGCAACTCGCGGTGCAGCTGAGCCAGTTCGATCCGCATCTGCAGCCGGAGAGAGGCATCAAGGTTCGACAAGGGTTCGTCGAAGAGAAAGACCTTGGGGTTGCGCACGATGGCCCGGCCGATGGCAACGCGCTGGCGCTGGCCGCCGGAAAGCTCCTTCGGCAACCGCTTCAGCAGTGGGCCAAGCTGCAGGATTTCCGCCGCACGGGCGATCTTGCGGGCGGCCTCGTCCTTCGGCGTCTTCGCCACCTTCAGCGCGAAGCCCATGTTCTGTTCCACGGTCTTGTGTGGGTAGAGCGCATAGGACTGGAACACCATCGCGATACCGCGATCGGCCGGGCGCACGTCGTTCATCCGCTGGCCGTCGATCACCAGATCGCCCCGGCTGATCGTCTCCAGCCCCGCGATCATCCGCAGAAGCGTGGACTTGCCGCAGCCCGACGGCCCGACGATCACCACGAACTCTCGTTCGGCGATGTCGATATCGATGCCGCGAACGGCCTCATAGGTTCCGTATCGCTTGGCGATACCCTTGATCTGCATGTAGGCCATGGGCGAACTCATTTGATGGCGCCGCTGGTCAGACCGCCGACAAACTGGCGCTGCATGACCAGGAAGGTCGCAAGGATGGGAAGGATGGAAAGAGCCAGTCCGGCCATGAGAACGCCCCAGTCGGCCCGCAGGGCGACGGCAAAGCTCATCACGCCGATGGTTACGGTCTTGACGGATTCGCTTTCGACGAAGGTCAGCGCGAAGATGAACTCGTTCCAGACCCGCATCGCCGAGATCAGACCGGCCGAGGCCAGGATAGGGCGGCAGAGCGGCAGGTAGACCTCGCGGAAGATGCGCGCCTCGCCCGCCCCGTCCATCAACGCGGCCTCGCGCAGTTCGCCCGGGATGCCGGTCATGTAGGCGCGGATCAGGAAAGTAGTGAAGGGCAGCCCGAAGGCCACGTTCGGCAGGATCAGTGCGAAGTAGGTGTTGTAAAGCCCGGTTTCGGCCATGACACGGAAGAGCGGGATCAGGCTGACCTCGGGCGGCAGGATCGCGCCCCCAAGGATCAGCGTGTAGATCGCCGCCTTGGCCCGGAAGTTCAGCACAACCAGCGCATAGGCCGCCATCGTGGCCAGCGAAAGCTCGACTGCCACCGTCGCCGTGGTGACGACCAGCGAGTTCAAGAGATAGCGCGAGATGCCGTAGTTCCACGCGGTAGAGAAGTTCTCCCAGTGCCAGACCTTCGGCAGGCCCCAGGTGGCGGCGAACATGTCGTTCGTCGTCTTGAAGGCGTTCAGAAACAGCCAGATCATCGGGTAGACGCAGATCACCGCTAGTGTCAGGAAGACGGCCCAGAGAATGACGCGATTCAGCACGGCAAGGGCGAGGAAGGAACGCGCTGTGGCCATGTCAGCGGTCCTTCTGCAGCTTGATCTGCACCAGACCGATGGTCAGCGCGATGAAGAAGATCACCGTGGCGATGGTCGAGGAGTATCCTATCATGTCGTCGCGGAAGGCGGCGCGATACATCATGGTGCCCAGGACCTCGGACGAATGGTTCGGCCCGCCCGCCGTCATCACCCAGACGATGTCGAACACTTTGAGCGAGCCGAGGATGGTGATGATGGTGACGATCAGTATCGTCTCGCGCACGCCGGGCACGGTGATATGCCAGAACTGCTGCACACCCGACGCGCCGTCGATCTCCATCGCCTCGTAAACATCGCGTGGCACAGCCCGAATGGCGACCATGAAGAGGGCCATGATGTAGCCGGTCCACTGCCACTGGCTGACGAAGATCACCGCAAAGATGGCAGTGTCCGGCTCGCCCAGCCAGGCCCGCGACCAGCTGGCCAGCCCGGTTTCCCACAGGATCTGGTCGATCAGGCCGGTGGTCGGTGTCAGCAATAGCTGCCAGACCAGACCAACCACGACCACGGGAAGGATCGACGGCAGGAACAGCGCGGTCCGAAAGAGGTTGGCCGAGAAGTTCGGGAAGACCCGCGCCTCCAGCACTGCCGCCAGCACCAGTGCGACGCCGACCTGGCAAGTGACCGAAATCGCCGCGTAGATCGCGTTGTTGGTCAGAGCGGTCGTGAACTTGGGGTCGTTCCAGAGCCGCAGGTAGTTGTCCAAGCCGACAAAGTCCCAATCCAGCGACATGGCCGAGAACGAGAACATGCTGAAGCGGATGTTCGTCAGCGCCGGTCCATAGACGAAGACCACAAGGAACAGCAGCGCCGGGGCGACCCAGAGCCAGCCTTGCAGGCTTTGCCGCCACGTCGCTTGGGTATGGTCGGAGCTGTCGGGCATCGGTCTGTCTGTCCTGTCGGGGGGAAGCGAATAGGCCGGGCGATCCTTGGACCGCCCGGCACTGGTCCAGCGCGGGAGCTTAACGCTGGGCCAGGGTTTCCTTAGCTGCGGCGCGGACCTTTTCCATCACCGCTTCCGGGGTTTCATCGCCCGACAGAAGGCCCTGGCCGGCGGCCAGGATCACGTTGGCCGAGGCGGTATCCATGTCGGTATCCAGCCACAGCGCCATTCCGGCGGCATCTTCCAGCGCCTTCAGACCGGCAAGCGTCTCCGGCGTCGTGGTCTGTTCCGTCACCGAGCCGATCACCGCCGATGTCATGCCGGTCGTCGAGACATACTTGGCCGCCTGGTCGGGCGAAGTGATGAAGTTCAGGAAGGCCAGCGCCTCTTCCGGGTGTTCGGTCTTTGCCGAGATCAGGAACCCGTCCGGCGCGCCGGTCAACAGGTCATTGCGGCCCGCAGCCCCCTCCATCGGCGGCAGCGGGAAGAAGCCCCAGCCCTGTTCGGCCACCGGCGTGTCGGCTAGCATGTAGAACTCAACCAGTTCCAGGTAGACCATCGCTGAGCGGCCCGCGATGAACGCGCCCCGCGCCTGTTGGTGCGAGATCGCGTTAGCTCCGTTGTTGAAATAACCCTTGTCTCCGAAGGATTTATACAGCGCGAGAGCTTCGACATAGCCGGGGTGAGTGTAAAGCTGGTCGGCAGGCGCCAGCAGTTGATAGTCGGCCTGGCGCACGTCATCGGGGACCATCTTGGCGAAAAGGTCGCCGATGTAATGCGTCGCGGCCCAGGGTGATTGGTTGCCATAGGCGATCGGAACTTCACCCGCAGCCAAGAGTGCGTCGTTCAGCGCGATGAATTCGGCGAAGGTCGTCGGCACGGCCAGCCCGTGCTTTTCGAAGACCGCCTTGTTGTAGATCATGTATTTGCTGTCGACGTTCACCGGAATGCCGAACTGCTTGCCCTCGAACTGGAACGGCTCCAGCGAGGCGGCGGCGAACCGGCCCTGCCATTCCGGGCCCTTCAGCGCCTCGGTCAGGTCCAGCGTGCGGCCTTCGCGGGCGAACTTACGGCCGAACTCGCCCGACCAGGAAAAGTAGATGTCCGGCACCTGGTCCGAGGCCATCAGCACCCGGATCTTGTCCTTGTAAGGCTCGTCGGCAACCGCCTCCATCACGATGTCGATGGTGGGGTTGGCCGCTTCGAACTCGGCCACTGCGGCGTCGAAGTAGGCCATGTTCTCAGGCTCGGGGAACTTGTGCAGGAAACTGACCACGGTCTTGTCCTGGGCCAGCCCCGGCAGCGATGCCAGGATTCCGGTCGCCAGTGCGGTCACGGCGAGAAGGTGCTTCATCGAACTCTCCCTTGTTGGTTGACCGGACTATACCAGTTTGTCCGGCTTTGCTGGTGTTGGTATATTGGTATCCATACCAAGTGGACCAGCGCAACGATTTTCTTGCTGCAGTCTGCGTTTTTTTCATGCTGCATAGCGGCATAGCAGCGCCGTGAGTGGCTTTTTCGATTGCTTGTATCGCGTTCTTGGTATAGCCACTTGCGCAGCTTGCCCCTACTACGTCCGGAAAATCGGGGGGTTTTCAATGCGTGTCCTACTGTCGGTGTATACCAAATGCCCATCCTTAACTTCATCAGTCAGGATCAGCGCCCCGGCTCGGCGCTGGCCCGGGTGCACCTGCTCTTGCGCAATCTCATGCTGGAAACCGGCATGTCGCGCGGCGATCGCATCCCGTCCGAGCGTGAACTGGCCGAACGATTCGGGATCTCGCGCATGACCGTGCGTAAGGCGCTGAATCAGCTTGTTGACGCGGGGCATCTTGAACGCCGCGGCACGGCAGGCACGTTCTTGCCCGAACCCGCTGTCGTGCGGCCGCTGTCCAAGCGGGTCTCGACGGCGATCTCGGAAGTCGTGGGCCAGGCCGGTCATAAACCCGGCGCGCGCCTTCTATTCTTCGAACAGGCGCAGGCCGATGCAAATATCGCACGCCGACTGCACCTGGACGAAGGTGCGCCGATCATCGTGATCAAGCGGCTTCGCCTGTCAGATGCGGTGCCCTTCTGCGTCGAGACCAGCTACCTGCCGCAACACCGCATACCCGGGCTTGTGGCCGCCGATGTGTTCGCTGCGCCATCGCTTTACGCCCTTTTGCGCGAACGCTTTGGCATGACCTTCGCGACCTCGGACTTCCACGTCAGCGTTGCCGCTGCCCCGGAGATCGAGGCAGACCTTCTTGGCCTTGCCCCGGGAGTAGGCGCCCTTGCCATGCGCTCGACCGTCTACGACCGCGACGGCCAACCGGCCGAGTTCCTGATTTCCTGGAACCACCCTGACCGCGTAGCGTTCGAATCCCTGCGCGATGATACAGGCCCGGTGAAGAGCGTTTTCACCGACTGGGCAAGTCCAACGCTTTGAAGGCATGACTGCGAAGCGTCATTGTCCGCTTTGGGCCGATCACGTAAACTCCGCGATGATGGCCCGAGTCGTTTGCACAGCCGCCGCAAGTTGGGTCCTGTCTGCCTCCTTGAGCCCCAGACCAACCAGATCGAACGACAATTGACCGGACCCACCGCCACCCGCCGCAGCGCGTGCTGCACGGCCGCGCGCCCGACCTATTGGCGCTGGCTGCGGATCCTGCGTCTCCGTTGCAGGTAGCTCAACGGTCATCGACGAGGACGCAGTCCCAGACCCCTGTGCCCCTGCAGCCGCCCGCACCGCCTGCAGTTCCTGCTTCAGCTTCTCCACTGTCTCGCGCGTCTCGGTCATTTGCCGATCGCGCCGCAGCCCGTCTTCATCCGGATAGGGGAAACTCCCCGCCTGACCCGCGTGCAGCGTCTTCAACACCGGGTCCTCAAAATACTTGATCCGCCGCGCCCGGATCGGCATCTGCGCGTCGATCACGAGGATCACCTCGTCGAGGTCCATGCGACGGGCCTGGTCTTCGGTGAGGAGCGGCGTGTCCTCTGTCCGCTCGGAGACGCTGCGTCCCTCGAACGGGTTGCGCCCGACCGCACGGGACCGCGTTACTACGCGCTTGGTGGTCTTGCCCACAGCCTGGCTCAGTTCCTCGATCGTCTTCTGCTCGGACGGCGTGAGGTAGAGTTTCACACCTGCGCCACCCTGCAACGAGCGGCGGGTGTTTTCGCCATAGATCTCATCCAGCGCCGGGATGGTCTGGGTGACGATGGCGAGGTTTCCGCCGAAGGATCGCAGCGTCTTGATGCTTTCGGCCACGATCGGCATCTTCCCGAGGCGGTCGAACTCGTCGAGCATGATCATCACAGGCCAAGG
>JAFLCY010000092.1 GCA_017303485.1 Rhodobacterales bacterium
CTTCCTGGCGGGGCACGAGACAAGCGCTTCGGCGTTGGGCTGGGCGCTGTATCTACTGGCGACGCATCCTGAGGCCCAGGAGCGGGTGGCGGTGGAGGCGGAGGCGTTGCGGCCGGAGTTCGGGGTGGTGGGGAGCCTGCGGTTTACCCGGGATGTGTTCCGCGAGGCGCTGCGGCTGTACCCCCCGGTGCCGATGCTGGTGCGCGAGACGGTGCAAGCAGAGGAGTTCCGGGGCCGGGCGGTGAAGCGGGGCGCGCAGGTGGTGATCAGCCCCTGGCACCTGCACCGGCATGAAAGGTTGTGGGAGCGGCCGGATGCATTCGATCCCGACCGCTGGACGGGGGAGGGCAAGGAGGCGGCGCGAGAGGGGTATCTGCCATTCTCACGTGGCCCGCGGGTCTGCCCCGGCGCGGGGTTCGCGATGCTGGAGGGCACGCTGATGCTGGCGCATCTGGTGCGGGCCTTCCGGTTCGAGGCGGTGGCGGACAAGGTGCCGGTCCCGGTCGCGCATCTGACCGTCAGGGCGAAGGATGGAATCTGGCTGCGGGTTTCACGGCGGGATGGTGCGTGAAATCACGCGTCCCACAAGCTGTGGAGGGCCGGTGCGAACCCGCCTTCCGGCGTCAGAGGAGTTCGACCCGGTAGCTTTCGATGACGGTGTTGGCCAGAAGCTTCTCGCACATCGCTTTCACGTCTGCCTCGGCCTTGGCGCGGTCGGCCTCGGCGAGGTCCAGCTCGATCACCTTGCCCTGCCGCACGCCGCTGACGCCCTGGAAGCCGAGCGAGCCGAGCGCGTGGCGCACCGCCTCGCCCTGCGGGTCGAGGACGCCGGTCTTCAGCATGACGGTGACGCGGGCTTTCATCGGGGGCCTCCTGGGGATGGTTTGCCCGTCCTTAGCGAAGGGGCGGGCGACGGGCAAGGGCGGCACCTAGTTGATCAGCGTCGGCTTGGTCGTGTGGGTGACGTTCGAGGGCAGGACGCCAAGGCGGCGGGCAAGTTCGGTGTAGACGTCGGCCATCGGCTGCGGATCGGGGATCGAGCCGTCGGGGCGTTCCGGCTGGCGCATGTCCCAAAGGCGGCAACTGTCGGGGCTGATCTCGTCGGCGACGATCAGGCGCATGAAGTCGCCCTCCCAGATACGGCCCACCTCGATGCGGAAATCGGCAAGGCGGATGCCCACGCCCATCATCACGCCGGAGAGGAAGTCGTTCACGCGGAGCGACAAGGCGATGATGTCGTCCAGGTCTTGCTGGTTGGCCCAGCCGAAGGCGACGATATGTTCCTCGGCTACCAGGGGCGACTGCAGCTTGTCGTCCTTGTAATAGTATTCGACGATCGGGCGCGGCAGTTGCGTGCCTTCGGGAATACCGAGCCGGGCGGTCATCGGACCGGCCGAGAAGTTGCGCACGACAACCTCCAGCGGGATGATTTCGGCCATCCGCACCAGTTGCTCGCGCATGTTCAGGCGGCGGATGAAATGGGTCGGCACGCCGATCTGGTTCAGCCCGGCCATGAAGAATTCGGACAGCCGGTTGTTGAGGACGCCCTTGCCCTCCAGCGTGGCCGGGGCCGCCACCGAAGGCGCGCTGTCGTCCTTGAAATACTGAACCAGCGTTCCCGGCTCGGGGCCTTCATACAGGATCTTGGCCTTGCCTTCGTAGACCTTCTTGCGCCGTGCCATGGTTCACTCGATCAGGGGGGCGGCGACAGGGCTTGCGCCTTCAAACCGCTTTCCTTGGCCTATAGTCCAAGGGGGCCATACCCGCAAGGCGCGAGCGGCCCGGGTAGGGCCAAGGGGGCTTGCGGTGATGGGGCCGGAGGGGCATATGGGGAGAAACGCCAGAACTTCCGGGGGAGCCCATGACCACGTTCGACGACCGCGAGAATGCCTTCGAGGCCAAGTTCGCCCATGACAGTGAGATGCAGTTCCGGGCCGAAGCACGGCGCAACAAGCTCTTGGGCCTTTGGGCGGCCGGGCTGATGGGCAAGGCAGACGATGCCGCGGCGGCCTATGCGCTGGAAGTGGTCAGCGCCGATTTCGAGGAAGCGGGCGACGACGATGTGGTGCGCAAGGTGGTTGCCGACCTTGCGGGCAAGGCCAGCGCCGACGATGTGCGGGCGAAGATGAAGGAACTGCTGCCGGTCGCCAAGGCGCAACTGCTGTCCGAAATCTGAACTGGTTTCCGGTTGCACTGTCAGGCGCGGTCCCGCCGGGGCCGCGCTTTTTCAATGCCCGGCGTCCGAGGCTGGCATCACCTTCTGTGTGTCGCTGGCCGGACAGGCGATCCGTCGCAGGATGCGCCGTCTGCCCCTGTCGGCGAAGTTGAGCGCAATGCCAACATTCCATGAGGAATATGAAATTGCCTATGGTCGCAACCCATGGCAGAGGGAGGTGGATAGGCTCGCCCGAAGGAAGCAGAAATGACTGACGCACTGACCCGCATGCTCGAAGCGCGTGATTGGCTGATGGCCGATGGCGCGACGGGGACGAACCTGTTCAATATGGGCCTGTCTTCGGGCGAACCGCCGGAGTTCTGGAACGTCGAGCAACCGGCCAACATCCGCAAGCTCTACGGCGATGCGGTCGCAGCGGGGTCGGACCTGTTCCTCACCAACACTTTCGGCGGCAATGCGGCGCGGCTCAAGCTGCACAACGCACAGGGCCGGGTGGGCGAGCTGAACCGGATTGGCGCCGAACTGGGCCGCGAGATCGCCGACAAGTCTGGCCGCACAGTGGTGGTTGCGGGCTCGATGGGCCCGACGGGCGAGATCTTCGAGCCGATGGGCACGCTGACCCATGCGCTTGCCGTCGAAATGTTCCATGAACAGGCCGAGGCGCTGAAGGCGGGTGGGGCCGATGTGCTGTGGATCGAGACGATCTCGGCCCCCGAGGAATACCGCGCGGCGGCGGATGCGGCCTTGCGCGCGGACATGCCCTGGTGCGGCACGATGAGCTTTGACACCGCAGGCCGCACGATGATGGGCACGACCTCGGCCACGATGGCCGACATGGTGGAGCGTCTGGTCAACCCGCCTATCGCCTTCGGCGCGAACTGCGGGGTCGGGGCGTCGGACCTGATGCGGACGGTGCTGGGCTTTGCCGCCACCGGGACGGAACGCCCGATCATCGCAAAGGGCAATGCGGGCATTCCGAAGTATCACGACGGCCATATCCACTATGACGGGACGCCGGAACTGATGGCCGAATACGCCGTGATGGCGCGGGACGCAGGCGTGCGGATCATCGGCGGCTGCTGCGGCACCATGCCGGAGCACCTGCGCGCGATGCGGGTGGCGCTGGAGAGCCGGCCCAAGGGCAACCGGCCCTCGCTGGAGGCGATCCAGAGCAAGCTTGGCGGCTTCTCCTCGGCCTCCGACGGCACGGGCGACGATGCCGGTGCGGGCCGTCGTGAGCGTCGGGGTCGTCGCGGCTGAGCGGGACAATATCCTTCGAAGGATTTTGCAAATCTTTTCGAAAAGATTTGCTCCCCGTCGTCACCGGTCAGAACAGCGACAACTGATCGCCTGATCTGGGCGGAACGCGAAACAGATCGGTGCGGAGCGCGGGCAGGCCTTCCTTCAGACCCAGCCGTTTGCGGGCCAGGTCGGCGCGGCGATGGATCAGTTCGGCCCAGAGGCCCTGGCCGCGCATCCGCTTGCCGAATTCCGGGTCATAGTCGCGCCCGCCATGCAACTCGCGTACCCGGCCCATCACGCGGGCGGCGCGGTCGGGGACGGTGGCCTCCAGCCAGTCGCGGAACAGGCTGGAGACTTCCAGCGGCAGACGCAGGGGAATGCTGTTCGCAGACCGGGCGCCCGCGTCGCGGCCGGCCTCCATCACCGCTTCCAACTCATGATCGGTCAGCGCCGGGATCAGCGGCGAGATCTGGATCCGGACCGGGATACCGGCCTCGGACAGGCGGCGGATGATCTGCAACCGCCGCTTCGGGGAAGGGGCGCGGGGCTCCATCTTGCGGGCCAGCCCGTCATCCAGCGTGGTGATCGAGATCGAGGCCGACGCCAGCCCTTCGGCAGCCAGGGGGGCGATCAGGTCGATGTCGCGTTCGATCGTGGTTCCGCGCGTGGTGATCCAGACCGGGTGACGGAAGGCCGCCAGCACCTGCAGCACCTCGCGCATGATCCCCTGATCACGCTCGACCGGCTGGTAGGGATCGGTGTTGGTGCCGATGGCCAATGGCGCAGGCCTGTAGGCCGGGCGGCGCAGTTCGGTGTCCAGAACGGCGGCGATGCCGGGCCGGGCGACGAGGCGCGTTTCGAAATCCAGGCCGGGCGAGAGGTTGAGAAAGGCGTGGGTCGGGCGCGCGTAGCAGTAGATGCAGCCATGCTCGCACCCGCGGTAAGGATTGATCGAACGGTCGAAGGGCAGGTCGGGCGAGCGGTTCCAGCTGATCGCCGAGCGGGGCCGCTCCAGCCGCACTTCGGTGGCGACCAGCCGGTCCTCCTCGGCAATGTCCCAGCCGTCATCGAAGGCCACGCGGTCCGTCGCCTCGAAGCGGCCGGCGCGGTTGCTGTCGGACCCTCGCGCACGCAGCCGTTGGCCGGGCAGGATACTTGCCTTGTCGATCATGACAAATGTATAGAACAAAACTGGAACATCAGCCACCACTTTCCGCCTTGCGACGGCTTTCTGTCGGCTTTCATCCGGTGTATGTCGTTTGGCGGATAGTGGGAGCGTCGGTTTCCGACCATCACCATGCCAAACCACCCCGCTTGGAGCACGCCCATGGCCGACGAAGACGAGATCATCCTTTCCGAACTGTCGGACGATGAGCTGGTGCTGCAGATGCACGACGACCTCTATGACGGTCTCAAGGAAGAGATCGAAGAGGGGGTCCGCATCCTTCTGAGCCGCAACTGGACACCCTATGACGTGCTGACCAAGGCACTGGTAGCAGGCATGACCATCGTGGGCGCCGACTTCCGCGACGGCATCCTGTTCGTCCCCGAGGTTCTGCTGGCCGCCAACGCGATGAAGGCGGGCATGGCGATCCTGAAGCCGCTCCTGGCCGAAACCGGTGCGCCGCGGATGGGCAAGATGGTGATCGGCACCGTGAAGGGCGACATCCACGACATCGGCAAGAACCTTGTCGCGATGATGATGGAAGGCGCCGGGTTCGAGGTGAAGGACCTCGGGATCAACAACTCGGTCGAGAAATATCTTGAGGCGCTGGAAGCCGAACAGCCCGATATCCTGGGGATGTCGGCGCTGCTGACCACGACCATGCCCTACATGAAGGTCGTGATCGACACGATGAAGGAAAAGGGCCTGCGCGAGGATTACATCGTTCTGGTCGGCGGGGCGCCGCTGAACGAGGAATTCGGCAAGGCCATCGGCGCGGATGCCTATTGCCGCGATGCCGCCGTGGCGGTTGAGACGGCAAAGCAGTTCGTGTCCCGCAAGCACAACCAGCTGAACGGCTGATGCACAGGCCTGTGATTCGGGAAGGGCTTGCGTGACGCCCTCCCGAAGCGCAGATTGAAGGTCAGGGAGACGTGACATGCCCTTGACGCATTTTCTTGGATTGATTGCCCTGGTGATCCTGGCAGCCGGATTGACCATCTGGCTCGCCGTCTGGACCGGGGTCCCCTTGGCGGCGCTGGCCTTCGCAGCACTGTCGGCGAGCGTGATCCTGACCTGGACGCGCGTCAGCCGGTAGCCTTGATGGACGACAGAACCCTTACCGAAACCGGGCTGCCGCCCGCCCATGCCGGTCGCATCCTCTTGATCGCCTGCGGGGCGCTTGCGCACGAGATCCTGGCGCTGAAGGCCGCGAACGGCTGGGCGCACATGGACCTGCAATGCCTGCCCGCCAAGCTGCACCTCTGGCCCGACAAGATCATCCCCGCGATGGAGGCGGCGGTCGCCGAGGCGTGGGGCAGCTATGACACGATCTTCGTCGTCTATGCCGACTGCGGCACCGGGGGCCAGTTGCAGGCTGCCTGCGACCGGCTTGGCATCGAGATGGTCGAAGGTCCGCATTGCTATTCCTTTTTCGAGGGCAATGCGAAATTCGCCGAAGCGGCCGATACGGAGTTCACCGCCTTCTACCTGACCGATTTCCTGGTCCGGCAGTTCGATGCCTTCGTCTGGCGGCCGATGGGTCTCGACCGGCACCCGGAACTGAGGGACATGTACTTCGGCAATTACACCAAGCTTGTCTATCAGGCACAGCTGGATGATCCCGCGCTGGACGCCAAGGCGCAGGACTGCGCCCGCCGGCTGGGACTGGACTATGAGCGGCGCCTGACCGGCTATGGCGACCTTGCGACCACGCTGACCCGGGTGGCGGGCTGACCGGCAAGGCCGGGGCGGTACTCCCGCCTAGGGCATTCGCAGCGCCGACCTGAATCCAAGTCAACGGCGATAGTGATTCAGGCAGAAGACCCGGATAGCCGAGGCGAGGCCTTCCTCGCCGCGTCGGGCTGCGTCGATGTCGGCGGCGAGAGCGTTGAGCGGGGTGGATCTCTCTGCGGCGATGGCGCGAAATGCGTCCCAGAACTCGGGTTCCAGCGAGACGCTGGTGCGGTGGCCGTGGAGCGTGAGGGAGTGCTTGGTGGGACGGGCGATCATGGTGGAAAGGTAGACCGGACGGCCGGTGACCAAAATCCTTAAGTAAGGATTTTGTCAAATTTCTTACTTAAGAAATTTGGGTCCCGGCAGGTCAGAGGCGGAGCAGGACGTCATCCGAGTTGCAGAAGACCACGAAATGTCCGGCATTTTCGACGACACGAAACCCGCGTTTCTTCATCGCGCCCACGAAGGCGTCGCGACCGACAATACGTTCGACATCGGTGACTTTCCGGCGGATCACCCCGCCGTCGAGCGCGGTCTTGGTCGCGAACATCTGTCGCATCCATTCCTGCGACGTGATTGGCAAGGGTAGTTCCCGCATCGCCGCACCTCCTGCGCTAAGCCTGCCCGAATGCGGTTAACCGAAGGTTACTCCGTCTCGCGCTTGAGGCTGTCCAGATCGCGTGCGGCCTTTTCGGCCTGCGCTTCCTCCAGCTTCCGTTCAACCTTGGTCCGGCCGAACTTCACGGCATTGGCGTCTCCTGACTTGCGGGCGGCCGCGCGGGCCGCCTGCTTTTTCTTGCTGCGCAGGTTGATGATCTCGGCCATCAGCCCTTCGGGCCTACCATGTCTTCAGGACGGACGATGCGGTCGAAGGTCTCGCCATCGACGAAGCCCAGGGCGATGGCTTCCTCGCGCAGGGTCGTGCCGTTCTTGTGCGCCGTCTTCGCCACCTTGGTCGCGTTGTCGTAGCCGATGGTGGGGGCAAGGGCCGTCACCAGCATCAGCGATTCCTTCATCAGCTTGTCGATCCGCGCGGTGTTGGCCTGGGTGCCCACCACCATGTTGTCGGTAAAGCTGGAGGCCGCATCCCCCAGAAGCTGGATCGATTGCAGCACGTTGTAGGACATCATCGGGTTGTAGACGTTCAGCTCGAAATGGCCCTGCGACCCGGCAAAGCCGACGGCGGCGTCATTGCCCATCACATGGGCGCAGACCATGGTCAGCGCCTCGGCCTGGGTCGGGTTGACCTTGCCCGGCATGATCGAGGAGCCGGGCTCGTTCTCGGGCAGGATCAGCTCACCCAGACCCGAACGGGGGCCGGAGCCCAGGAGGCGAAGGTCGCTCGCGATCTTGTAGAGGCTGGCCGCCACCGTCTTCAGCGCGCCCGAGAACATGACCATCGCGTCATGCGCGGCGAGTGCTTCGAACTTGTTCGGGGCGGTCACGAAGGGCAGGCCGGTGATCTTGGCGATCTCGGCGGCCACACGCTTGTCGAAGCCGACCTTGGTGTTGAGGCCAGTGCCGACGGCGGTGCCACCTTGCGCGAGTTCGTAGATGTCGGGCAGGCACATCTTGACCCGGGCGATGCCCTTGTCGACCTGCGTCGCGTAGCCGGAGAATTCCTGTCCCAGAGTCAGCGGCGTCGCATCCTGAGTATGGGTGCGGCCGATCTTGATGATATCCTTGAATTCGCGGGACTTCGCCCAGAGCGCCTTGGACAGCTTCTCCAGCCCCGGGATCAGAACGTCGCGGGTGTGCATGCCGATGGCGACATGCATCGCGGTGGGGAAGGTGTCGTTCGAGGACTGGCCCATGTTCACATGGTCGTTCGGGTGAACCGGCTTTTTCGACCCCATCACCCCGCCCAGCACCTCAATGGCGCGGTTCGAGATCACCTCGTTCGCGTTCATGTTCGACTGGGTGCCGGACCCCGTCTGCCAGACGACCAGCGGAAAGTTGTCGTCGAACTTGCCGTCGATCACCTCGGTCGCGGCGGCGACGATGGCATTGCCAAGCTCGGCCGAGATGTCGCCCTGCGCCATGTTGACCAGGGCGCAGGCCTTCTTGATCACGCCAAGCGCGCGGATGATCGGAACCGGCTGGCGTTCCCAGCCGATCGGGAAGTTGATGATCGACCGCTGGGTCTGCGCCCCCCAGTACTTGTCGCTGGGAACCTCAAGGGGGCCGAAGCTGTCGGTTTCGGTACGGGTTGCGGTCATCGGGGTCTCCTCATGCTCTCGGGGCGAGCCTTAGCGTCCGGGGCGTGCAAAATCAATTGGCATACATTGGTATACCGTCGATCTGCCGCAGCTTCAGGCGCGGCGAAAACGGTAGACGGTGGCGGGGGGGAGATTGGCCCAGACCTTGTTGCCCTTGTTCACCGTCAGACCCAGCGCAGTGATGGTGTCCGGCGGCAGGGGTGGGCGGGGCCCGTAGGTGAACTGGACATAGCGCCCGCGCGGGGCCAGGACCGCGAAAGCCGCCGCAACGATGCCTTCGCGCACCTCGGGCGGCATTGACAAAAGTGGAAGGCCGGAAATCACTGTCGAGACGCCGGAGCCGACCAATGCGGCGGCCTCTTGCGCCGGGCGCTGATGCACAGTCACGCCGGGGAACTTCTGGCGCAGATAGACGACGAACTCTTCGTCCAACTCGAACAGGGTGAGATTCGCCGGCGGAACGCCGCGCGCCAGAATGGCTTCGGTGAAGCGGCCAGTTCCGGGCCCGAACTCCACCACCGGGCCGCTGTTCGGACCGAGGCCCAGCGTCATCGCCCGCGCAAGCGTGCGCGACGACGGCGCAATCGCCGAAACCTGCCGGGGGTTCCGCAACAGCCGACGACGGAAAAGTGCGAGGTCGCTCATCAGTGTTTGCGGAACTTGTCCAGCGAGACGATTTCGGCATCCTGTCGCGTGGGTTCTTCCTCGACCTCGATGTCGACCTCTTCGTCTTCGTCGTCGTCGTCCTGCTCCTGCGTTTCGAAGCGCAGGCCGAATTCCACCGAAGGGTCGACAAAGGTGCGCAGGGCGTCGAAGGGGATGACCATCGGTTCGGGGTTGTTGCCGAAATTCAGCGTGATGCTGAATCCCTCGTCATTCACTGCCAGGTTTTCGAACCAGTGCTGGATGACCACCGTCATTTCAGTGGGATAGCGTTCCTTCAGCCAGTCGGCGATCTGCACGTCGGGGTGCGTGGTGTCGAAGGTGATGAAGAAATGATGCGCACCGGGCAGCCCATGTTCCGCGACTTCGGTCAGCACCGACTGGATCAGGCTCCGCATCGCGCGGTGCATGAGATTGCCGTAGTCGATGCTGCGCGTCATGAGCCGTCCCTTCCCGGTTGGGTTGCAGCATAGGGGGGTGCGGGGACCAAGGGAAGGGGTGGTCGCGTGCTTCCCCCGGCCCCGATCAAAGAACTGCTGCCGCCGCCGAGATGAGTGCGGATGTCACGAGGACAGCCAGAAGCGGCCAGTGCCGCCGGAGCAGGGCGTAGGCCGCAAAGACGGCGATCAGCGCGGGGATCAGGCGCAGGCTGTTGAGATCGGGCAGGAACAGATGCAGCGGGCCGAAGCTGAATTCGGGAACCTCGGCGAACAGCACATGCAGCGCGAACCAGAGCGAGAGGTTGGCGATCACCCCCACGACCGCCGCCGTGATGGCGGCAAGCGCGCCGGAGAGGCGCGGCATGTGCGTCAACCGCTCGATGAAGGGGGCGCCAGAGAAGATGAACAGGAACGACGGCACGAAAGTCATCCAGACCGCGATGGCCGCGCCCAGCAGGCCCAAAGTCCAGCCTCCCACCTGATGCGCGGCCATGAAGCCCACGAATTCGTTGACCAGGATCAGCGGGCCGGGTGTGGTTTCGGCCAGGCCCAGCCCGTCCATCATCTGCGGCAGGGTCAGCCAGCCCTTGGCCTGAACCACATCCTGCGCCATCCAGGCCAGGACGGCATAGGCGCCACCAAAAGTCAGGACCGCGAGTTTCGAGAAGAAGACGCCGATCTCCGCCAGCCTTCCTGGAGCCAGCAGAACCAGTGCGCCAAGGGGCGCGAGCCAGATCACCAGCCAGATCGCAGCGGCCTTCAGGGAGCGTTCGAGAGCAGCGGGCGGGGCCGGGGCGGCAGGATCCCTCGCTGCGCCACCGGTGCGCAAATAACCCCACAAGGCGGCCGCCAGGATGATCACCGGGAACGGCAGTTTCAGGAGGAACAACCCGGCGAAGGCGGCAAAGGCGATGATATAGGCCTCGCGCGATTTCAACGCACGCTTCGAGACCCGGATCAGCGCCTCGACCACAATGGCGATGACCGCGGCCTGCACGCCGCTGAACAACGCCGCGATCAGTGGCATCTGGCCGAAAGCAGCATAGATCAGACTGAGCGTCAGGACGACGATGGCGCCGGGCAGCACAAACAACCCGCCTGCGATCAGACCGCCTTTCACGCCGTGCAGTTTCCAGCCGATCCAGACCGCCAGCTGCATCGCCTCCGGCCCCGGCAGAAGCATGCAGAAGCTGAGGGCGCGGAGATAGTCCGGCTCCGAGACCCAGCGCCTTTCGTCCAGGATCAGCCTGTGCATCAGCGCGATCTGCGCCGCAGGGCCGCCGAACGAAAGGCAGCCGATCCTGGCAAAGGTGCGGGTCAGGTCAGAGATGGTAGGTGGCATCGCTTCGGCGGTCATACGGGGCGTCCTGCGGGCCAGTCATGGCCCTCTTCATGCCCGTCGCGGGCCCAGCGGTAGAGCGCGTCGTACAACGCGATCCCGGCGTCAAGCTGTTGCAGATCGTCGCGAAACATCCGTGACAGCCCGACGGACAAAGCCAGCAACCCTGCCGCCTGCGGGGCAATGTCGTGCCGGTCGGTATCGGCGCCCCGGATCACCGTGGCCAGCCGGTCGAGGGCCCCGGTATGAAGCTGGAAGTCGTCAAGGAGCGCGTCGAAACTGCATGTCTCGCCCCGGTGGCTGAAGGTCACGCCTTCGATGTCGAAGGGAATGGCCCCGAACCGCTCGGCGACCGGCAGGACTTCTGACGGCGAAACGAAGAGGAACCGCGCGGCAGGGTCGATGAAACGGCGGACGAGCCAGGGGCAGGCGATGCGGTCGACCTTCGGCCGATGGCGGGTGACCCAGGGTGTGCCCGGGGCGGGAAGGACCGAAAGGGGGATCATAGGCAGGCTCGCGGCCTCCCAGGCGAGGGTGCCGCCTTCCAGCACCTCGGCCTGCCAACCCAGGCTCCGCAGCCAGGCCGCAGCACCTTCGGACAGCTTGCGGCCCTTGGTGCAGACGACGATGGCGCGTCCGGGACGGTCGGTCAGGGTGTCGATGGCGCCGTGGGCGATGCGCCGCGCAGTGGGGATCAGGCGGGGAAGTGTGGCGACATCCTCTTCGGTTCGGACGTCGAAAAAGGTGGGCGATTCGGGGGTGCCCAGCAGGCGAAAGGCCTGCGCGGCGGTGATCTGGCCGAACTGCGGCATTGGGTGCATCCTTGGCAAGGGTCAGGGATGCGACGCTTGGGCCTTGGCCTCACGGGGCGGACGCGGACCCCATGCGCAAGGGGTAGGGCCTTGCGGAGGGCCGGTCAAGGGTCAGCCGATGGGTTTGCCCAATTCCCGCAGCAGTTTCAGCCGCAGGGTTTCTGCATAGTCCTGCAAGCCGCGCGCGGTCACGACAAAGCCGCCGGGGGTGATGATCCAGCGGCGGTAATAGGTGGTGATCGGGAAAGCAGGGCCCGGTTCCTCGATCGCGATGGCGTTGATGATCAGCCCGGCGCGGATCGCTTCAGTGCGGGCCTGCGCATCGGTGAAACCCGCATTCTCCTGCCCGTCGCCCGACACATCAATTACCCGACGCGCGCAGTCGGGGACGGCGGCGAACTGCGCGGTGGCGAAGCGAAGGCCCTGGCCCACCGCGGTATCCGACCCGCTGAAGGCGCGGGGAATGTTCGCGGCAAGGGCGGCGAAGCGGGTGACGTCGGCGTCGGACAGCATACGCATCCAGGGCAGGGAAAGGGCCTGTTCGCCGGTTCCGGACCATTGGACGACGGCCAGCGCGACCTGGCCGCTGACCAGCGCCTCGGCGACACCGGGGTCGCTGAGGGCGGCGGCGAGGCCTTCGGTCTGCAGCCGGTAGTCGCCCGCGTCGATCGAGCCGGAGACGTCGACGGAAAGCAGCAGCGCCGTCTCGCAGGCGAGGACGGACGAGCCGGTCAGCCAGAGCAGGAGGGCCGCGCGGAGCATGGGGCAGGATGGGACGCGGGGGCGGGTTCTGGCAAGCCGCTCGTCGTTGACTGCGTCACTCCTCGCCTGGCACCCGGCGACGAGGAGCCGAAGGCGAACGAGGAGCGGTCGGGGAAGGTGCAGGTTTCTGTTGCCAGGTACCCGAGCGAGCAATTTGCCGAAGCCTGCGGGCAGGGCGGGAAAGTGCCGGATTCTGTTGCCAGGCTCCGGCGGGCCCCGCCTTACGGTGCTACCCGCAAGGGCTTAGGTTTGGTATTGCGAGCCGCTTACGCGGCCAGCGCCACCGGAGCACGGTTGTCGTTGGCAACTGTGATCATGGACCGATAACGGTGGTACCTCACCGAGCGAAAGCTGGCCTCTTTGGTCGTTCGTCGATCCTATTTCGGCCCCCTCCTCCCGCAACGAACGGGGTGTTGGTGGAGCCGCCGGGTACCGCCCCCGGGTCCGAGCCGATTATTACAGGTGCGTTTATCGCCATAGTCGGGGTTGCCCCCGACAGGGGTGAATATAGGGGGCGGGGGCGGGGGGCGCAAGGTGGTGGCGCCGCGCGTGGCGGGGTTTTGGGGGTGAGGGAAATCAAGGGGTTGGCTGTGGGTGTTAGGGAATTGGAAAGGGTTTCGCCGTGGGGTCTGGGGATGTCGCGCTGCCTTCGCCCGCGACGCGCTGGCGGCTGATCAAGTCGAGGGTCTCACGCGGATTGCCGGACGGGCCGCTTACGGGCAGTCACGTTGCAAGGCAGGAGCGCGGCATCTGGCAGCGCCGGTTCCGGGAGCGGCATATACGGGACGACAGGGATTTCGCCGCGCATTTGCAATAGTGCTGGTGGAACCCGGTCAAGCACGGGCTGGTCGAGCGGGCCGTCGATTGGCCGTGGTCTCCGGTGCATCGGGATATACGCTTGGGGCGATATGGCTGGTAGGGTGCGTGATTTCACGCACCACGGCAAGGATCGCGCAAGGGTTTGGTTTTGTGATGTTGTAGTTGTAATTGAGGGCGGTTGGTTTGGGGATGGATCAAGAAGGGTGCGTGAAATCACGCACCCTACGGCTCGCTTCAGAGATAACTTGAAGTGCGGCATTACTCATCATTTTTCTCCATCGGGATTGCCTCGCATTCTGGCGGGACTACAACGTCGTATACCCACCGCGTCGGATTCTGTGTGTAATACACTCGTCTTTCAGGAGCCCCCCCCCACCCGAAGTATCTCAACTCGATCTGACAATCTGGCAAAAAACTCGAAATGATTTCTTCGCGGGACTTGGCCCCCCATATGAACATCCCATTCTCAATTACACGAAAAGGCCCATGATCAGTGATTGCGACTCCGCAGTATGGAACAGTAGGTTGTGGTATGCTGGAGCGATGAACCGGCAATGGAAGCCCAACTTCCCTCGATGTGCAAACAAGAGGAAGGATCGCCGACCGCACCGTTGTTACAACCGATCCTCGCAAGAAAATCTGCTCGATGTTGGCGGATACAAGCAGGGAGACGAGCAATATAGCGGCCAGACCAAGTGAGGAAGCTTTACTGTTCAATGAAGAGCATCCTGCCAAGGCATTGGCCGCATCCCGATATACGTGTAGACCCTATCCAAATAGTCAACCCAAGAAACCTCATGGCAGCGCCGAGGATGATGCATATGGCTAGAATCCGCCACGGATTTTCCGGCAATTTTAATATCAAAGTCCTCTTACTGATGATGAGCCAAATGACTTACTGGTAGCGCACTTCTGCAAGAATCCGACACTTGCCACCTCACTTTTATAATGGATTCGATCCTTGATACTTTTTCAAGAGATTGGACGCAACCGGGGGGGGGTATGTCAAGGCTAGAAAACACGCCATGCGTATTCATTCTGGATGCGCCGTTCTGCACTTCTTGCATGCCCAAAACCTTCCCATCGAAAGTAAACGCCCGGGGTTTCCCCCGGGCGTCCACTTTGCGCGAGGACCTGGATCAGAACCCCGATTTGATCAGCTCGAATTCCTCGATCATCTTGTCGCGCAGCTCGGTCGTCGGCGGCGACTGCACGAAAAGCGGCGTCGTCACCGGGTCGACATAGGCCGCCTTCAGGGCGTCGGGCGAGATTTCGGCCATGGCGGCGTCGTTCGACAGCGAATAGCCGATGGCATCCAGAAGCGGCTGGGCCGAGGAATGCGCGATCAGCGAATTCATCAGGTCGTAGGCCTTGTCTTCCTTGCCGGGGCCGTCCTTGATGTTGACGAAGCCGCAATACCAGGTCGCGGCACCCTCGGCGGCGGCACGGTTGAAGCCGACGGGGAAGTTCTCGGCCTTCAGGATCGCGACCGGGTCGTTCCAGGACCAGGCAACCTGCACCTCGCCCGAGGCCATCAGCTGCGAGAGTTCCGAAGGATCGGACCAGTAGGCGCGGACGTTCGGGTGGACCTTGCGCAGCCAGTCGGCGGCGGCCTGGAACTGCTCATCCGTCACGTTGTCCCAAGAGGTGACGCCGGTGGCCATGAAGGCAAGCGACCAGACGTCGTCGGTGTTGTCCGGCAGCGAGATGCGGCCGGCATATTTGTCGGAGGCGAAGACCTGGACCGAGGCGACATCCTCGGCGGGGACGGTCTCGGCGTTGTAGGCGATCGCGGTGTAGGCATAGTCGGTCGGGATGAACCAGACGCCCTGGTCATTGGTGAAGGGCTCCGACATCCGCGCAGGAATGTTCTTGAATTCCGGGATCTTGGTGACATCCCAGGGTTCGATCAGGCCCGCCTCCATATAGCGGGGAACGGCGGCGGCGCAGGGGTGGACCACGTCGGCCTTGAAGCCCGAGGACATCTTCTGGAAAGCCTCGTCATCGTCGGCGAAGAAGACGTAGGTCGGCTTCTGGCCGTTCTTGTCGACATAGGGTTGCAGCATGCCGTCGATTTCCCAGCCGGCCCAGTCAAGCACGGTAAGGTCGGGGTCGGCGGCATGGGCGGCAACGGAAAGCGCAAGCAGTGAGGCGGCGCTGAACAGGGTCAGGGAATTGCGAGTCATGAGGTCTCCTGTTGTGGACCGATCGCCCTGCGACGGGTCGTCGGCAAACGTGATTTGATCTTGGGGATGCGAGCCCCTCAGCCCATCCCGGTAGGGAGAAGGTGGGAGGCGACGCGACAAAGGACAAGGGAAATCTGCGCGGCTTGCGCAAGAAAATGTCGCCCTTGCGGGGACGCCGGGGCGAAGTGACGCGTGAGGCAGCACCCGGCCGCAGTCTTGCGGCGGAAAGCGGCGCGGGGCGCAGGCAACGGAGGGGATTGCGGGACCCTGCGTGTGACGCTAGGTTTCGGGCGATGCCGGGGCGGGTCCCGGCACTGGCCGTCGGGGAGACATCCGTCGGTCTGGCTGGAAGACCTGCCGCGGACCGGGATTAATCCCGCCTCGCGTCGGGGTCCGGTTCGCGGCCTCAACATGGAGCCGCAAAGTGGCGCTTGACCTTGACTTTGTCCGTTCGCAGTTCCCGGCGTTTGCCTCGCCGGTCCTGTCGTCGCATGACTTCTTCGAAAATGCCGGGGGGAGCTATCCTTGCGTGCAGGTGGTGGACCGGCTGACACGGTTCTACCGCGACCGGAAGGTGCAGCCCTATGGGCCCTATCCGGGAGCTGAGGCCGGGGGCGAGGAGATGGACGAGGCGCGCAGCCGGCTGGCCACGATGATGGGCGTGGCGCCGGAAGAAGTGTCCTTCGGGCCATCCACCAGTGCCAACACCTTTGTGCTGGCGCAGGCGGTGCGGAAATGGCTGCAGGGCGGCCCGGGACAGTCTCTTGGCGGCGCGGTCGTGGTCACCAACCAGGACCACGAGGCGAATTCTGGCGTCTGGCGGCGTCTCGCGGAGGAGGGGATCGAGGTCCGGGAGTGGAAGCTCGATCCGGCAACCGGGTCGCTGGACCTGGACGCGCTGGCGGCGCTCATGGCGGACGGCAAGGTGAAGCTGGTCTGCTTCCCGCACTGTTCCAACGTGATCGCGGAAATCAACGATGTGGCGGCGATCTGTGCCCTGGCGAAGGCGGCGGGCGCGCGGACGGTGGTGGACGGGGTGTCCTACGCCCCGCACGGGTTCCCCGACATTCCGGCGCTGGGCTGCGATGTCTACCTGTTCTCGGCCTACAAGACCTACGGGCCACATCAGGGGATCATGGTGATTCGTCCGGACTTTGGGTTCGAGCTGCCGGGGCAGGGGCATTTCTTCAACCATGGCACGCTTTACAAACGGCATACCCCGGCGGGTCCGGACCATGCCCAGATTGCGGCCTGCGCCGGGATGGCCGACTACATCGACGCGCTGGCAGCGCGGCATGGGATTTCGGGCGATGCGGCTGCGCGGAACCGGGGGGTGCATGACCTGATGCGGGCGCAGGAGGTGGCAGTAATCCAGCCGCTTCTGGACCATCTGGCAAGCCGCAACGATGTGCGACTGATCGGCCCTCGGGATGCCTCGCGCCGGGCACCGACGGTAGCCGTGGAACTCGCCCGGGCGGCCGAACCGGTATCGGAGGAACTGGGCCGCAACGGAATTGCCTGCTGGGCAGGGGATTTCTATGCCGTCCGCCCCCTTGAGGCTCTGGGCATCGACCGTGAGAAGGGGGTGCTGCGGATGTCGGCGGTCCATTACACCAGCGCCGAGGAGGTCAGCCGGCTGATCGCGGCGCTGGACCGGGTGCTGTGAGGGCAGCGAAACGGAGCGCTGACGCGCAAGCCTTTGCATTTGTCCCTGCGCGAAGGACGCGCAGGGACGGCGTCGGGGGCGCGTCGCCCCCCGAACCCCCCGAGAGTATTTGCGAAAAGAGCAATGGTGCTTGATCCGGCAGGAGGCGACAGGCGTATTGGGCAGGTGAATGAGGCCATGGCTGTATGTCCGACCGTCCGCTG
>JAFLCY010000009.1 GCA_017303485.1 Rhodobacterales bacterium
ACGCCGGATTTCGCCAATGCGGCCCGGGCGGCCTCTGGAACCGGAACCTGCCAGCGGTCGAGGATGGCGCGGGCGTCGGCCGGGGTGGTGGCGTCGCCCACAGTGGGGCCGGAGCCGATGAAGGCGGGATCGTCGCCCGGCACATCGGAGATCATCAGGACATGCATCCTTGCCGGAAACGCTGCCGCAGCAAGCTGGCCGCCCTTCACGCGGGACAGGTGCTTGCGGACCGTGTTCATCGCAAGGATCGGCGCGCCGGAGGCAAGGAGGGCCGCATTGACCGCCTGCTTTTCGGCCAGCGTCATGCCCTCTGCCGGGGCGCAGAGGAGCGCCGATGCCCCGCCGGAGACAAGCGCGAGGACGGTGTCGTCTTCTCCCAGACCGGACAGGAGCGCCAGCATCCGGGCGGTGGCTTCCACCCCGGCCTGATCGGGGACCGGATGCGCGGCCTCGACGATCTCGATGCCCTTACAGGGCCGGCCATAGCCGTAGCGTGTAATGACAAGACCCTCGCAGGGGCCCCAGACGGCCTCGACCGCCTCGGCCATGCGGGCGGAGGCTTTCCCCGCGCCGATCACGATCAGCCGGCCCGTCGGCTTGTCCGGCAGGAAGCCCGCGAGCGAGCGCATCGGGTCGGCGACCTCGACGGCGCGGTCAAAGAGGTGGCGGAGGAAGGCAGCGGGGTCTGGGATCATCGGTCAAAGGCTCGTCGCGCGGGGAATCAGGGTAACGGGTGTAACGGTTTCCGGCGGCGGGCGATGGTCGTCTTCCAGCCATTCCAGCACGGTTTCCGCCATCTGCCGCCCGAATCCCGCAATATCGCAGCGAACGGAAGAAAGCGCGGGAAAGACCTGGGCGCAATCCTCGATGTCATCGAAGCCGACGATCTTCAGGCCCGTGCCGACCGGGCGGCCAAGTTCGGCGCAGCCGGTCAGGAGGCCGAGCGCGGTGAGATCGTTGAAGCAGAGGACGGCATCTATGGCCGGGTGATCCTGCACAAGACGGCGGGCGGTCTCGCGCCCGAAGGCGCGACCTGGACGGCCTGGCAGGTATAGAGGCGCGAGGCCATGGTCCGCGAGCGTTGAAAGATAGCCCGACATCCGCAGTTGCGTGACCGCCCGGCCTTCAAGCCCCCCGACAAAGGCGATGTGCCGCGCACCCTGTGCCAGGAGATGCTCGGTCGCCAGACGTGAGCCGGTCGGGTAGTCGGGCGCAGCGAAGGGGAAGCGGTCGGTCGCCACGACCTGCCGCAGGACCTGCAGCGCCGGAACATTGGCGCGCGCGATGGCGTCGAAGGTCCGCGCCTCCTCGCCATAGGCGGGCGAGACGATCAGGGCGGAAACCCCGTGTTCCAGCATCGCGCCGACGACCTGTGCTTGGAGGGCGGGGTCTTCGTCGGTGTTCGCGATCACCGTGGCATAGCCCCGGGAAGAGAGCGCCATCTGCAGGGACGTGGCGAATTCGGTGAAGAACGGGTTCCGGAGATCGTTGATCACAAGGCCGATGAGGCCCGCATTGGCGGACCGCAGGTTCGCCGCGGCGCGGTTGTAGACATACCCAAGTTGCGCCATCGCCCGGCGCACGTCATCGCGGGTCTCCTGCTTTACCAGGGGGCTTTGCTGCAGGACGAGGCTGACGGTCGATTTGGAGACGCCCGCCAGCGTCGCCACGTCGATGATCGTCGGCCGTTTGTCCATCAGCTTTGGTCGATACCGTGCAGGGAAAGGAGCGTCGTCATCCGCGCTTCTGCCAGATCAGGGCGGGAAAGCAAACCCGCAGCGTCGGCCAGCCGGAAGACCTGGGCGTAATGGGTGATGTCGCGGCTGGACTGGAAACCGGCTGGCATGACGAAATGCGATTGATGGCCGTTCAGCCACGCCAGGAAGGCGATGCCGGCCTTGTAGAACCGCGTGGGCGCCCGGAATATCTCGCGGCTGAGCGGAACGGTCGGCGCGAAAAGACGGTGGTAGGTCTGGCTGTCACCCAGCGCGAGGGCCTCCAGCGCCTGACTGGCAGCCGGGGCGATGGCGGCGAAGATGCCCAGCAGCGCATGGGAATGTCGGGTGCCGTCGCCCTCGATCAGCGGGGCATAGTTGAAATCGTCGCCGGTGTAGAGACGGACCCCTGCGGGCAGGCGGGCACGGAACGCCTCTTCATGGGCCTGATCGAGGAGCGAGATCTTGATGCCGTCCACCTGTGCGGGATTCTCCGCGATGAGGGACAGGACGAAATCCGAGGCGTCCGCCACGTCGGTCGTGCCCCAGTATCCGCTCAGCGCAGGGTCGAACATGTCACCCAGCCAGTGCAGGATCACCGGCTGAGCGGCCCCGTCGATCAGGTGGCGGTAGACGCGGCGGTAGGTGGCTGACGCTGCGTCAATCGCGGTGAAAGCGCGGGAGGCCATCAGGATGAGTTGGCTGCCGGTCGCCTCGATCGCCTCGGCCTGGTCGACATATGCGGCAAGGATGGCGTCGGGGCCGGCAAGCTCGGCAAGCGGTTTGTGGTCGGTCCCGGCCCCGCTGGCGACGCGCGGTTTCAAGGGGTGCGTCCTTGCGGCCCGCATCGTGCGCTGGATCAGGTCGAGCGCGGTCGGCCAGTCGACGCCCATGCCGCGCTGCGCCGTGTCCATCGCTTCGGCAAGACCGAGGCCCTGGTCCCAGAGCTGCTGGCGAAATCCCAGCGTGGCCTCCCAGTCGACGGCGGGGCGACTGTCCCAGGGGTTCCGTTCACGCAGGGGGTCGGAGACGACATGGGCGGCCGCGAAGGCGGTTCTGGTCAGGGGAACTTTCGGAGCCCGGGGGGTGAGAGGCGTGCCGGTCAGGCGGTAGGGCTCCAGACGAGCGTCGGAGGTGGGGAGGATCAGCATCGGGTGGCCTCTCGGGCGGGAATTGAATTGAGCGCTGGCGCGCAAGCCTTTTGTCTCGCCTCTGCGCGCGAAACGCGCGCAACCGGCTCGGGAGCCGGGGGCGCTTCGCCCCCCGAACCCCCAGAGAGTAGTTGAGAAAAGAGCAATTGCAGGGTTTGGCTCGTCATGGTTCGGACCCGCTAGGCAAGTCGAAGACGAGGATGCCGTCGATGCCGCCCTGTGCCGCCGCAACCAGAGCCGCCCCGACGCGCTTGTGGTCGGGATGCTCCTGATAGGCGGCAAGCGCCTGCCAATCGGTGAAATCCACCGTGAAGCCGTGCAGGTAGCCGCGTTCGATCTGCTCCGGGCTTTCCGAGCGGCCGGAATGGATGGCGAGGATGCCGGGGAGTTTCGTCTTGATGCTGTGCAGGTCGGCAAAGATTCCGGTGATCGTAGCATCGGAAACCTCGGGGCGGACCTTCAGGAGGACGATGTGTCGGATCATCTGCGCGCTTCCTTGATCATGTCGGCCGCCTTTTCCGCGATCATGATCGTCGGGGCATTCGTGTTGGAGGAGACGACGGTCGGCATGATCGAGGCATCGACGACGCGCAGGGCTTCGACCCCGTTGAAACGCAGCTGCGGATCGACGACCGCCTCGGCGTCACTGCCCATCCGGCAGGTTCCGGCAGGATGGTGGTCGGTCTTGGCGTTCTTGCAGGCATAGGCGATGTAGTCTTCGTCGGTCTTCACAGCCGGCCCGGGGAGGCGCTCGGCCAGGACGAAGGATTTCAGCGCGGACTGGCGCATGATGTCCTGGGCGAGTTTCAAGCCCTTGATCGACATCTCGCGGTCATAGGGATCGGCCCAGTAGTTCGGATCGATCAGGGGGGCGGCCTTCGGGTCGGCACTGGCAAGGCGCACGGTGCCGCGCGAACGGGGGCGCAGGAAGGCGGAGTTGAGGGTGACGCCGCCATTCGGCATCGCGGCGACCCCGGCCTCGATGCCGGAGCCAAGACCGAGGTGGAACTGGATGTCGGGGCTGCGGGCGGAAGGGTCGGCATACCAGAACCCGCCAGTCTCGAAGAGCGAGGAAGCAACTGGCCCGCGCCGGGTCAGGAGGTATTGCAGGCCCGCCAGTGCCGACCAGTGCAGTTTGGAATAACGGTCATAGGTATGGGGGCCGGTGCATTCGGCGATCACGAACAGGTCGAGATGGTCCTGCAGGTTAGCGCCGACCTGGGGCCGGTCCAGGACCACGGGGATGCCGAGGCGCGTGAGGTCTTCCGCCGGGCCGATGCCGGACAGTTGCAAAAGGCGCGGCGAGCCGATCGCGCCGGAGGAGAGGATCACCTCGGTCGTCGCGCGGATCGTGCCTTCGGGGGTCTCGACGCCGACCGCCCTGCCCTTTTCGGTGACGATCCGCAGCACCTGCACGCCAGTTTTCAAGGTCAGGTTCGGGCGCGAGAGGGCTGGTTTCAGGAAGGCTGTGGCGGTGGAGGAGCGCCGGTACCAGCGCTGGGTCAACTGGTAATACCCCAGTCCGTCCTGAGCCTCGCCGGTAAAGTCGCGGTTCCGTGGAATGCCGATCTCGGCCCCGGCGGCGAAAAAGGCCTCGCAGATCGGCAAGGGCGCACGGGGTTGGCTGACGCCGAGCGGGCCTTTTGTCCCGTGGTAGCGGTTGTCGAAACTGTCGTTCACCTCGGACTTGCGGAAATAGGGCAGCACATCCTCGTAGCCCCAGCCGGGGCAACCCATCTGGCGCCAGTCCTCGTAATCCAGCGCATTGCCGCGGGTGTAAAGCTGGGCGTTGATCGAGGAGCCGCCGCCGATCACCCTGGCCTGCGTATAGCGGATCTGCATGCCCTTCATGTGGCGCTGCGGCACGGTCTGCCAGCCCCAGGAGCCGATGCCCTTGGTCATCTTCGCGAAGCCTGCGGGGAGATGGTAGAACGGATGGCGATCTCGGCCGCCTGCCTCCAAGAGCAGGACTTTCGCCGCCGGATTCTCGGTCAGACGGGCGGCGAGGACGCAGCCTGCCGAGCCGCCGCCGATGATGATGAAATCGTAGCCTTCGGTCATGCTCACAGCCTTTCGATGGACAGCCCGCCATCAACGGGGATCACCGCGCCGGTGGAAAAGGCCATCTGGCCGGTGACAAGGGGGATCACCGCTTGGCCGATGTCGGCGGGCAGGCCCCAGCGACCGGCGGGGACGAGGCCCTCTTCGATCCGGGCGGTGTATTTGTCCTTCACACCTGCGGTCATACCGGTCTCGATGATCCCCGGGCGCAGCTCGAAAACGCCGATCCCGTGCGGGGCAAGGCGCAGCGCAAGGCTCTGCGCCCCCATCGACGCGGCGGCCTTGGAGATGCAGTAATCGGCCCGTTCGGGGCTGGCCATCCGGGCCGAGACCGAGGTGACGAAGGTGATCGATCGATAATGCGGGCTTTCCGTCGCCAGCATCCGTTTGGCGACCTGTTGCGCGAGGAAGAACCCGCCTTTCAGGTTGATCCCCATGATCCAGTCGAGATTCTCCGGCGTGATCTCCAGCATGTCGCCCCGGACCTTCGCTCCAACTCCGGCGTTCTGGATCAGGGCGTCCACCGGGCCCATGGTGTTTTCGATCGTTCCAATCAGCGCAGAAATGCCGCCGATATCGGCGAGGTCGTGACGGAAGTACCGGGCATCGGGGCCAAGCATCGCGAGCGCCGCCTGTACACTCTCGTCCTCTGGCCCGGGAAGCGAGGCGATGGCCAGGCGGAAGCCCTGCGCCGCCAGCGCCCGGGCGATGCCAAGGCCGATGCCCTGCTGGCCGCCGGTGATGAGCGCGAGGGGCTTCATGCGCGGCCTTTCGCGATATGCTCACCCGCACGCAGCGCCAGCGCTGCGATGGTGAGCGAAGGATTGACGCCCGCCGAGGTCGGCAGGACCGACGCGTCACAGATGTAGAGGTTGTCGAGATCGTGGGCTTTCAGGTTCACATCCACGACCGAGGCCTTCGGGTCCGCGCCCATCCGGTTGGTGCCGCATTGATGGCTGGGCTTCGACTTCGGGAATCCGCGCGCCAGCGTGATCGGCCAGCCCGCCTTGCGCATTGCCTGTTTCAGACGCTGGACCAGCAACTCATGTGCCTTCGTGTTGGTCTTGCGCCAGTCCAGCACAACCTCTCCATTGCGCCAGAGGACGCGGGAGTCCGGGTCGGGCAAGTCTTCCGACATGGCCATGATGTGGATCGAGTGGTCGGCGATGTGGTGCGCCAGCCAGAGCGGAAGGCCCGCCTCGCCCGCAAGGATCGGGCCGGTGATCCGGCCGAGCATCTGGATGTTGCCCAAGGGTTCGCCGTTCGGGCCGCCGGTCAGGTAGAAGTCGTTGATCTGGATGGTCTTCTCATAGACCGTGCGGTTCCGGCGGAACGGGTTGTAGGCGACCATGCCGGTCAGATTGTGGTTCATGAAGTTGCGGCCGACCTGATCGGAGGCATTGGCAAGGCCGGTCGGATGGTCGTCGTTCGCACTGGCAAGAAGCAGCGCCGAAGACAGGATCGCGCCGGCAGAAAGGACCACGACAGGGGCGGTGAGGGTTTCCTTCGCCCCTGCCCTCTCGACCTCAACCCCCGTCACCTTGCGGCCTTCCGACAGCAGGCGGTCGCCCTCGGTGCCGGTTTGCAGGGTGACATTCTGATGTTTCAGCGCCTCGGCCAGACCACAGCTTTCGGCGTCCGACTTGGCGCCGGTCGTGTCCGGGAAGGCGTCCCAGCCGGTGGGCGCGCGCCGAAGCCAGCCCTCGATATCGACGCCCAGCGGCAGCGCCGACACATGCAGGCCTTGCGCAGTGAAAGCCGCGCGGAGGTGCTGGATGTCTGGCTCGTCCGGGACGGGCGGAAACGGATAGGGCGCGGAATGTGGCGGCTCGCTGGGGTCATTCGCAACGTCGCCCCGGACACGGTACAGCGCCTCGGCACGAGAGTACCAGGGCTCCAACTCGTCATAAGAAATCGGCCAGCCCGGCGTCGTCCCGTCGATATGGCGGAGCGGCGCGAAATCCTCGGCCCGGTAGCGCAGCAGGACCGCGCCGTAGAACTTGGTGTTGCCGCCGACATAGGCGTAATTGCCTGGGTGGAGAGCCGCGCCGGAGATGTCGCGCCAGGTCTCGTTCGGCTTGAAATGCCCGCGCTGGAAGATCGCCGAGGGATCGCGGGCCTCGGGTGTGTCCGGCAAGCGTTCGCCCCGTTCCAGGATCAGCACCTGCAACCCGCTGGGGGCCAGCGCCGCAGCCAACGTCGCGCCCCCCATGCCCGAGCCGATGATGATCACATCCGGTTGCATCAGGCGGTGATCCGTTCCTCGGTCGCGGGGTCGAAGGCGACGGCCTTCTCCATGTTCACCGCAAAGTCGAAGGCCTGCCCCGGCGCGACCGCCGCATCAGCGCGCATCCGGGCGATGACGTCCTTGCCCGAGAGCGGCATGGTGACGAAAGTATCCGCGCCCGAAGGCTCGGTCACCGTCACCGTGTTCTTCAGCGATTGGACATTGGCCGAGCCACGGTCCGCGCCCTCGGGATCGGTGATCGCCTCGGGGCGGATGCCGAGGAAGATCGGCTTGCCCTCCCATCCGGCAAGACCGGCCTGCGACAAGCGCAGGTTCTGGACCGCGCCCTCTGCATCCGTCACCGCAGCATGGGGCTGACCACCCTCCATCACCACGGTCGCGGGGATGATGTTCATCGCGGGCGAGCCCATGAAGGTCGCCACGAACAGGTTCGCCGGGGTGTCGTAGATCTCTTTCGGCGTGCCAAGCTGCTGCACATAGCCCTTGTTCATCACCGCAATCCGGGTCGAAAGGGTCATCGCCTCGATCTGGTCATGGGTGACATAGACGATGGTGGTCTTCAGCTTGTGGTGCAGCTTCTTGATCTCGGTCCGCATGTCGACGCGCAGCTTCGCGTCGAGGTTCGACAACGGCTCGTCGAACAGGAACACGTCAGGATCACGCACCAGCGCCCGCCCCATAGCCACCCGCTGGCGCTGGCCGCCGGACAGTTGCCCGGGTTTGCGGTCGAGCAGGTGGTCGATCTGGAGGAGCTTCGCGACCGAGGCCAGCGCCTTCTCGCGCTCCGGCTTAGGGACGCCGTGCATTTCCAGCCCGAAGGTCATGTTTTGGCCAACGGTCATATTGGGGTAAAGCGCATAGCTCTGGAACACCATCGCGATGTTGCGCTTGGACGGATGGACCCCGTTCACCACCCGGTCCTTGATCGCGATCTCGCCGCCGGTGATACCCTCCAGCCCGGCGATCATGTTCAGAAGCGTGGATTTCCCGCAGCCCGAAGGGCCGACGAGGACAAGGAACTCGCCCTCCTGAACCTCGATATCGACGCGGTGCAGGACCTCGACGTTCCCGTAGGATTTGGTGACGTTGCGGATGTCAAGAAAGCCCATGGGATCAGCCCTTTACGCTTCCGGCCATCAGGCCGCGGACAAAGTAACGTCCGGCTACGATGTAGACGAACAGGGTGGGAAGGGCGGCCAGGATCGCGCCCGCGAAATGGACGTTGTATTCCTTCACGCCGGTCGAGGACTGGACGAGGTTGTTCAAGGCCACCGTCATCGGCTGCGACGTGCCGCCGAACGAGACGCCGAACAGGAAGTCGTTCCAGATATTGGTGAATTGCCAGATCACGGAGACCACCGCGATGGGGCCGGAGACGGGCAGAAGGATTCGCCAGAAGATGCGGAAGAACCCGGCCCCGTCGATCTGGGCCGCCCGGATCAGCTCGGTCGGAAAGCTGGCGTAGTAGTTGCGGAAGTAGAGCGTGGTGAAGCCGATCCCGTAGACGACATGGACCAGGATCAGGCCGGGGACGGAGCCTGCAAGGCCAAGCTTGCCCAGGACCACCGCCATCGGGATCAAGACGATCTGGAACGGGATGAAGCAGGAGAACAGCATCAGCCCGAACACCCAGGTATCCCCCCGGAACCGCCATTTGGTCAGGACATAGCCGTTCAGCGCGCCGACGATGGTCGAAATCGTCACAGCGGGGACCACCATCAGGATCGAGTTCAGGAAATAGGGTTTCAGGCCGGTCGGCTCCACCCCGATCTGGGCGGTCGACCAGGCCGAGCGCCAAGGCTCCAGCGTCCAGGTCGAGGGCAGCGCCATCATGTTGCCGCCGGTGATCTCGGACAGGGGTTTCACCGAGTTCACGCCCATGACGTAGAGTGGCAGCAAATAGAACAGCGCGAAGAGGATCAGCACCAGATAGAGAAAGACCCTTGTGGCGCGGCTGGTGGAGACGGCGGTGTCTTGCGCGGCGACGCTCATCACTTCTTCTCCTTCAGCTCGGCATAAAGGTAGGGAACCATGATCGCGGCGATGGTCATCAGCATGATCACCGCCGAGGAAGCGCCGATCCCCATCTGGTTGCGGGTGAAGGTGTAGGAATACATGAAGGTCGCGGGCATCTCGGTCGCCCGGCCCGGCCCGCCGCCGGTCAGCGCGATCACAAGGTCATAGGACTTGATCGCCAAGTGGCTGAGGATGACGAAGGCCGACAGGAACGCGGGCCGCAGCAGGGGAATGACGATCCGCCGGTAGAGCTGCCAGTTAGACGCCCCGTCGATCTGCGCGGCCTTCAGGATCTCGTTGTCGATCCCTCGCAGGCCCGCAAGGAACATCGCCATCACGAAGCCGGAGGTTTGCCAGACCGCTGCAATGACGATGGTGTAAAGCGCCATGTCGCCATCCTTGATCCAGGTGAAGGTAAAGCTCTCCCAGCCCCATTGCTGCATGATCCGCTGCAAGCCGATGCCGGGATCAAGGAACCATTTCCACGCCGTCCCGGTGACGATGAACGACAGCGCCATCGGATACAGGTAGATCGGTCGCAGCACCCCCTCGCCCCGGATCTTCTGGTCAAGGAAGATCGCCAGCATCAGCCCGATCACCGTGCAGATCACGATGTAAAGCGAGGCGAAGATCGCGATGTTGACGATCGCGGTGTTCCAGGCGGGAAGAGCAAAGAGCTTCTGGTAATTCTCGAAGCCGACCCAGTCGTACCTGGGCAGCATCTTCGAGCCGGTGAAGGACAGGACCACGGTGAAGAGGATGAAGCCATAGACGAAAAGCAGCGTCACGGCGAAGGACGGCGCAAGCACCAGCTTCGGCAACCAGTCCTGCAGGCGTGTGCGGAAATCGGCCTCGGTGGTGGCCATGATCATCCTCCCTGCCGCCCGCGTCGGGCAGCAAAAGTCTTCGAAAACTTTTGCCAAATTCCTTCGAAGGAATTTGGTCCCGGACCTGTGGGGGCGGCGCGAACCGCCCCCTCCTAAGGTTACTGCGCGGCGGCGACGGCTTCGGCCAGTGCAGCGGCAGCGGCGGCGCCATCGGCATATTCGCCGTTGAAGGCCGCGGTGATCACGTCATAGGTCGCGTTCTTCACAGCCGCCGGCGCGGCATGACCATGCGCCATCGAGCCGTAGAGCGTGCCGTTGGTGTTGGCCTCGGCCAGATCGGCCATGCCCTTCTTGCCGCAGTCGTCGAAGGCTTCGTTCGAGACGTCGGTCCGCGCCGGAACCGAGCCCTTGACGACGTTGAAGGCCGACTGGAAGGCCGGGTCCATGATCGCCTTGGCCATGGCGATCTGGGCTTCCTGCTTGGCGGGATCCTTCTGGCTGAACATCGCGAACTGGTCGGAGTTGAAGGTCACCGACCCTTGCGTGCCCGGGAAGCGGATGCAGACGAAGTCGGTACCCGGGACCTTGCCGGCCTTCAGGAACTCGCCCTTGGCCCAGTCGCCCATCATCTGCATCCCTGCCTCGCCATTGATCACCATGGCGGAAGCAAGGTTCCAGTCGCGGCCCGAGAAGTTGTCGTCGACATAGGTGCGCAGCTTGATCAGCCGGTTGAAGGCTTCGGCCATTTCCGGCCCGCCAAGTGCGGCGGGATCGAGGTCGATGAAGGCCTTCTTGTAAAGGTCTCCGCCCATCCCAAGGACGACACCGTCGAAAACGGTAGCTTCCTGCCAGGGCTGGCCGCCGTGGCCAAGCGGGGTGATCCCGTTTTCCTTCATCTTGTCGAGGACAGCGACAAGCTCGTCCCAGGTGGTCGGTGCCGCAAGCCCAGTGGCGTCGAGCGCGGCCTTGTTGATCCAGACCCAGTTGGTCGAGTGGACGTTGACCGGAGCCGCGACCCACTTGCCGTCATAGGTCGAGAAAGCCTGCAGCGCGGCGGGAACGACCTTGTCCCAGCCCTCGGCCTGCGCCGTGGCGGTCAGGTCGGCCAGCGCCCCCTCGGCAGCCCAGTCCTGGATGTCAAAGCCCAGCATCTGCACGGCGGTCGGCGGGTCGCCAGCGGTGACACGGGCGCGGAGTGCGGTCATCGCCGCCTCGCCGCCGCCGCCTGCGACGGGCATATCGACCCAGCCGGTGCCGCCCGCAGCCAGATTGTCCTTCAACACGTTCAGCGCAGCGGCTTCACCGCCGGAGGTCCACCAGTGCAGAACCTCGACATCCTCGGCCTTCACCAGGCTGGTGCTGGCCAGCAGCAGCGCCGCAGCCACAAACCCGCGTTTCATGATCGTCATGTCTTCCTCCCGTTGATTGGTCCCATTGGGACAGTGAATTTAAAACGTTGCAACACATCCTCCGTCAACAGATTTCTCGTCAAACCTCGGATTTCTGTTGAAAGTTGAGCGTTGGCGGGGCAGCCTCAGGCCGACAGCGGTGTGCGGTACTGGAGGATTTGCATCGTTGCATTGTGTATCGAATCGATTCTGACACGAGGGGGGCAGCGGCCAGATCTTGGAGGACACGGGCACCAGACCCAGGACGCGCCAGCGGGCGACCCTGCGCACGGTGGCAGAGGCGACTGGGCTTGCGATCACCACCGTGTCCCGCGCCCTGGCCAATGATCCGCGCATCGCGGCCCAGACGCGCGCGCTGGTGGCCGACGCCGCGCGATCCCAGGGCTATGTCCCCGACCGCGCCGCCCAGCGCCTGCGCACCGGGCGCACCAAGGTGGTGCAGCTTCTCCTGAGCCTCGATCACGAATACCTGGGCTTCACCCATGATCTTCTGGGCGGGCTGACCGACGCCTTGCAGGGCACCGGCTATTCGGTGACGCTTTTCCCCGACGTGATGCATGCCGACCGGATGACTGCCCTGCGCCAGATCGTCGAGAACCGGCTGGGCGACGGAATCGTCCTGAACCGGACCGAGCCCTTCGATCCCCGCGTCCGCTACCTGACCGAACAGGGGTTCCCCTTCGTCAGCCACGGCCGCACCGAGTTCAGCACGGCCCACCCTTGGGTCGACTATGACAACGAGGACTTCGCCCGCGCCGCAGTGGCCCGGCTGGCCGAAAAGGGTCGCAGCCGGATTTTGATGATCCTGCCTGAAGCACGCTACACCTTCGCCCAGCATCTGCGCTATGGCCTTGTGTCCGCATGCCGCGACCGGGGCCTGCGCTGGGAGACGCCCGATGCGGTCAGCCTTTCCACCCCGGCGACCGAGATCGCGGCCTTCCTGCGCAAGCGGCTGGCCGAAGCGGACGCGCCGGATGGCGTGATCTGCGTCGGCGAGGTCGCGGCGATTGCCTGTCTCTCGGCAGTGGCCGACCTGCGCCTGGAACCGGGACGGCATCTCGACATCGTGGCCAAACGTGCATCGGCGATCTTCGACCTGCTGCGGCCGGTCGTGGACACCGTCTTCGAGGATCTCTGGGAGGCCGGTCGCGCCATGGGCCGCACGCTGTTGCGGTCGATGCAGGGCGAGGCGGCCGATGCCCTGCATGTCCTGCACAGGCCGAAGATCGAGTTCGACACTCATCCCTGACCCCTGACCCAAGGTGCCCGGCTGCGGCCGATCCGCATGACCAGCGACTTGATCTCCATGAACTCGTCCAGCCCGTAAGAGCCGATCTCGCGTCCCAGACCCGATTGCTTGACGCCGCCGAAGGTCACCTCCGGGAAGCCGTCCATCCAGGTATTGGTCCAGACCGTCCCCGCCTGGGTACCGCGCGCGAAGGCGAGGCAGGTGTGGACATTCTCGCTCCAGACGCCCGCGGACAGGCCGTAGTCGGCATCGTTCACCAGGCGCAGCGCTTCATCCAACGTGCGGAAGGTGAGGACGGTCAGCACCGGGCCGAACACTTCTTCCCGCGCGATGGCCATGTCGGGGGTGACGCCGGTCACGACCGTGGGCTGATAGAACTGGGGCGCTAGACCGGGGATCTGCAGCGGCCCGCCCCCAAGGGCGACTGTGGCTCCGGATTTGCGGGCCGCCGTCACATAACCGTCGATCTTCGCGCCATGTTCCGGGCTGACGATGGCACCGACCTGCGTCGCCGGATCGAGCGGATCGCCAAAGGCCACTTGCCGCGACAGATCCACCACCCGTGCGGTGAAGGCTTCCGCGATGTCCTGATGGACGATGATCCTGCTACCCGAATTGCAGCACTGGCCCACGTTGAAATAGATCCCGAAGACCACGGCATCCACGGCTGACTCAAGGTCGGCGTCGGGGAAGATCACCTGCGGATTCTTGCCGCCAAGTTCGAGGGCGACCTTCTTCAGGGTTCCTGAAGCCGCAGCCGCGATGCCCTTGCCGACAGCGGTAGAGCCGGTGAAGGTGATCATGTCGACGCGGGGGTCCGACGCCAGCGTTGCCCCGACCGGCTGGCCCAGCCCAAGGACGATGTTGACGACACCCGCGGGAAGGCCCGCTTCGGCCAGAAGTTCGGCCAGCATCACCGTGGTCGAGGGCGTGAGTTCCGAGGGTTTCACCACGCAGGTGCAACCGGCGGCGAGCGCGAAGGGCAGCTTCTGGGACAGGATCCAGAACGGGAAATTCCAGGGCGTGATGATCGAAACGACGCCGATCGGCTCCTTCAGCACCACGGCCAGCATGTCGGCGCCAAGGCTGTTGTGGCTGTCGCCGTGCAGGGTCCGGGCCAGCGAGGCGGCATAGCGCCAGAGGTCGGCAGCCCCCGAAACCTCGCCCCGTGCCTGGGTGATCGGCTTGCCGGATTCCAGCGTCTCGATCAGAGCCATGCGGTCGACGTTGGCCTCGATCAGATCAGCGACCTTGAGGAGGACTGTGGCACGGGCCTTGCCGGAAAGCTGGCTCCAGCGCCCGTCGTCAAAGGCCGTGCGGGCGGCGGCGATGGCGGCTTCGGCGTCTGCCGCCGTGCCGCGCGCCGAACGGCTGACCACCACGCCATGCGAAGGCGACTGACGCTCGGTCCAGCCATCCCCGTCGCGGGACGGGACGACAGCACCGCCGATCCAGTGCCGGTTGATCCGCACTTCGGGAAGCACTGCGTTGCTAGCGGGGATCAGGGTCAGGTCAAGCATGTCAGGTCCCCGGAAACTCGGCTTTGCGTTTCGCCTGGAAGGCGGCGACGCCCTCTTGCCGGTCGGCGCTGGCGGATATGGCGGCAGAGCCCAGCGCCTCGATCAGGGCGGCGCTGTCCTCGCCCCGGCCTGCATGGAGCATCGCCTTGGTGATTTCGGTCGCGCGGGGCGAGAGGGTGGCGGCCTTTTCGGCAATTTCCTCAGCGGCGGTATGGACGTCCTCGGCGATCTCGGCCACGAACCCACAGGACAGAAGCCGCTCGGCCCCGATCCGGCGGCCAAAGAGCGCCATTTCCTTGACCATCCCCTCCGGGATCAGCCGCGCCAGCCGCTGCGAGCCGGACCAGCCGGGCACGATGCCGACCCCGGCCTCCGGTAGCGCGATGGTGGCTTTCGGTGTGATGACCCGGATGTCGCAGGCGGCAGCCAGTTCCAGCCCGCCGCCGAAGGCATGGCCGTTCAGCGCGGCGATCGTCGGTTTTGCCAACCGCGCGAGGCGGTCGAAGATGCGATGCCCGCCGCGCACCCAGTTGCGGGCGAATTCGGCCGGGGAAAGCCCGCCCCAGGCGTTGATGTCGGCACCCGAGCAGAAGGCCCTTTCCCCTTCGCCGGTCAGTACCACTGCGCGGATTTCGGGGCGGCCCTCGATCACCTCAAGGTGGCTCGCAAGCTGACCCAGCATCTCGACCGTAAAGCAATTGAGCTTGGCCGGGTTGTCGAGCCTGAGTTCGGCCATCATCCCCGCGATATGCAGGCGCACCCCGGTCATGGCTGCCATCCCATCGGGCTGACCACCGGCATGAGCACCCGCCAGAAGCCCGGCACGTAGGCCTCGGGCGCGCGGGCCTCGAGGGCCGCGACGATGTCGCGCGCAGGGTCGATGCCGGGCATGATCTCGGTCGCTACCAGGCCGCGGTCGGTCAGCCGGATCACGCAGCGTTCGGTGACATAGAGCACCTCTTGCCCCTGCGCCCGCGCCCGCGCGCCGGAAAAGGTGACGTGTTCCACCTTCTCCACCATCTTGCAGAACTTGCCGGGGGTCGCGACCTTCAGGCCCTTGTCGGTCAATTCCACCCCTGCCCCGGCCTCGAACCAGCCGGAGAAGACGATCTTGCGGGCATGGGCGGTGATGTCGACAAAGCCGCCGCAACCGGCAGTCAGGTAGGGCTTCTTGCCCAGTTTCGAGACGTTGACATTGCCCTCCACGTCGATCTCCAGAAACGACAGGAAGGACATGTCGAAGCCCGCGCCCTGGAAGTAAATGAACTGCTGCGGCGAGGGGACATAGGCGTCGGCGTTCGAGGCACAGCCGAAGGCGAAGCCGGTCAGGGGCATGCCGCCCACGGCGCCCTGCTCGATGGCCCAGGTGACCGCCTCGGGGTGGCCCTCTTCCAGCAGGACGCGGGGCACCATCGCGCTGATACCAAAGCCGAGATTGGCCGTCATGCCGCCCTTCAGCTCCAGCGCGGCGCGGCGGGCGATCACCTTCTCCACCCCATGTTCGGCCAGATGGAAACTGGACCAGGGCCGCATGATCTGGCCGGAAATCGCGGGATCATACGGCGTTTCGGTGGTCTGGCGCTGGTCTGGATCAAGGACGATCAGGTCGACCAGATGGCCCGGCACACGAACGTCATGCGGGCGCAAGCTGCCCTTGGCGGTGACGCGGGACACCTGCGCGATCACGAGGCCCCGGTTGTTGCGGGTGGCAATCGCCTGCTCCAACCCGCCGAGATAGGCGCCCTCATGCTCATAGGTCAGGTTGCCCCATTCATCCGCGGTGGTGGCGCGCAGGATGCAGACATCGGGGGCGATGTTTGGGAAATGCAGCCAGGTCTCGCCGCCGAACTCGACACGGTTCACGATCGGCGCGGCAGCTCCGCGCGCGTTCATCGCGCAGCCCTCGCGCGCCGGGTCGGCGAACGTGTCCATCCCGACCTTCGTCAACACGCCCGGACGCCGTGCCGCAGCCTCGCGGTGCATGTCGAACATGATGCCGGAGGGCACGTTATAGGCCGCCACCCGGTCCTCGACGATCATCTTCCAGATCTCAGGCATCGGCAGGTTGGACGATCCCGACGGATAGGAGCCCGCCAACACGCGCGCCAGAAGCCCGTCCTGCGCGATCCAGTCCATGCCCTTGACGCCGTACATGTCGCCCGCGGCGATGGGGTGAAGGGTGGTGATAGCCTTCGGGTGGCCTTCGCTGCGGAAGCGCTCACCCAAGGCTTTCAGAACAAGGTCTGGGCAACCGAGTGCCGAGGAGGAAGAGACGGTGACGACAGCGCCATCGGCGATGCGGGCGACTGCTCCGGCGGGCGAGATGAGCTTGCTCATGCCGCACCCCCATAGGCGACGGCCTGGCGCACCCCGGTCCGCGCAGCCTCGCGCACTGCGAACGCGACCGCCAGCGAGGCGACGCCGTCTCGGCCACTTGCGGCGGGCTGACCCTTCCCCGCCACGGCGGCAAGAAAATCGCTGACGCCCTGGACATAAAGATTGTGCGCGGGAAATGGCACTGACTCGCGGCCCTTGGCAGTGACAAGTTCGATTTCGCCCAGTGGTTGCTGCGTCATCACGCCGCGCGCGAAGATCGAGCCTTCGCTGCCATGGACCTCCAGCCCTGAACCGGCGAAGGGATGGGTAAAGCTCTCATGCGCCATGACCATCGCGCCGGACGGCATGGTCCAGACCGACATGACCGAATCCTCGACCCCCTGCCCCAGACCCGAAGCCGTCATCTGCGCCACGACCGTCTCCGGATCCTCGCCCAGAAGGAAGCGCGCGACATCGGCATCGTGGACGGTGATATCGGGAATGACCCCGCCACCCGCCGAGGCGTCATTGATCCGCCAGCCTTGCAGGTTGGCGGGCAGGTGGACGGCGTGGAACAGCCGCAGCGACAGGACGCGCCCGATCCGGCCCGAAGCGATCAGGTCTCGGATTGTGCGATGACTGCCCGAACAGCGCAGGTGATGGTTGGTTGCTAAGACAAGGCCCGCTGCCTTGGCCATCCCGACCATCTCGGCGGCGTCCGCTACCGTCATGGCCAGCGGTTTTTCGCACAAGACGTGCTTCCCGGCCGCGATCGCCGCCAGCGCCTGCGCATGGTGCTTTTCGTTGGTCGACGAGATGTAGACAGCCTGAATGGCCGGGTCGTCAAGGATGACGGACAGTTCAGAGCCATGCGCCGCAATGCCATGCTTGGCAGCATAATCCGCCGCCCGCGCCGCAGTGGTGCTGACCACGGCAGCGACCTCGCCCCCGGTCGCGCGGATGGCACCGATCATGTGCTGCTCGGCAATCGTGCTTGCCCCGATCAGTCCCCAGCGCATGATTTCCTCAGATTTTTGGATCGTTCCAAGTTTATACTGGAACGATCCAAATCTCGTCAAGCGAGTCGTTCAGCCGAAGGAAAGGCGGGATGGTCCGGCGGTCAGCGCTTGGGCTTTGCGCTCGTGTCAGTGGGGGCGCCGCGCAGATCAAGCCGTTGCAGATCTTCAAGAAGATCCAGCAGTTGTTCCAGCCTGTCATGGCCGAACTCGGTCTCGATCCGGCCCAGGATCGCTGCACTTTGCCCGGCATGGGCATTGACCAGCGCCAATCCTGCCGGGGTGATCGCCACGACCGTCTTGCGCCGATCCTCGGGCGGGGTCATGCGCGAGATCAGCCCCTCATCGACCATCGGCCCGACCATCCGGGTCAGACTGGAGAGCAGCAGAACCGCTTCTGCGGCCACCTGGCTCAGCTCTTGCGGGCCCTTTTCCTGCAACACCCGCAGCACCCGCCACTTCTGTTCGTTCACGCCGGAACTGGCCAGCATGTCACGGATCGGTCCCATGACGGTTTCGCGCGCGCGCAAGAGCGCGATCGGAAGCGAACGGCGGATATGGCGAAAGCCGGGTGCATCAATCATATGCGGCTTATGGCCTTTTTCTTGCACGGCCTCAACTGTCGCAAAATTACTTGACAAAGCAAGTATCTTCCCGCTCACTGCCAGGGGGAGGCTGCGATGCCGCATATACAGATCGACTATTCCGCCAATCTGGAAGCCCGCCTTGATGTCGCCGGCCTGTGCCGGGTGCTGCGCGATGCCGCAGTGAGGACAGGCATCCTGCCACTGGCGGGCGTCCGTGTGCGGGCGATGAAGGCCGACCATGTGGTGATCGCCGACGGCAACCCTGACCACGCGTTCCTCGACATTTCCGTGCGCCTGCGCGGCGGGCGGACGCCCGAGGCCAAGGCGCAGGCGACCGCCGCCATCTTCGCTGCCGCCGAAGCATACTGCGCCGAGGTCATGGCCACCTCCTCCTTCATGCTGTCGATGGAGATGCGTGACATCGACCCCGCGCTGAGCCCCAAGGCCAGCTCGATCCGCAACTACCTGCCCGGAGGCAATGAATGACCCTCGCCACCCATCTGGAGAAACTTGACGGTCATCTGGCGCGCTTTCGCGCGGGCGGCATCCTGAACCTGATCGCGGGCGAGGACGCGGCGGGATCGGGTGGCACGTTCGAGACGCGCTCGCCAGTCGATGACAGCCTGATTGCGCCGGTCGCGCGGGGAACGGCGGCCGATATCGACCGGGCCGCCAAGGCGGCCAAGGCGGCCTTTCCGGCCTGGGCCGCCCTGAGCGGAACCGCGCGCAAGGCGATCCTGCACCGCATCGCCGACGGAATCGAGGCGCGGGCCGAGGAGATTGCCCTTTGCGAATGCTGGGACACCGGACAGGCCTGGCGCTTCATGTCGAAGGCGGCGCTGCGCGGGGCCGAGAACTTCCGCTTCTTCGCCGACCTTGCGCCCTCGGCCAGGGACGGCAGGACGCTGCATTCCCCCGACCACCTGAACGTGACCAGCCGCAAGTCGATCGGGCCGGTGGGGGTGATCACCCCCTGGAACACGCCCTTCATGCTGTCGACCTGGAAGATCGCCCCTGCCCTCGCGGCGGGCTGCACGGTCGTCCACAAGCCCGCCGAATTCTCGCCCCTCACCGCGCGCCTGCTAGCGGAAATCTGCCATGAGGCAGGCCTTCCGCCCGGTGTGCTGAACCTCGTCAACGGCATGGGCGAGGATGCGGGCCGCGCGCTGACCGAACATCCGGACATCAAGGCCATCGGATTTGTCGGCGAAAGCCGTACCGGGTCGATGATCATGAAACAGGGCGCCGACACGCTGAAGCGGGTGCATTTCGAGCTGGGTGGCAAGAATCCGGTGGTGGTCTTCGGCGACGCCGACCTCGACCGCGCGCTCGATGCGGTGATCTTCATGATCTACTCGCTGAACGGCGAACGCTGCACCTCGTCGTCGCGGCTGCTGGTGCAGGACACGATTGCCGATGAATTCCACGCCCGGCTGGTGGAGCGGGTGAACCGGATAAGGGTTGGCCATCCCCTTGACCCCGCGACGGAAATGGGCCCGATGATCCACCGGACCCATTTCGACAAGGTCATGTCCTATGTCGACATCGGCAAGGCGGACGGCGCGACGCTCGCCGCTGGTGGCTCCCGTGTCGGCGACAGTGGCTGGTTCATCCGCCCCACCCTCTTCATCCAGGCCAAACCGCAAATGCAGATCGCGCAGGAAGAGGTGTTCGGCCCCTTCCTCACCTCGTTGACCTTCAAGGACGAGGCCGAGGCACTGGAGATCGCCAATTCCACCGCCTATGGCCTGACCGGATACCTCTGGACCAATGACATTACCCGCGCCCTGCGCTTCTCCGACGCGCTGGAGGCCGGGATGATCTGGGTCAACAGCGAGAACGTCCGCCACCTGCCCACCCCCTTCGGCGGGGTCAAGGCCAGCGGAATCGGGCGCGACGGCGGCGATTGGTCCTTCGAATTCTACATGGAGCAGAAGAACACCGCCTTCGCCCTCGGTTCCCACAAAATCCAACGGCTTGGAGCCTGACATGCCCGTCCCCGCCCCGAACCTCTACCCGCCGTTCAACACCGTCCGGCTCAGCCATGTCGAATTCGGCGTCACCGATCTGGCGAAATCACGCGCCTTCTACGTCGATACGCTTGGCCTGCAGGTGACCGAGGAGGATTCCTCCACCATCTACCTGCGCGCGATGGAGGAACGCGGCCACCATTGCATCATCCTGAAACAGGCCGATGTGGCCGAGGTGCGCTATCTGGGCTTCAAGGTCTGGGACGAGGAAAATCTCGACCGCGCCGCCGCCTTCTTTGCCTCGAAGGGCCTGCCGGTGGACTGGGTGGCAAGCCCGCATGTCACCCGCGCCTTCCGCACCCGCGACCCGCAGGGCATTCCGCTGGAATTCTACGCCCGGATGGACCGGCTGCCGCCGATCCATCAGAAATACGCGCTCTACAGGGGCGTGAAACCCCTGCGGATCGACCATTTCAACTGCTTCTCGCCCGACGTGGACGCCGCCGTCGCCTTCTGGAACGAGATCGGCTTCCGCGTCACCGAATACACCGAAGACGCCGAGACCGGCCGCCTCTGGGCCGCCTGGACCCACAGGAAGGGCGGCGTCCACGACATCGCCTTCACCAACGGCACCGGCCCGCGCCTCCACCACACCGCCTTCTGGGTGCCGACGCCGCTGAACATCATCGACCTCCTCGACCTGATGTCCACCACCGGCTGGCTCGCGAATATCGAGCGCGGGCCGGGCCGCCATGGCATCTCGAACGCCTTCTTCCTCTACATCCGCGACCCCGACGGCCACCGGATCGAGATCTATTGCTCGGACTACCAGACCGTCGACCCCGACCATGAACCGATCCGTTGGGACCTGAAGGACCCGCAGCGCCAGACGCTCTGGGGCGCCCCTGCCCCACGGTCCTGGTTCGAGGAGGGCAGCCTGTTCGCCGGCACACCCACGCGCGCCAGCGACCTCAAGGCCAGCCCGATCATCGCACCATGATGCTGGTCAGTTTCACCGCCGAGGGCCGCCAGCACTGGGGCACCACCGCCCCGGGCGGCGTCCTCGCCCTGTCCGACGCCTTCCCCGCATGGCGCACCCTGCGGGACGTGATCGACGCCGGGGCGATCCCGCAGGTGCTGGAGGCCGCCAGGGGCCGCTCGGCCAGCCATCCCGACGGGTCGTTCACCTACGATCCTCCCATCCCGGACCCGGAGAAGATCATTTGCGTCGGCGTGAACTTCCCCGACCGCAACGCCGAGTACAAGGACGGGCAGGAAGCCCCGCCCAACATGTCGCTTTTCATCCGCTTCCCGCGCAGCTTCACCGGGCACGGGCAACCGCTGATCCGCCCGCCGGAAAGCCCGCAGCTTGACTACGAGGGCGAGATCGTCGTCGTGATCGGCAAGGGCGGTCGGCGCATTGCCGAGGCCGAGGCCCTGTCACACATCGCCGCGCTGACACTGTGCAACGAAGGCACGATCCGCGACTGGGTGCGTCACGCCAAATTCAACGTGACACAGGGCAAGAACTGGGACCGTTCCGGCGCGATGGGGCCGGGTCTGGTTCCCTTCACCGACCCCGCCCAGATCACCGACGTGCAAATCACAACCCGCGTCAACGGTGATATCCGCCAGCAGGACCGCACCAGCCGGATGCTGTTCCCCATCGCCCGCCAGATCGCCTATATCTCGACCTTCACCACCCTCGTCCCCGGCGACATTATCGTCACCGGCACCCCCACCGGCGCCGGGGCGCGGTTCGATCCGCCGATCTGGCTGAAACCCGGCGATGTGATCGAGGTCGAGGCCGAGGGCATTGGGACCTTGCGGAACGGCGTCGCCGATGAAGGGGCTAGCGCATGACGCCACAGGACCACCACGCCGCAGCCCTCGCGCTTCTTGAGGCCGAAACCACCCGGAGCCAGATCGGCCTCCTCTCCCTCGCCTATCCGGGCATGACGCTCGACGTTGCCTATGCCGTGCAGGCCGAACTGATCCGGCTGAAGCTGGCCAAGGGTCGCCAGGTCATCGGCTGGAAGATCGGCCTCACCTCCCGCGCGATGCAGGAGCAGTTGAAGATCGACACGCCGGACTCGGGGGTCCTCTTGGACGATATGTTGTTCACCAACGGCGCGACGATTCCGAAAAATCATTTCATCCAGCCAAGGGTCGAGGCCGAGATCGCCTTCCTGATGGCCCGCGACCTCTCCGGCCCTAACGTTTCGCGGGAAGACGTCATCGCCGCCACGGCCCATGTCGCCCCGGCGCTGGAGATTCTCGACACCCGCATCCTGCGCAGTGATCCGGCGACCGGCAAGGCGCGGATCATCACCGATACGATCAGCGACAATGCCGCCAATGCCGGCATCGTGCTTGGCCAGGACCGCCACAGCGTCGACACGCACAACCTGCGCTGGGTCGGGGCCATCGTCAAGCGCGATGGCGTGGTCGAAGAAACCGGCCTTGGCGCGGGCGTGCTGGATGATCCGGTCACCGGAATCCTCTGGCTTGTCCATCGGCTTCATCGCTATGGTCAGGGCCTGAAGGCGGGCGAGGTCGTCCTGTCCGGCAGCTTCGTCCGGGCCATCGAGGCCCCGCCCGGCAGCCGGTTCGAAGCCGACTTCGGCCCCTTCGGTTCCGTCACCCTGAACTTCGAGTAGCCCCATGCCCGCCCCCGTGAACCGCCTCAAACAGCGACTCGCCGCCGGAGAAACCGTCTTCGGCTGCTGGCTTGGCATGGCCGACCCCTACGCCGCCGAAATGGCCGCGACTGCGGGGTTCGACTGGCTCCTGATCGACGGCGAACACGCGCCGAACGACCTCCGCTCGACCATGGCGCAGCTTGCGGTGATCGAGCCCTCGCCCTCGCTGCCCGTGGTGCGTCTGCGCGACGACGACCCGGCGCGGATCAAGCAGGCGCTGGACGCAGGCGCTCAGAGCCTGCTGATCCCGATGATCGAAACCGCCGAGCAGGCGGCACGCGCGGTGCGGGCCACCCGCTATCCGCCCGAGGGCATCCGGGGCGTCGGCTCCTCGCTTGCCCGAGCCTCGCGCTTTTCGGCGATTCCAGACTACCTGAAAACCGCCAACGACCAGATTTGCCTGATCCTGCAGGTCGAAAGCCGCGCGGGGCTCGCCGCGCTGGACGATATTCTCGCCCTTCCCGGCATCGACTGCGTCTTCATCGGCCCGGCCGATCTTGCCGCCGACATGGGCCATCTCGGCAACGCGGGCCACCCCGATGTCCGCCGTGCCGTTCTGGGCGCGCTGACCCGCATCGCCGCCTCCGGCAAGGCGGCCGGGATGCTGTCGACCGAGGAGGCCTTCATCGCCGATTGCCGGAAGGCCGGGGCACGGTTCGTCGGCGTGGGGATCGACGTCCTCGCCTATGTCGGCGCAATGCGAACGCTTGCTCGGAAATACATCCCAGGCTGACGCCTCGTCGTTCGACTTCGTCTCCTCCTCGGGACCGCAGCGAGGAGTAACGCAGTCATCGACGAGCGATCAACCGGAAACCAGCGCCAGCGCCCGGATGGGCGAGCCGGTGCCGTCCTTGATCTTCAACGGCGTCGCGATCAGCACCGCGCCCTTCGGCGGCAACTGGTCAAGGTTGCACAGGCTTGCGAGGCCAAAACAGTTGTCCCGGTGCAGGAAATTATGCGCTGGGAACGGCGGGCTGAACTTGCCCGCCATCCCCGCATCGGTGCCCACGCATTGCGTCCCCCAGCCGACGATGCCCTTCCCCAGGAGGTAGTCGATACAATCCGTCGACGGCCCCGGCGAATGCGAGCCGTCCTCGTAGGGGTCCGGGTCCTCGTTCAGGAACAGCTCATCGTCATGGCTGCGCTTGTCCCAGTCGGTGCGCATCACCACCCATTCGCCGGGGTTGATCTCGCCATGCCGGGTCTCCCAGGCCTTCACTTCCGCAGCCGTCAGCAAGTAGTCCGGGTCCGCCGCCGCCATTTGCGAACAGTCGATCACATTCACCGGCGCGATCAGCCGCTGGACTGACAGGGTGTCGGTGAAGCCATCCGGGTGGTCCTTGCCGGAAAGCCAATGATGCGGCGCGTCGAAATGGGTGCCGGAGTGTTCGCCAAGCTCCAGCCAGTTCCAGGCCCAGAACGGCCCGTCCTTGTCGTATTCGCTGATCCGGTGGATGGCGACCTTGGGCGTGTTCCGCGCCAGATCCTCGGGCAGGTGCAGGATCGGCGTCACGGGGCCAAGCTGGGCGGTCAGGTCCACGACCTTGACGCCGCCCCCCGCAAGGCCCGACGCCAGTGCCGCCAACACCTCGCCCGCGCCTTTCGTGGCCTCCCCCTGCCCCGCGAACCTGCGGCGGCGGCGGGCCATCACTTCCCCGACCAGGTCGAAGACCGCGTCCACGGCCCGTTCCTCGGTCACGAAGCCGGGTGACAGCCGCAGGATCGGGCCGCGGAAGTCGACCGAATAGCCCTCGACCCCCAGCGCGCCGACGCAGGCGGCGGCCTCGGCCTTGTCGGGCATCCGCAGCATGACCGCTCCCCCGCGCTTCTCGGCGTCGCGGGGTGAATGCAGCGGCAGGTCCAGCTTGTCGGCGCGGGTGATGATCCGGTCGACCAGGCGGCGGTTGTGGGCCGCGACGTCGCGCAGGTCCTGTTTGGCGAACCACTCCATCGCTGGCAGCGAGGCGATGGCCGCGATCGACCCCGGCGTCCCGCTGTCGAAGCGGCGGATGTCGGGGGCGTAGTCGAACTTGTCGAGGTCCCAGGAGAAGGGGTTGTTCTGGGAGAACCAGCCCCGGGCTTCCGGCTGGAGGCTGGGGATCAGGTCCTTGTCGGCGTAGAGAATGCCAGCACCGGGCGTCCCGCAGAGCCATTTCAGGCTGGTGGAGACGACGAAATCCACCCGCGGATTCATCGCGTCGAAGGGCATAAGGCCGGCGCCCTGGGTGATGTCGGCGACCATCAGGCTGCCCATCGCCCGGCCATGGGCGACGAGTGCGGGATAGTCCATCTTCGACGAGCCGATGGAGGTGACCCAGGTCAGAAGGGCAAGGCCAACGTCTGGGCCCCACTGGGCGAGGAAATCCTCGGTCTCCACCCAGGCGCGGCCTTCGGAGAGGGGCACGGTGGTCAGTGTGAAGCCCATCTTCGGGGCGAGGCCGGCGAGGAGGAAGTGGACGGAAGGGAAGCAGTCAGCGGAGGCAAGGACCCGCTTGCCGCGCAGGGACCCTTCGGGCAGGGCACGCATGAGTTTCTGCATGCCTTCGGTCACGTTGTCGACCGTAGTCAGACTGCCTTTGGGGACGTTGATCAGACGGCGCCAGCGGTCGATGAAATCCTGCCGCTTGCGCAGGACGTAGCCCCATTGCTTGTCGTTCGGGGCGGCCCAGACATCGGAAAACTCGGCCATCGCGCGGGAGAGGTCGTCTTCCTTGCCGGGGTAGATGCCGATGGAATGATAGAGGAAATAGCCCCCCTCGGTGGTGTTGCTGACCATGTTTGTCCCATCCTTCCCGTTGCGTCCGACCGGGGCAGATTAGGGAAATCCCCCGGCCGCCTCAAGATGTTTTAAGTTTGAATTATTAATATGCCCTGTGGGTCAGCCTTCCGTTCGCGGCCGCAGGCCCGCGAGCCCTTGCGCGCCTTGCACAAGATCGAAGACCCCGCCCGCGAGGACATCCACAGTCCCATCGGAATGAACACGGAACGCCGTCGGCAGGCCCGCCGCGCGGCAAAGGGCGAGGCCGCCCGCGCAGTCCCAAAGGCCGCCAACACGGGGTTCGATGTAACCCGCAAGCCGCCCGGTGGCGACCATCAGCAGGGAGAGTGCGCAACTGCCGATCAGGCGCGGAGCAAGGCCTGCGGCCTCGATGGCGGCCTCGACGGCATGGCGGTCGGCCGCGGGCCAGCGCGGGTTGCGCCCGATACCGATGCAGGGCGGATTGCCGGGGCGCGAGCCGGGAGTGAACCCGGTGGTGCGCAGGGGCTGGCCGGGCGTCCCGAGCGCGGAAAGGCCAAGGGCGGGGGCGATGATGCCGCCTGCGACGGGCTGGCCGTCCTGCAGTAGGCCGAGAGACACGGTCCAGAACGGCAGGCCGGACAGGAAGTTCGACGTGCCATCGATCGGGTCGATCGCCCAGGTACGGGCGGTAAGGGTGCCGCCGTATTCCTCGCCCAGGATGCTGCAGTCGGGGAAGGCCGCAGTCAGGCGCTGGCGTAGGATCTGTTCCACGGCGCGGTCGGCGTCCGAGACGAGGTCGCCTGGGGATTTCGCCTCGACCTCGCGCTGGTGGAGGGTGTCAAAAAAGCCAAGCGCCTGGCTGCCCGATTCGGCGAGAATTGCTGTCAGGCCGTCGAGGTCGTCTGGGGTCATGGAGAGGATCCTGATGCGGCAGGCAGCAGGCTAGGGCATTGTGTTCGGCGGGGAAAGTGGTGGGCGCCTCCTCGTGCGACTTCGTCTTCTCGTCGGGGAGGCCCCGAGCGAGGAGTGACGAAGTCAACGAGGAACGGCCCGTCAGGCCTGCGGCACGCTGACCGCGATGCCGTCCAGCTCTGGCGTCATCTTCAACTGGCACGACAACCGCGAGGTCGGCTGGCGGCCTGCCTCGGTGATGTCGAGCATGTCTTCCTCGAACGGGCCCGCCTCCCCTGCCCGGTCGGCCCAGGCCGCATCGACCACGACATGACAGGTGGCGCAGGACATCGAGCCGCCGCATTCGCCGATGATGCCGGGGACGCCGCGCTGGGTGGCGGCCTCCATCAGGCTTTGGCCCTCGGCGACGTCGAGGGTCATCTCGCGGCCATCGGCCAGTTTCCAGGTGGCTTTCATGGGCAGGACCTCAGACGTACCAGATGTAATAGTCGCGCAAGGCCGCACCTTCGAGGCCTTCGGTCTTCGTCACTTCGATCCGCTTCATGAAGACATGATGCTCCACCAGTTCCGGCCCGAGGGCCTGGGCCAGGGCGGTGTCGGCTTCAAGATCGTCCATCGCTTCGGACAGCGAGGGCGCCACGCCATACCCGGCATCGGTGCGGTCGAAGCCGTCGCCTGCTTCGGGCGCGGGCAGGTCGTAGCCCTGCTCCACCCCCAGCCGGGCAGCCTGCAACAGGGCGGCCAGCGCGGTGTAGGGATTGCAGCTTGCATCGGCCATCCGGTGTTCAAGCCGGGTCTTCGGGCCGCCTTCCTCGGACACCCGGGTGGTGACGCCGCGATGGTCGCCGCCCCAGTTGCACCAGTAGCCCGACATCGAGGCCGGCTGCAGGCGCAGGTAGCTGCCCACGGTGGGGGCAAGGAGACCGGCGAGGCCCTTGTGGTGATGCACCCAGCCGGCAACGACGCCTTTCGCGAGGTCGTTCATATGCGCGGGGCCACCCTTCGGGCCGGTCATCAGGGCATTGGCCCCGGTCTTGTCGGCGAAGGAAAGGTTGAAATGCAGGCCAGAGCCGCCCTTCTCCAGGATCGGTTTCGGCAGGAAGGTCAACAGGATGCCATGCTCCAGCGCGACCTCGCGGGCCATCTGGCGAAAGAGGACCATCTCGTCCACAGCCTTGACCGCCTCGTCATAGGCAAGGGTGAATTCAAACTGCGGGGTGTCGTATTCGGCGGTGATCAGCTCCAGCTTGAAGCCCGCCTCTTCGGCGCGGTTCCAGATCGCATCGGTAAAACCTGCGGGGTCGGCGAAGGGGCCGGTGCCATAGACGATGCCACCCGGGGCATGCATCGGCGACACCGATCCGTCCTCGGCGATTTCGAAGGCAAAGGCTTCCAACTCGATGCCGACCTTCGGGGTCAGGCCCTTGGCGGTCCAGGCCTTGACAGCCCGCTTCAACGCCCCGCGTGGGCAGAGCGACAGCGGCACGCCTTCGTTGTCATAGAGGTCGCCGGTGACGACCTTGGTGTCCGGTTCCCAGCCATCGCGGATTTCATCGGCGACCCAGCGCAGCTCCATGTCGGGAATGCCCTCGCGGCATTTGGTATGCGGGGCGTCGAGGATCAGGTCCTTGTCCCAGTGGACGCTGAAATTGGGCCGCGCCAGCCGCGTGCCTTCGGATTTCAGCTTGGTGGCGGGCAGATACTTGCCACGCATCAGGCTGAGATGGTCGCAGAACATCGCGCGCAGGCGGTCCGCCATGGTGTTTCCCCCCGGTTGGTCGTCTATCGGTTCATTGCAGCGTCACGCGGACCGGCAGGCTTTTCAATCCGGCCACGAAGTTGGAACGCAGAAATTTCTGCTCGCCCGCCGGTTCGATGGATTTGATCCGCTTGGCGAGTTCTTCGAACAGCACGCGGACTTCCAGCCGCGCGAGCCACATGCCGAGGCAGAGGTGCGGGCCGCCCTGCCCGAAGGCGAGATGCTTGTTGGGTGTGCGGGCGAGGTTAACGCGGAAGGGCTGGTCGAAGACGGTCTCGTCGCGGTTGGCGGAGGCGAACCAGTACAGCACCTTGTCGCCTGCCTTGATCTGTTTGCCGTGCAGGTCGAAGTCACGGGTGGCGGTGCGCCGGAAATAGCTGGTCGGGCTGGCCCAGCGGATGATCTCGTCAGCCATGGTGTCATCGACAGCGCCGGACTGGATCAGGGGCAGAAGCTCGGGCTGGTGGGCCAGGGCCTGCAGGCCCGCAGCGATGGAATAGCGCGTGGTGTCGTTGCCGGCGGCGACGACGAGGCAGAAGAAGTTGCGGAACTCGATTTCCGGCATCACGCTGCCGTCATGGCCGGGTTGCAGGATCATGTGCAGGACGCCCGAAGTGTCGCCCGCCGCCTCTTTCCGCTTCATCAGGTCCTTGGCGTAGACGAACAGCTCCGCCCCAGCCGGGGAATTGAACGGCATCATGCGGAATTCGTCGGTGGTCAGCTTGTCGAGGACATGCGGGGTGAAGTCGGGGTCGGTGTTGGCGATCAGCGCATCGCCCTTTTCCACCAGCCAGGGCAGGTCCTCGTCCGGCAGGCCGACGATGCGACCGAGCATGCGCATGGGAAGCTCCCGGGCGATTTCTTTCGTCGCATCAAAGGTTTCGCGCTGGAGCGCGTTGTCTAGGATGCCGGTGCAGAGATCGCGGATGGATTGCTCGAACGTGGCGATAACGGGTTTGGAGAAGGCCTTCGCCACCTTCACCCGGGTCATCATGTGTTCGGGTGGGTCGGTCTCCTGGAAGGTGCGGCGGGCGAGGTATTCCTCGTAGCTCTGGTCCTCCATGCGGATGCCGCGGGCAGAGGAGAGAAGGTCGGGCTGGCCGTTGAGGCGGTGAATGTCCTCATGCCGGGTGACGGACCAGAAGCTTTCGCCCTGATCCCATTCGGTCCAGTGCATCGGATCGTCCCGGCGGAGGCGCGCAAAGGTGTTGTGAGGGGCGCCGGAAAGGAAGGTGTCGTGGCTGGTGAGATCGGCGAAACCGTCGTCGGTCGGGGTCCAGACTGTCATCGATTCCTCCTTGCCCTGCGGCCTGCTTTGTATAATGATGAACATGTTAAATATGTAAAGGGAAATCTCATGCATATCGCAGTGCTGGCGACGAACACGGACGACAGCGCGTTTGCGGCCCGTCATCCCCGCGACGTCGAGAAGTTTCGGGCGATGCTGCATGGGGTGCGGCCGGGATGGCAGGTGACGGCCTTCGACTTGCCGAAAGGGCAGTTTCCCGAGGATGTGCAAGGGTTTGACGGGTTCCTGATCGGCGGCAGCCCGTCCTCGGTACATGATGAGGATGCCTGGATCGACCGGTTGATGGCCGTCATCCAACAGGCCCATGAGGCGGGCAAGCCCTTGGCGGGGGCCTGCTTCGGGCATCAGGCGATAGCCAAGGCGCTAGGGGGGAATGTGGGGCCGAATCCCGGCCCCTTCGTGTTGGGAACGGCAGAGACCGAGGTAATTGCCCCGGCCCCCTGGATGGAATCGGTGTCCCGGTTCCGGTTGGCGGCGGCGCATGGAGAGCAGGTGACGGCTCTGCCGCCGGGGGCGGAGGTGATCGGGCAGACACCGGGCTGTCCGGCGGCCTGCTACCGGATCGGAACGCGGATCTTCGCCACGCAGTATCATCCCGAGATGACGCCCGCCTTCCTTGCAGCGCTGGTGGAGGAATTTGCGCCGCAGTTTCCAGCAGAAGTGGGCGCCGAGGCACGGGCCTCGCTGCCCCTGGGGAGCGAAGGGCCGCGCTTCGCCGAGTGGATCGCGCGGTTTTTTGAACAGGCCAAGATGGTATGATATTTTTCTAGAAGAATCCTAGGCTTCCATCAGGACAGCGCGGCCAGAAGGTCCATTGCGGTAACCTGGTCGAACTGGACGTGGGATTGCATCATCGCCTCGGCACCTGCGGAATCGCGATCGGTGATCAGCCGCGCGATGGTGCGATGCTCTTGCGCCGATTTCGGGATCGCGCCCTGAAAGCGGTAGCGGGCACGGTAATAGGCCAAGAGGCGGCGGGCGTTCGTCTTCAGGCTTTCCAGCAGCACCCCGTTGCCCGACGCCAAGGCAACGCAGGCATGGAAGCGCAGGTTCAGCTGGTAATAGCCGTCGGGGTCTTCGGTCGGGCTCTGCGCCGCCTTCGCCTCGCAGGCGCGGACGGCGGCTTCCAGCTCTTTCGCCCCCTGCCGAGACAGACGGCGGGCGGCAAGGCCTGCGGCCTGGCCTTCCAGCTTGGCATGGACTTCGAGGATGGCGAGGAATTCCTCCAGCGTGGGCCGGAAGATCGCCGCCCCCTTGCGCGGCAGGCGGCGGACGAGGCCAAGCGCCTCCAGATAAAGGATCGCCTCGCGGACCGGGGTGCGCGAGACGCCATGGGTCTCGGACAACTCGGCCTCGTCCAGAAGGTCGCCGGGATTCAGCTGGCCAAGGTCGATCCGGTCCAGGATGTGCTGGACAAGGCTGGGAATCTGCGGACCGGCGAAGGGGGTGGACATGAGAATGCTCCTTGCGGCGGACCCTGACATGGGCGGCGCCGCTCGTCGATGATTTCGTCACTTCTCGCGGGCCGACCGACGAGAAGACGACGTCGCCCGAATGGGAGGTCAGAGGAAAATGCGCATCCCGTCATGACCGACATGCAGCACGCCGGACCAATGCGGGGCACAGGCGCGATGCCAGTCAGCTGGCCCGAAGGCGGGATCGTCCGAGGGAATGAGATGGTTCAGCGCCAGCGCCTTCACGCCGGCGGCCTTGGCAGTCCGGGCGACGTCTTCAGCCAGAGTATGCGCCCGGAGCCAGTGCTTCATCAGCCGGTCGTCGCCATTGCCGATCCGCTTTTGCAATGCGGCAAGCCCCTCGGCCAGCATGGCTTCGTGGATCAATAGGTCCGCGCCCTGCGCGAAGGCCGCGATAGCTGGATTGTGCGCGGTGTCACCAGTAAAGACCACATGCCGGCCGTCTGCCCGCACGGAATAGGACCAGGTCTCGGTCAGCGGCGGATGAATCGCGGCTTGCACGGTGACCGTCCAGGCGCTTTCTGTGATCGGGGCAGTGGCATCGACGGTGTGAAAGCTGACAAGGCCGGCGAGATCGGGGCGGCCTTCGTCCTCGATCCGGGTGGCGATGTCGGTTTGCATCGCCGCAAGAAAACCCTGCCAATAGCGCGCAAGGCCGGACGGCCCCCACACCCGGACCGGGGTCTTCAGGCCCGCTGTCCAGGCGGTGTGGATCAGCGGACCAAGTTCAAGATAGTGGTCAGAGTGCAGATGCGTGATGAAGACCAGCGACAGGTCCTTCAGGGCAAGTCCCTGATCAACCAGACCTTTCGTCACGCCCAATCCGCAGTCAAAGACGGCCCATTGCCCGGCGAGCGAGAGGACCGAGGAGGTCGGCATTGGCGAACCCTGCCGGATCGCCGGACCGCCTTTCGTTCCCAGCAGGGCTACATAGTCGGTCATTTTGTCACAATCCGTAAGCCGCGGCCATTTCGGCCAGACGTCGGTCCTCCAGCGCCTGAAACTCGGGTGGGGGCTGCTGGGCCATCACGAAATCGAGGAACGGATCGATCACCCGGGTCCGCCGTCCTGCGAGCGTTTCCATGATCGCCTGGCCACAGAACGGGACATAGGCCTCGGAATAGCCGCCTTCGTGGGCCATCATCAGGCGGCCCTGACAGAGGGTGGCCGCAGCGTGCAGAAGCCGTTCGGTCAGGGCGCGGTAGGTTTCGGAATGCGCCAGCATCCGGGCCAGCGGATCAAGCGCATTGGCATCGAGGCCGGAGGCGACGACGATCAGCTCGGGCTGGAAACGCTGAAGTGCGGGCAGGACAATGCGGTCCATCGCGGCGAGATAGCTGGCGTGGCCGCCGCCGGGCAGGAGCGGCACGTTGATGTTCGCTCCTTCACCCGGCCCTGCCCCGCGTTCGGATGTGGCGCCGGAGTTCACGGGATAGCAGCTGTTCTGGTGCAGCGAGATCGTCAGGACATCGGCGCGGTCCCAGAAGATCGCCTGCGTGCCGTTGCCGTGGTGGACATCCCAGTCGACGACAGCGACCTTGGCGAGATGGTGGCGGCTGCGCATTTCCTCGATTGCGATGGGGATGTTGGCCAGAAGGCAGAAGCCCATGGAATGATCGGGCATGCAGTGGTGGCCGGGCGGGCGCGACAGGGAATAGGCGTTGGCCCACTGGCCGGTCAGGACCCTGTCCATCGCGTGGATGGCAAGCCCGGCGGAAAGCGCCGCGATGCCATAGCCACCGGGACCGAATGGCGATTCCTCGCCCAGCATGCCGCCTTCAGCGTCCGAGAGGCGCTTGAATTCGTTCAGGTAGCTGGCAGGGTGGATGCGTCGCAGCGCCTCGTCGCTGGCGGGCGGGGCGGTCTCGACCGCAAGGTGGCGGGACAGGCCAGAAACGTCCAGCAGGTTCTTGAAGCGCCGCTTGGTTTCCGGACTTTCAGCATGGCCACCGGCGGCCGGGGGCTGGATCCACCCCCCCGGGCGCAGGAACAGCGCGGCCTCGCCGGTGCTGTGCCAGAGCGTCAGTTCGTCGAAACAGAAGCCGGTGGTCATCGCGGGCCTAGAGCGCCTTGAAGCCTGAGTCGAGCGCGGCAAGGATAGTCGCGATGTCGGCTTCCGTCACCACCAGAGGCGGCGAGAGGATGATGTTGGGGCCGGAAACCCGGACCATGGCACCTGCCCGGAAAGCCGCCTCCTGCACCTTGGCCGGGATGGCCTTGTCGGCGGGCTTCTTCGTGGCGCGGTCGGCGACAAGTTCGATGGCGCACATCAGCCCATGGCCACCACGGACATCGCCGATGGCCTCGTGCTGTGCCTGCAGCTTCAGGAGGCCCTGGTGCAGTTGCGTCCCCCGCGCGGCGGCGTTCACGGAGACGTTCAGGCGCTTCGTCTCGGCCAGGCAGGCCAGCGCGGCGGCAGCACCGACCGGATGACCGGAATAGGTGTAGCCGTGGCCGATGGCGGCCTTGCCTGTGGCGTCGGATTCGAAGACCTCCGCCACGCCCTCGGCGATCATCACCGCGCCGAAGGGGAAGTAGCCGTTGGTGATCGCCTTGGCCGTGCAGGCGAAATCGGGCTTCACGCCCCAGAGGCGGCTGCCGGTCCAGGCGCCGGTGCGGCCGAAGGCGGTGATCACTTCGTCGGCGATGAGAAGGATGCCATGCTTGCGGCAGATGGCTTCCACGCCTGGCATGAAGGTCGGATGCGGCGGGATGACGCCACCCGCGCCCAGGATCGGCTCCATGATGAAGGCGGCAATGGTCGCGGCGCCCTGGAAGGCGATCTCGTCCTCCAGCGCCTGCAGGCAAAGCTGCGCCAGTTTCGCAGGGTCGCTTTCGTTGAACGGGTTGCGATAGGTGTAGGGTGCGGGGATGTGGAAGCAGCCGGGCAGAAGCGGCTCATAAGCCGTGCGGAAGTTCGCGTTGCCGTTGACCGAGGCCCCGCCCATATGAGTGCCGTGGTAGCCCTTCTTGAGCGACAGGAACTTCGTCCGGCCGGGGTCGCCCTTGATCTTGTGGTACTGGCGGGCAAGGCGCAGGGCGGTCTCCACGCTGTCCGACCCGCCCGAGGTGTAGAAGGCCCGCGTCAGCCCGTCCGGTTCGAAGAAGGCGCGCAGTTCCTCGGCCAATTCGATGACCTTGTCGTTCGAGGTGCCGCGGAAGATGGAATAATAGGGCAGCGCGTCCAGCTGGGCGGCGATGACGTCCTTCACCGGCTGGCAGGAATAGCCGAGGTTGACGTTCCAGAGGCCGCCGACACCATCCACCACCTCATGCCCGTCGATGTCGCGGATGCGGGTGCCTTCCGCGCCGGTGATGATGGCCGGCGGGTTCTTCAGGCTGTCCGACGGCGCGGTCATCGGGTGCCACAGGCTGCGGGCGTTGTGGGCTTTCAGGAAGTTGGCGTCTTTCATCGGGCGTCTCCTGTCATGGGGGGCTGGCCGCCCCAAAGCTGGGTGATCTCGGCCCCGGCAAGGGCCAGTTCGCGGGTGATCGTGGCGTGTAGGTCGGGCGTCATCCGGGGGGCGGCCGCAGCAACGGCCAGCGCCCCGGTACAGGCGCCGGTCGCATCGCAGAGGGGAACGGCGAAGGAATGGACATCCTTCTCGAAGGTCGAGAGGGTTTCGGCATAGCCCTTGGTCTTGGCGTCCCGGATGCGGGCATGCAGGGCGTCGGGATCGGGCGCAGCGGCGATCAGGGCGTCCGGGTCGGGATGAAAGGCGAGGACAGCCGCACCCGAGGCGGTCGCGTGGAACGGCAGGAAATCGGCATCCTCCATCATCACCCGGACGCCAGTGCGTGAGGCATAGGCGAAGGCGAGGGTCTGGAGTCTGCCAGCGACCAGATGCGACAGATGCGCGGTTTCCCCCGTCGCCTCGGCCAGACGGCGCAGGGTCGGCATCGCAGCCTCGCGCGTGGGAACGGCGGCTTCGCGGAGCGCGGAAAGGCGCAAGACGGCGGGGCCGAGGCGGTATTCGCGGGCCGGTCCGACCTGTTCCAGAAGCCCGCGCGATTCCAATTCGGTGAGCAGCCGGTGGCAGGTCGCCTTGTTCAACCCAGAGGCGCGGGCAAGCTGGCTGAGGCCGAGCTGCGGTTCGGCCCGGGTAAAAAGGTCCAGAAGATCCAGTGCATTGCCGACCGTCCCCATTTGCCGCGCAGTCCTTTTCCGTAGGGGCAGATCACCCCTCGCCATTTTTGTTGACAGATGGGGCTGGGCGCTGTCAATCTATTTTTAAACCATCGGTTCATTATTTGAACCAATCGGGAGGGGATATGGATCAGGCAATGATCGACCGGCTGGCGGCAGCCCCGGTTGCGGCGGGTAAACTGCTCATTGGGGGTGAATGGGTGAAAGGTGCGGGCGAGACGCCTGTCCTGTCGCCCATTGACGGCAAGCAACTTACGACGATTGCCGCGGCCTCTGCGGACGACGTGGCCCGCGCCTGCGCTTCGGGCCGCGCGGCCTTCGAGGACGGGCGCTGGTCGCGCATGGCCCCTGCCGCGCGGAAGGCGGTGCTGCACCGGCTGGCCGATCTGATCGAGAAACACGCCACCGAACTGGCGGTGCTGGGCGTCCGCGACAACGGGACCGAGATTTCCATGGCGCTGAAGGCCGAACCGGGCAGTGCGGCGGGCACGTTCCGCTACTACGCCGAGGCCATCGACAAGGTCTATGGCGAGGTGGCCCCCACCGCGTCGAATGTGCTGGGCCTGATCCACCGCGAGCCCGTGGGCGTGGTCGGCGCGATTGTCCCCTGGAATTTCCCGCTGATGATCGGGGCCTGGAAGATCGCCCCTGCCCTCGCGACAGGCAATTCGGTGGTGCTGAAACCGGCGGAGACTGCATCCCTGTCGCTTCTCCGACTGGCCGCGCTGGCGCTGGAGGCGGGGGTGCCGCCGGGCGTGTTCAACGTCGTCACCGGACCGGGCCGGGTGACCGGCGAGGCGCTGGCCCTGTCCAACGACGTCGACGTGCTGGTCTTCACCGGCTCGGGCGCGACCGGGCGGCGGTTGCTGCAGTATTCGGCACAATCCAACCTGAAGCGCTGCTATCTGGAACTGGGCGGCAAATCACCGAACGTGGTCTTCGCTGACGCGCCGGATCTCTCCGCCGCTGCAAAGGCCGCCGCAACGGCGATCTTCCGCAATGCCGGGCAGGTCTGCGTCGCGGGCTCGCGGCTTCTAGTCGAGGCTTTGGTGCATGATGCCTTCGTTGACGAACTGGCGACGGCGACGCGGAAAATGGCCGTTGGAAACCCGCTGAAGCTGGACACACAGGTCGGCGCGGTGAACTCGCTGACCCAGCTGGAGGGCAACCTCGGCTTCGTCGCGGATGCCACCCGCGAAGGCGGCGAGATCGTCACCGGCGGCAGCCGGGCGCTGGAGGAAACCGGCGGCTATTACATGGACCCGACCATCGTGACGGGCGTCAGGCCGGAACATCGCCTCTACCGTGAAGAGGTCTTCGGCCCGGTCCTTGCCGTCACCCCCTTCGCCGACGAGGCCGAGGCATTGCGGCTGGCCAATGCCAGCGATTTCGGGCTGGCGGCGGGGGTCTGGACCGCGAACCTGAGCCGAGCGCACCGGATGGTACGCGGCATCCGGTCTGGCGTCGTGCATGTGAACACTTATGGCGGCGCGGATGTGACGGTGCCCCTGTCGGGCGTGAAGCAATCCGGCAACGGGGCCGACAAGTCCTTGCACGCGCTGGAGAAATATACCGACCTCAAGACCGCGTGGATCCAGCTATGACCCCCACCATCCTTGTCGCCGGCACCTGGGACACCAAGGACGCCGAACTGGGCTATATGCGCGACGTGATCCTTGGGCAGGGCGGACAGGTCCTGACCATGGATGTGTCGGTGCTGGGCGATCCGTCGCGACCGACCGACATTTCCAAGTATCAGGTGGCCGAGGCGGCGGGTTCCTCGATTGCCGCGGCGATTGCGGGTGAGGACGAGAACACCGCAATGCAGATCATGGCCCTTGGATCGTCGCGGCTGGCGGCGAAGCTGCACGCCGAGGGGCGCATTCAGGGCGTGATCGTGCTGGGCGGGACGATGGGGACCGACCTGGCGCTGGACCTGTGCAGCGCCCTGCCCCTTGGCGTGCCGAAGTACGTGGTCTCCACCGTCAGCTTCAGCCCTATGCTGCCACCCGAGCGGCTGCCCGCGGATATCCAGATGATCCTCTGGGCCGGGGGGTTGTACGGGCTGAACTCGATCTGCAAGGCCTCGCTCAGCCAGGCTGCAGGGGCGGTGCTGGGCGCGGCCCGCGCGGTGGAGCCGCCGCGCCGCGACCGGCCGCTGATCGGGATGACCAGCTTCGGCAAGACCGTGTTGCGCTACATGGTCAGCCTGAAACCGGCACTGGAGGCGCGGGGCTTCGAAGTGGCGGTGTTCCACGCTACGGGAATGGGGGGCCGGGCGTTTGAAGCGCTGGCCGCCGAAGGCGCCTTTGCCGCCGTGCTGGACTTCGCGCCGCAGGAGGTGGGGAACCACCTTTTCGGCTCGGCGATCACCGCGGGGCCGGACCGGATGACTTCGGCAGGCGCGCAGGGGCTACCGCAGATCGTGTCGATCGGCTGCTACGATCTGGTGGATCTCGTCGGCTGGCACCCGCTGCCGGCGCATCTGGAAGGCCTGCCGGGTCACGCCCACAACCGGATCCTGTCATCCGTCGTGCTGGATGCCGAGGGACGGCGGAAGGTTGCGCAGGCGATCATGGGCAAGCTTGGCCAGGCGAAGGGCGAGGTGGTGTTCCTGCTGCCACTGCAGGGCGGCAATGAATGGGACCGCGAGGGCGGCCCCCTGTGGGATGCTGACGGGCTCGCCGCTTTCGTGGACGAGGTCCGTGCGGCCTGCCCGCAGAACGTCCGGCTGGTGGAGCTGGACGCCCATATCAACGACCCCGCCTTTGCCGAGGCCGCGCTGGCGGTGGTGGACGGCTGGATCGCCCAGGGACGGCTGCCCAAGGACTGACCGAAGTTCACGGGCCGCACTCAATTGTGGCCACAACATACTGAACCGGCTATGATTTCATCACTTCCGCGGGCAATTGCACGGGAGGTGCTGTCCGCCCGTCCCGGCACAAACTGCCGCTTGTAACGAATCGGCAATGAGTTTTACCTTTTGGTAAAAATCGGACAACCAACACCAACAGGGATAGGCAGTCACATGACCATCAGGACATTCACGATCTCGCGCCGCGGTGTGCTTCTGGGTGGCGGCGCCATCGCTGCTGCGGCGAACCTGCCGCTTGCAGTCTTTGCGCAGGAACCGCTCAAGATGGCGGGCATCTACACGGTGCCGGTCGAACAGCAATGGGTCAGCCGCATCCACATCGCCGCCGAGGCGCTGAAGGCGGCGGGGACGGTGGACTATACCTACACCGAGAATGTCGCGAACACCGACTATCCCCGCGTGATGCGCGAATACTGCGAGGCGGGCGTCAAGCTGATAGTCGGCGAGATCTTCGGCGCCGAGGCCGAAGCGCGCGAGGTCTGTGCGGAATACCCGGACGTGGCCTTCCTGCTGGGGTCCTCCTTCATGCCGGACGAAGCCGCGAACCCGAACCTCGCGGTCTTCGACAACTACATCCAGGACGCGGCTTACCTCTCGGGCATCGTCGCGGGCGGCATGACCAAGGGCAACATCGGCATGGTCGGCGGCTTCCCGATCCCCGAGGTCAACCGGCTGATGAACGCCTTCATGGCGGGTGTGCGCGAGGTCATGCCGGACACCAAGTTCCAGGTCAGCTTCATCGGGTCGTGGTTCGATCCGCCGAAGGCCAAGGAAACCGCCTTCGCGATGATCGATGGCGGGGCGGACCTGATGTATGCGGAACGCTTCGGGGTTTCGGACGCGGCCAAGGAACGCGGCGTGCTGGCAATCGGCAACGTGATCGACACCCAGGGCGACTACCCGGAAACGGTCGTGACCTCGGCGCTGTGGCATTTCGAGCCCACGCTGAACGCGGCGGTGGCGGCGGTGCAGGGTGGCAGCTTCAAGGCCGACAACTACGGCACCTATTCCTTCATGAACGCGGGCGGTTGCTCGCTTGCGCCTTTGGGCACCTTCGATGGCAAGGTTCCGGCCGAGGTGATGGCCAAAGTCGCCGAGAAGGAAGCCGCGATCAAGGACGGCAGCTTCACCGTGGCAATCGACGACAGCGAGCCGAAATCGTCGTGATCCCGAAAGAGACGGAGGCGGAGGTCGTCCTCCGCCTCAATGGCATTTCGAAGTCCTTCGGCGCGCTGAGGGCGAACGATGCGGTGTCCCTCTCCCTGCGGCGCGGCGAAGTAGTTGCGCTGCTTGGAGAAAACGGCGCAGGCAAGACCACGCTGATGAACATCCTTTTCGGTCACTATGTGGCCGATGAAGGTGTGGTCGAAGTCTTCAGCCAGCCCCTGCCCCCCGGCAACCCGAAGGCTGCGCTGGCAGCGGGGGTGGGCATGGTCCACCAGCATTTCACGCTGGCGGGCAACCTGACCGTTCTGGAGAACATCACGCTGGGCACCGACAGCCTGTGGTCGCGGGGTGCCGCGGGCGCACGGGAAAAAGTCAAACAGCTTTCGCTGGATTTCGGTCTTGCGGTGGATCCCGATGCCAAGGTGAGCCGGCTTTCTGTCGGAGAGCGCCAGCGGGTCGAGATCCTGAAGGCGCTTTACCGCGACGCGCGCATCCTGATCCTGGACGAGCCGACTGCGGTCTTGACGCCACAGGAATCAGACGCCCTCTTCGCCACCCTGCGCCGGGCCACGGCGATGGGGTTGTCAGTGATCTTCATCAGCCACAAGCTGCATGAGGTGATGGCGATCGCCGACCGCTGCGTCGTGCTGCGTCATGGGCGGGTGGTGGGCGAGGACGACACCCATGCCACCGACAAGGGACGGCTGGCCGAACTGATGGTCGGGGGCGAGCTGTCGCTGCCCCGGGCGGAAGCGCGGGAGGCGGGGCCGGTGCTGATGCGGCTTGACGGTGTCTCGACCCCGGATCGGGGCGCGGCACCGGGGTTGAAGGCCGTCACGCTGGACCTCCGCGCCGGGCAGATCATGGGCCTTGCGGGAGTGTCGGGCAACGGACAGTCCGCGCTGGCCGGGATCGTCGCCGGGCTGGCGCTGCCGGTCGCGGGGACCATTTCCCTGCGGGACAAGCTGGTCGCGGGCTGGTCGCCGCGCGAGGCCCTTGCAGGCGGTGTGGCGCGCATCCCCGAGGACCGCCATCACCAGGGCTCCATCGGCGATTTCGACCTGACCGAAAATGCCGTGCTGGAAACCTATCGCAGCCGGTTCTCCCGCAACGGCTGGATGAACTGGCGTGCAGCGCGGACCTTCGCGGAAGAGATCATCGCGGGCTACGACGTGCGCTGCCCGGGACCGGAGACGCGGATACGGCTCCTCTCGGGCGGCAACATGCAGAAGCTGATCCTGGGGCGGGCGATGGCGGGCGGGTCGACACCGGGAGGACCGGAGATCATCCTTGCGAACCAGCCGGTCCGGGGCCTTGACGTGGGCGCGATTGCCTATGTGCAGTCGCAACTGATCGCCGCGCGCGACCGCGGAGCGGCCGTCTTGCTGATTTCCGAAGACCTGGATGAAATCATGGGCTTGTCGGATGTCATTCATGTCATCTCTCAGGGTCGCCTTTCGCCGGGCTTTGCCAGGGGGACGATGACGGCGGCAGAACTGGGTCTGTGGATGGCGGGCCAGAAGTTCGAGGATGCTGATGCGGCTTGAACCCATCGCCAACCCCACGGCACTGCGGCGGATCGGCCTTCCCGTGCTGGCGCTGGCGGCGACGCTGGGCGTTGCCATGCTGCTGGCGCTGGTCGCCGGGGCCAACCCCTTCGCCGTCCTCGGCCAGATCGCGACCGGGGCGCTGGGGTCGAAGCTGGCGATCCTTGAGACGCTGAACCGTGCGACGCCGCTGATCTTCACCGGGCTGGCGGTGGCCGTCGCCTTCCGGGCAAAGCTGTGGAACATCGGCGCGGAAGCGCAGCTTTATGCGGGTGCCATCGTGGCCGTGCTTCTGGGGACCGGAGTGCTGGGAAGCCCGTTGGTGCTGCCAGTCTCCGCGCTCGCCGCGATGCTGGCCGGGGCGGTGCTGCTGCTTGGCCCGGTGCTGTTGAAGACGCGGCTCGGGGTGGACGAGGTGGTCACCACGCTGCTTCTCAACTTCATCATGCTGCTCTTCGTCAGCTATTTGCTGGAAGGTCCGATGAAGGATCCGATGGGGATGGGCTGGCCGAAGTCGACCCCGCTGATCCCCGAGGCCCGCCTGCCCCGGATCGTCGAGGGGCTGCGCCTGCATTGGGGGTTCGCGCTGGCGATCATCGCAGCCATCGTGGTGTGGGTGATCCAGACCCGCACCACGTTGGGCTTTGAAATCCGCGCCGTGGGCCAGAACCCCGAGGCCGCGCGCTTTGCCGGGATGCCGGTCAATGCGGTGCTGGTGAAGACCGCGCTTCTGTCGGGGGGCCTTGCCGCGCTTGCGGGCTGGTCCGAGGTGGCAGGGCTGAAGGGGCATCTGTCCTCGGACCTGTCGCCCGGTTTTGGCTATACCGGGATCATCGTGGCGATGCTGGCGCTGTTGCACCCGCTCGGCGTCATCCTGACGGCGATCTTCGTGGCAGGCATCTTCGTCGGGTCCGACGCGATGAGCCGTGCGGCTGGTGTCCCGACTTATATCGCCGACATGCTGATGGCGACTGCCCTGCTGTTCATGGTGCTGGCGATCCTGTTGACGACGAAAAGGGTGGTGCGCGGATGAGCGCGATCATCGACATCCTGATCTCGGCCAGCTTCTGGGCCGCCGTGATCCGCATCGCCTCGCCCCTGATCCTGGCGACGATGGGCGAGCTGATCTGCGAACGCGCCGGAGTGCTGAATCTTGGCATCGAGGGGATCATGGTCATTGGCGCCTTCGCGGGCTGGATGGCGGTGTATCAGGGCTTGCCCTTGTGGGGAGGCGTTGCGGTGGCGATGGCGGCGGGGATGCTGTTCGGCCTCCTGCACTCGACCCTGACGGTGCCCTTCGGCCTGTCGCAGCATGTGGTGGGGCTGGGGGTGACGCTGCTCGCGACCTCCAGCGCCTCCTTCGCCTACCGGCTGATGCTGCCCGAGGTGACGAGCCCGCCGAAGATCGCGCCCTTCCAGCCGCTGCACATTCCGGGCCTTTCCAGCCTGCCCTGGCTGGGCGAGGCTTTGTCGCAGACAGCGCTGACCTGGGCGGCCTTCGCGGTGGCGGGCGCGGTGGCCTTCACGCTTTACCGCACGCCGCTGGGGCTGGCGGTGCGGGCGGTGGGGGAAAGCCCGGCGGCGGTCGAGGCGCAGGGGCTTTCCGTCACGGGCCTGCGGATGGGGGCGGTGATCGTCGGGTCGGGGCTGATGGCGGTGGGGGGGGCGTTCCTGACGCTTTCCGCCTTCTCCAGCTTCTTCTTCGAGATGGTGAACGGGCGCGGCTGGATCTGCATCGCGCTGGTGGTGTTCGGGGCCTGGAAGCCGGGCAAGGCGGTGCTGGGGGCGATCCTGTTTGCGGCCTTTGACGCCCTGCAGATCCGGTTGCAACAGACGCCGCTGGGGGCTGCCCTGCCCTACCAGCTTTTCCTCGCCCTGCCCTTCATCCTGTCGATCCTGGCACTGATCCTGATGTCGCGCCGGGCCGAGGTGCCAGCGGCGCTGATGGTGCCCTACAACAAGGGGGAACGTTAGATGTTCGATCTTCTGGTCAAGAGGGGCACCCTGCCCGACGGGACAGTAGCCGATATTGGCATCACCGGCGACCGGATCGCTGCCGTCGGCAAGCTTGAGGCAGAGGCCGGTCGGGTGATCGACGCGACCGGCGACCTCGTCTCGCCGCCCTTCGTCGATCCGCATTTTCACATGGACGCCACGCTGAGCTATGGCCTGCCGCGGGTGAATGCCTCTGGCACGCTGCTGGAAGGGATCAGCCTGTGGGGAGAACTGCGCGAGATTGCCACGGTCGACGAGATGGTCGACCGCGCCGTCACCTATTGCGACTGGGCGGTGTCGATGGGCCTGCTGGCGATCCGCACCCATGTCGACACCACGCCGGACCACCTGCGCGGGGTCGAGGCGATGCTGGAGGTGAAGCGGCGCGTAGCCCCGTACCTGGACCTGCAACTGGTGGCCTTTCCGCAGGACGGGCTTTACCGCACGGCAACGGGCAGGGAGAATGTGATCCGGGCCCTGGACATGGGCGTCGATGTCGTCGGCGGCATCCCGCATTTCGAACGCACGATGGAGGAAGGCGCCGAATCCCTGCGCGACCTCGCCCGCATGGCGGCGGAGCGCGGGCTCATGTGGGACGTCCATTGCGACGAGACCGACGACCCTTTGTCCCGCCATGTGGAAACAATGGCGCGCGAGGTGACGCGGCACGGCCTCGGCGGTCGGGCGGCCGGAAGCCACCTGACCTCGATGCATTCGATGGACAACTATTATGTCTCCAAGCTGCTACCGCTGATTGCGGAAAGCGAGATGACGGCGATCCCGAACCCCCTGATCAACATCACCCTGCAAGGCAGGCACGACACCTATCCCAAGCGCCGGGGCCTGACCCGGGTGAAGGAAATGCAGGCCATGGGGATCCCGGTCGGCTGGGGGCAGGATTGCGTGCTGGATCCCTGGTATTCGCTGGGCACGGCGGACATGCTGGACGTGGCCTTCATGGGGCTGCACGTCGCGCAGATGACCCATCCGGCGGAAATGGCGCGCTGTTTCACCATGGTCACCGAAACCAACGCCCTGATCATGAATCTGGCGGGTTACGGGTTGCAGCCCGGCTGCATCGCCAGCCTGGTGGTGCTTGACGCCGCCACCCCGACCGAGGCCTTGCGCCTTCGCCCGGACCGGCTGGCGGTGATCTCGAAAGGTAAAGTAGTGGCCACGCGGCAGCGCAACGATGCGCGGCTGTCCCTGTCGGGGCGTCAGGCCACGGTCCGGCGCCGGCTCGGGTAAGCGGTCAGATCGGCCGAATTCCGCCAGTAACTCGGTCAGACGGCGCATCGCTCCTGGCGGGAAACTACCTGATTGCCTGCGCCCTGCCCCATCCGCGCAGAACCTCCTTTCTCCTTATAGTTGAGCAACCCGGTCCTTCAAATCTCCCTCTGAGCGCCCCAATTTCGCCCCGTTCCACAACCATCACGGTCGCGATAGATTGGTGCGCTTGTGTGGACGATTTTCCCTGCGCTGCTGGAACGGGTGTCTGCCGCCCGCCCTGGCGCGCCCAGAACCGTCCCATTGACGTTGCGCCATTGTGGGAAGGGTGAACGAGATGGCGCAGCAGAAGGCGGTTGAACCCGCAGTCGATGAGGCCGAGGACCTCATCGACGAACTGCAACCTGGCGCGAAGCTGCTCAAGGGTCAGTACACGATTTCCCGCTACATCAATTCGGGTGGCTTTGGCATCACCTATCTCGCCAAGGACAGCCTCGACCGCGACGTGGTGATCAAGGAATGCTTCCCCTCCTCGGTCTGCCGCCGGTCAAAGGTCGTCGTCGCGGCCCGGTCGCGCGCGCATACGGCGGAACTGCGCTCCATCGTCCAGCTCTTCGTGCGCGAGGCGCGCAACCTGGCCAAGATCGTCCACCCCAACATCGTGGCCGTCCATCAGGTGTTCGAGGACAACGGCACCGCCTATATGGCGATCGACTTCATCGACGGACTGGATCTGCAGCAGATCATCGACGGCGAAGGTGCCCGGCTGACCCCGGATCACATCGTCCAGATCACCGAAAAGCTTCTGCGCGCGGTGGGCTTCATCCACGACCACGACATGCTGCACCGCGACATCTCGCCCGACAACGTGCTGATCGACAAGGCGGGCGAGCCGATCCTGATCGACTTCGGCGCCGCGCGCGAGAAGGCGTCGCAGTCCAACCGGGCCATGTCGGCGCTGCGGGTGGTCAAGGATGGCTATTCGCCACAGGAATTCTACATCGCCGGGTCGGAACAAGGCCCGTGGAGCGATCTTTATGCGCTTGGCGCGACGCTGTACCACCTGATCTCGGGTGACGCTCCGGTGAACGGTCAGGCCCGGTTGGCCGCGCTGGCCGAGGACCGGCCCGATCCCTATCTGCCCCTTGCCGGTCGCTTTCCGGACTATCCGAAGGGCTTCCTGGAGGCCATCGACCGCGCGATGAACACCCTGCCAAGACAGCGCCTGCAATCGGCGAAGGACTGGCTGGCGATGTTTACCACTGGTCTGGCGCCGGTCGCCGCGTCGACCACGGGCGCGACGGTCTTGCAAAGGCCGATCTCTGAACGTCTGGACGCCGGGACCCAGTCCGCCGCGGCTGTCTCTGCCCCGCCGCCGCTGGCCAAGGCTGCCTCGCGCCCGGCGATGGCACTGGCCGAACCTGCCGTCGAGGTCAGCCGCGGGAAAAGCCCGGTGCAACTGGTGGCTGGCGTGGCCATCGCGCTGGTCGTCGTGGCTGGTGGTTACATGATGCTGGGTGGAAAGGCCTCCGCACCGGCGGCGGACAGTCAGTCCATGGCGGCCGACCCTGCCCCGATAGCTGCGGCGAAGCCCGCCGACACCACCGCCGACGCACCGCAGTCGGCTGCGGCTGAGCCGGTCGAGCCGGTCGAGGCTGCAACACCGGCATCGGCCGCAGCCGCGGTCACTCCGGTCGCCGAGCCCGTCGCCAAGGCCGAAGAACCCAAGGCCGTCGCGGAGCCGGAACCGGCAGCCGCCAAACCCGCAGAGGTGGCGGCGACCGAGCCGGAAGCCGCCACCCCCGCAGCGGCAACTCCCGAAGTCGTCGCTCCTGCCGCCACCGCGACCGAGGTGCTTGCCGCCCCGGTCGGCAAGCCCGCCGAAAACCAGGTCGCCTTTGCGGCCTGGGATGTGGAAATCCCCTTCTCCTCGGATGACCGGATGGTCGACGGCAAGCGTGTCGCGATCGTGACGCGGATCCCGCCGGCGGTCGATGCGAAAGAGGCGGGCGACTGGTTGGCCCCGGGCGTCACGATCTACGCGGTCAATGGCACGCCGATCCAATCCTCGGGGTCGATCACCGTCGCGGTAATGAACGCGATGTCGGTGGATCCGGACGGCAAGGCACGCGTCGTGGTGGAGTATTCCGACGCCTCGCGCCAGAAGAAATCCGGCCTCCTGACCGTCTCGGTGGTGCGCCTGGTCAACCTGCAGAACGGTGTCGGCGTAAGAACATCGGCGATTGACGGCGTCTGGAAAACCACCGTCACCGGCGTGACGCAGCCTGAAATCACCAGCTTGCGTCAGGGCGATGTGCTGTTCCGCGACAAGACCACCAAGACGCCGCTCGACGGGCCGACCTCGCTGGAGACGATCATGGGCGATCTCGTGGCCGGAGGGACGACCCAGACCGGGTTCTCGATCATCCGCGACAACAAGGTCGGCGAAGCGCACATGCAGCTTGTCCTGGATGGAGGGCCGTGATCGTGGCGCCGCAGACTGCCTGCCTGAACTACGCCGTCTTCCCGGCAGCATCGCCGTCCGCCGGCTTGTCCCGGTCTTCGGAATCACGGCCTGGGCCAGGCAGCGCCGAAACGCTTGACCCCCTGATCAACGCCCTGTCGCGGGCGGTGGATCGCCTTGGTCCGGGTCCGGACCCCGGGCCTCGCCCGGAAACAGCAGGCTGAGCCGTTGGGGCCCAGCTTGCAGCAATGAAATCGACCCGGTCGCCTTGAGCGGGCTGGCGCAACCTGTCTTGCGCCCCGGTCCGGACAACCACCGGTCATAGGAGTAGAGACGATGGCACTTGCGCGGACCTTCATCATCGGCAGCACCGCCCTGCTCTTCTGCGGCACCGCGGCGCTGGCCCAGGAGGCCTGCACGACCTACAAGGTCGTTGCCGGGGACAACCTGCGTTACATCGCGCGGAAGGCCTATGGCGACGCCGACCTCTACCGGCTGATCTATGATGCCAACGTGGCCACGATCGGACAGAAGGCCGACCTGATCGAGATCGGCACCGAACTGGTCCTGCCGTGTGATCCGAATGCTCCGGCGGCGGAGCCAGCGACCGAAGTCGTCACCGAAGCGTCCATGCCGGCCCCGGCGGAACCCGCGGAAACGACGGCCGTCGCTGCCGATCCTGCGGCCCCGACAGCGAAGCCGATCGGCTTTGTCACCGGCAACGGCTATGCGCCCTTTGCCGACGAAACCCTGCCCGGCGGCGGGATGATGACCCAGCTGGTCGAGATGGCGGTTTTCCGCGCCGATCCTGGCATTCCCTACAACTTGACCTTCATCAACGACTGGCAGGCCCATCTTGATGCGCTCCTGCCCTCGGGCGCCTATGATCTGAGCTTTCCCTGGATCCGCCCGAACTGCGAGGCACCAGAGACGCTGTCTCCCGGCGACCAGACCCGCTGCAATGACTTTGTCTTTTCCGGTCCGTTCTATGAAATCGTCGACGGCTTCTTTGCGATGCGCGACAGCGGGCTGGGCGCGGTGACCAACTACGCCGGTTTCGAAGGGAAGCGCATCTGCCGGCCCGAAGGGTTCACCACGGGCGTCCTTGATGCCGTCGGGCTGACCGCCGCGACGATCACCCTGACCCGCCCGGTCGAGGCGACCGACTGCTTCCGCGCGCTGGCGGCGGGCGAGGTCGACCTGGTCTCGATCGACGCCGAGGTCGGCGATTCAGCACTGGCTGAACTGGGGTTGACCGCAAAGGTCGAACAGAACCCGCATCTGATGACGCTGCTCAGCCTGCACGTCATTGCGCACAAGTCGAACCAGCGCGCGGTCGACATGATCGGCCAGCTCGATGCTGGGCTGATCGAAATGTACGAGTCGGGCGAATGGTACGAGATCGTCTCCTCGGCCCTGGCGCGCAACGGCCGGAAGCAGTGACCCGGACCTTGTCGTAAGCGGACAGCTTATGGTTGTGTGTTGCCAGAATGGAAACGCCACTCCGGGACGCGCCCCGCGCATTGCTCTCCCTCGCCCGGACCTGCATGGTGACCGGCAGCGACGACAAGGTTGCAAAGACCCCGTCTCTGGGGCGCAGCTTGGGCGCAGCTTGCCGGTGATATGCCTGGAAAACCGTTGTGAGGATCACTTCTTGCGACCGGATCTCTGCCGACGCGAATGATCACCAGATCGCCATATTCGTGCCATCTATACAACCATATGGTGCAGCATCGGTTATATTGTTTCGGTATCTGCACGTTCAAAGCAGCATCTAACGGCCTCCAGAAGGAAATCCACCCCATGAGAACCGCATCACATTTGCACAGGTTGACCGTTCTGACGGCTGCGATGATTTCGCTCCCGGTCATTGCCTCTGCCCAGGAAGCTTGCACCACTTACACCGTCAAGGATGGCGACACGCTCGGCTCTATTGCCCAGGCCGCCTACGGAAGCTTTGACTACCAGAACATCTTTAACGCGAACCGCGACGCGCTGGCCGCGAATCCGAACAGCCTGCCGGCCGGCCTGCAACTGATCCTCCCCTGCGAAGACGGTCGTCTGACCCCGGATGCCGAACTGAGTTCGGTGATCACGCAGGAGACCGAAAAGCAGGAAACCACCCGGACGAAGTCGAACGTCTACGAACCCCCGCTGAAGTTCGTGACCTCGAACAACTGGATGCCCTTCACCGATGAATCGCTGTCCGGCGGCGGGATATTCGTACGCATGGCCACCACCGCGATGCAGCGCGGCGGCAACGACCGCGGCTACGAAGTGTCCTATGTCGACGACTGGATGGCGCATATCGACACGCTCTTGCCCTCGGGCGCGTTCGACGTCTCGATCGCCTGGGAAGCGCCGGACTGTTCGAAGCTTGACATGCTGGGCGAATTCTCGGCCCGCATGTGTACCGAATTCGACTTCTCGCTGCCGATCTACGAGGCGGCCTATACGTTCAACACCCTGCCCGACAGCAAGTATGCGAACGCGCGGTCCTTCGACGAATATGCCGGCGCCAAGATCTGCCGTCCGGAAGCCTGGCCGCTGGGCGACCTGGAAGTTCAGGGCCTGACCCCGCCGGTCGTCGAATATGTGCAGCCAAAAAACCCGCTGGACTGCGCCGAGATGCTGATAAAGGGCGAGGTCGACATCTATTCGATCGAGACCGAAACCTCGGTCGCCAACTTTGCCGAGCTTGGCGTCACCGACAAGGTCGTCACCAACCCGGCCATCGCGACCTTCATTTCGTATCACTTCCTGACGGCGAAGAGCAATCCGCGCGGCAGGGTCTACATCGCGATGCTGAACCGCGGCATTACCGAGATGCGCGAGTCGGGCGAGTGGTATGACATCGTCGCCACCGGACTTGAGGAATACAACAAGCTGAAGCAGCAGTAATCCCCGACTGCCTCAGTCTTTAGAAAGCCCCGTACCCCCCAAGTGCGGGGCTTTCGCCTGTGTCCGGAACAGGGCCGGGGCGACTTCCCGGTTGCCTTCCCGGTCCGGCTCTGGTTCTGATGCGGGCCGAAGAATGAGGGACAGCTTGGCCGAACCCCCGCCCCCGATGGACCGCACCCCCCGCACGATGAGCCGCGAGGCACGGCGTGCGCAGCTTATCGCCTCGACCATCGAGACCCTCGCGGCGCGCGGCTATTCGCGCACCACCCTGACCGATGTCGCCCGCGCGGCCGGTCTGTCGCACGGTCTGGTGCTGTTCCATTTCGAGACCAAGGAGAAGCTCCTGGCGGAAACGCTGGGCTTTCTGGCCGAAGAATACCGCCAGAACTGGCAGGCGGCACTGGCCCGGGTGGGCGAGGATCCGGCCGAGCAACTGAACGCGCTGATCGAGGCCGATTTCAACCCGGCGATCTGCACGCAGGAACGGTTGGCCGCCTGGTGCAGTTTCTGGGGCGAGGCGCAATCGCGGCCGATGTACCAGGCTGCCTGTGGCGAGAAGGACGACGCCTACAACCTGCAACTGGAGGGCATTTGCCAGCGGCTTGTCGATACGGGCGGCTATGGCCATGACGCCCGCCATGTTGCCCGCGTGATCCGGGTCACGATCGAGGGCACCTGGCTGGACATGATGACCATGGTCGCGCCCTACGACCGGGCCGAGGCGCTGGCCACGGCCCGCGCCTGCGCAGCCTTGTGCTTCCCGCACCATTTCACACCCCAGGGTTTGCGCCGGGCAGGCTGACTGCGCGGATTTGCCCCGTGATTGAGTGTTTGGAACATTCGTTCCGTATGCTATGCTGCCCCCCGGACCATTGTGAGAGCCAAGATGCCAACGGCTGAGTCCCTGACCGAGACGCGCGACACCCCCCGGACGGTCGAGGCGTTCCGCGAGCGCCTGCTGGAGGTGAACGGCACCTTGCCCCGCCGCTTGCAACAATGCGCCGACCATGTCGCCACCCATCTGGATCAGATTGCCCTGTCCACGGTCGCCCAAGTCGCCCAGGGGGCCGGGGTGCCGCCTTCAGCCGTGATGCGGTTCTGTCAGATCATGGGTTTTACCGGCTACGCGGAAATGCAGCGCCTGTTCCGCGACGCACTGTCACGCGCCGCGCCGGACTATGCTACCCGGCTGGCGAACCTGAAGGCCGGGGGGGCGGGCCAGCCGTCCTCGCTGGTGGCCGAATTTGTCGAGGCGGGCCGTCAATCCATGGAGGCTCTGGCGCGGGACCTGAATGAAAGCGCACTAGATCAGGCAGTTACGACCCTTGCCAAGGCGCGGATGATCCATCTTGCAGGCTTCCGGCGATCCTTCCCGGTGGCAAGCTATCTGGCCTATGTCTTCGACAAGCTGGGCATTGCAGCCATTCTGCACGACGGCGTCGCGGGGCTGGGTCATCGCTCCAGCCTGCAACCGGGCGATGCGCTGCTGGCCATCACGTTCGCACCCTATTCCGATGAAACACTGTCCTTGGCTGCATCGGCACGCGACAAGGGCTTGCCGGTCGTGGCGCTGACCGATCCGCCCGCCAGCACGCTTTCCGGCGTGGCCGACACCATCCTGACCGTGACCGAGATCGACTTCGGCGCCTTCCGGTCGCTGTCCGCAGTCATCGCACTGGCCCTGGCGCTGGCCGTCGCCGTAGCGGCGCGGCGCGAAACTTAGGGCTTTCGCGACTCGCAAGAATGGAATAAACATTCCACCGCAAGAGCCGAGTCGTCACGGCCCACCGGAGCGTTGCCCATGTCCGCGAAGAAGACCCTGGATGTCATCACCATCGGCCGCTCCTCGGTCGACCTCTACGGCGCGCAGGTCGGCGGTCGGCTGGAGGATATGGGGTCGTTCCAGAAGTACATCGGCGGCTCGCCCACCAACATCGCGGCTGGCACGGCACGGCTGGGGCTGCGCTCGGCGCTGATCACCCGGGTCGGCGACGAACATATGGGCCGCTTCATCCGCGAGGAACTGGCGAAGGAGGGCGTCGATGTCCGCGGCGTCAAGACCGACCCTGAGCGGCTGACTGCGCTGGTCCTTCTCGGCATCCGCGATGACAAGCAGTTCCCGCTCATCTTCTACCGTGAGAACTGCGCCGACATGGCGCTGGATGAAGGGGACATCGACGAGGGCTTCATCAGTGAGGCGCGGTCGGTCGTCGCCACCGGCACGCACCTGTCGAACACCCGGACCGAGGCCGCCGTCCTGAAGGCGCTGAACCTCGCCCGCAAGCACGGGCTGCAGACCGCGCTGGATATCGACTACCGCCCGAACCTCTGGGGTCTCAGCGGCCACGGCGACGGCGAGAACCGGTTCATCGAATCCGCCGCCGTCACCGCCAAGCTGCAATCGACACTGCATCTCTTCGACCTGATCGTCGGGACGGAAGAGGAATTTCACATCGCCGGCGGCTCGACCGACACCATCGCCGCCCTCCGCGCCGTCCGAGCTGTCAGCAAGGCGACCCTCGTCTGCAAGCGCGGCCCGATGGGGGCGGTCGCCTTCACCGGCGCCATCCCAGACAGCCTTGACGACGGCGAAACCGGCCCCGGCTTCCCGATCGAGGTGTTCAACGTTCTCGGCGCGGGCGACGGTTTCATGTCCGGCCTGATCCGCGGTTGGCTTGACAATGAGCCCTGGCCGGTCGCCCTGAAATACGCCAACGCCTGCGGGGCATTCGCGGTCAGCCGCCACGGCTGCACCCCGGCCTATCCCAGCTGGAAGGAATTGCAGTTCTTCCTCAATCGCGGCGTGGTGGAAAAAGCGCTGCGCAAGGATCCGGCGCTTGAGCAGGTCCACTGGGCGACCAATCGCCACAAGGACTGGTCGACGATGCGCGTCTTCGCCTTCGACCACCGTATGCAATTGGAACAGATGGAGGGCGCGACCGCGAAGAAGATCGGCGCCTTCAAGGAGCTGTGCCTGAAGGCGGCGCTGAAGGTCGCGGGAAGCAAGCCCGGCTATGGCGTCCTCTGCGACAACCGGCTTGGCCGGGATGCCCTGTTCCAGGCCGCCGGTACCGGCCTCTGGATCGGGCGACCCGTTGAATGGCCCGGCTCGCGTCCCCTGACTTTGGAGCCAGAGATCGGCCCCGATTTCGGCGGGTTGCAGGAATGGCCGCTCGAACATGTCGTCAAGGTTCTGTGCTTCTACCATCCCGACGACGATGCCGCGACGAAGGCCGCGCAAGAGGACACCGTCCGCCGCCTGTTCCACGCCTGCCGCCGCAACCGGCTCGAGATGCTCTTGGAGATCATCCCCTCCAAGGTCGGCCCGACGGACGACAAGACCAGCGCGCAGATCATCCAGCGCTTCTATGACCTTGGTGTCTATCCCGACTGGTGGAAGCTGGAACCCTTCACCACCGACGCCGCCTGGGAGAACGCCTGCGCCGCCATCACGAAGAACGATCCCCATGTCCGCGGCATCGTCGTCCTTGGCCTTGACGCGCAGGAAGCGGACCTAGCGGCTTCCTTGGCCCTTGCGGCGAAGCATCCGTTGGTGAAAGGCTTCGCCATCGGCCGCACGATCTTTGGCGACGCCGCCCGCGCCTGGCTGAAGGGCGAGATGTCCGACGAAGCCGCCGTCGCCCAGATGTCCGACCGTTACGCCCGCCTTGCCGCCCTCTGGGACAGAGCACGCGACGGGGCCCGCGAAGGAGCAAAGAAATGACCACGATCCGCCTTACCGCTGCGCAGGCCCTTGTCCGCTGGCTTTCGGTCCAGAAGGCCGAAGACGGTTCTCGTTTCATCGAAGGCGTCTGGGCGATCTTCGGCCACGGTAACGTGGCGGGACTGGGTGAGGCGCTGCACGCCCACCGCGACGTGCTGCCGACCTGGCGTGGGCACAATGAGCAGACCATGGCCCATGCCGCCATCGCCTATGCCAAGGCGAAGGGGCGGCGGAAGGCGATGGCGGTAACTTCCTCCATCGGGCCGGGGGCGACCAACATGGTCACCGCCGCCGCCTTGGCCCATGTCAACCGCCTGCCGGTCCTGTTCATCCCCGGCGACATCTTCGCGAACCGTGCACCGGACCCAGTGCTGCAACAGATCGAGGATTTCGACGACGCCACCGTTTCGGCCAATGACTGCTTCCGCCCGGTCGTGCGCTACTTCGACCGGATCTCCCGCCCCGAGCATATCCTGACCGCCCTGCCCCGCGCCCTGCGCGTCATGACCGACCCCGCGAACTGCGGCCCCGTCTGCCTTGCCTTCTGTCAGGACACGCAGGCGGAAGCCTATGACTATCCCGTTGAATTCTTTGAGCCACGTGTCTGGCACATCCGCCGCCCCGAACCCGACCAGCGCGAGCTGGAAGCCGCCGTCGCGGCGATCAAAGCCGCGAAGTCCCCTCTGATCGTGGCTGGCGGGGGCGTCCTATACTCCGGCGCGGAGCAAACCCTTCTCGACTTCGCGAAAGCCCACAACATCCCCATCGTCGAGACTCAGGCTGGCAAAGGTGCCGTGGACTGGGAGGAGAAGCTGCACTTCGGCTCGCCCGGCGTCACCGGCACCGGCTGCGGCAATGAACTCGCCGCGAAAGCCGATTTGGTGATCGGCGTCGGTACCCGCTTCCAGGATTTCACCACCGGGTCGTGGACCGTGTTCTCGCACCCCGGCCGCAAGCTCTTGTCGATCAACATCCACGGCTACGATGCCGCCAAGCACACCGCGCAACCGCTTGTTTCAGATGCCAAAGTGGCGCTGGAAAAGATCACCGCGGCCCTCGGGTCAAAGCGTTTCGCCGACCCAGACTTCGCGGCCCGGACCAAATGGTTCCAGACCACCGATGGTCTTTTCGCCACGCCCAAGGGGAACGAACTCCCGACCGACGCACAGGTGATCGGCGCGGTCGACCGCAACGCGGGCAAGCAAAGCCTGATCATGTGCGCCGCAGGCACCATGCCCGGCGCGCTGCATGTCCTCTGGCGCGCGGCGCAGGGCGGCTATCACATGGAATACGGCTATTCCTGCATGGGCTACGAGATCGCCGGGGCAATGGGCATCAAGATGGCGCTGCCCGACCGCGACGTGATCTGCATGATCGGCGATGGCAGCTACATGATGGCGAACTCGGAACTTGCGACTGCCGTGATGATGGGCATTCCCTTCACCGTGGTCCTGACCGACAACCGCGGTTATGGCTGCATCAACCGGCTGCAGAAGGCCACCGGCGGTGCGCCGTTCAACAACATGCTAGACGACAGCTACCATGTGAACGCGGCCAATATCGACTTTGTCGCCCATGCTGGCAGCATGGGGGCCAATGTGGTGAAAGCCGCAGGGATCGCCGAACTGGAAGCTGCGATGCAGGCCGCCAAGACCGCGACCATCCCGACCGTCATCGTGATCGACACCGATCCTGCGCCCGGCACCGGGGCGGGTGGCACCTGGTGGGATGTTGCCGTCCCCGAGGTGTCAACACGGAAAGAAGTGAACGAGGCCCGCAAGGGCTATGAAGCGGGCGTCAAGGCCCAGTGGCTGCTCAACTGAGGATAGACGAATGAGCGTGAAGATCGGGATCTCCCCCATTTCCTGGCAGAACGACGACCTGCCGGACCTGACCGCCGCCTACACGATGGAGCAGGCGCTGAGCGAGGCGCGGGAGATCGGCTATACCGGCGTCGAACGCGGCCGCCGGATGCCCTCGGACACCGAGGGGCTGCGCAGCTACCTGACTGGGAACGGGCTTTCGCTGTGTGGTGGCTGGTGCTCGGGCAACCTTCTCGTCAACGACGTGAAGACCGAGATCGAGGCCGTGCGTCAGCAAGTCGAGCAGTTCGTGGCCCTTGGCTCGCCTTGCATCGTCTATGCCGAATGCTCGAACACCGTGCAGGGCAACATCGCGGTGCCGGTCAACAACCGTCCGAAATTTTCGGCGGCGGACGTGAAGGCCTATGGCGCGAAGCTTTCCGAACTGGCGAAGTGGATGGCGGATCAGGGCATGACGCTGGCCTACCACCACCACATGGGCTCGTTCATCGAGAGCGAAGACGACGTGAATGCGCTGATGGAGGGGTCCACGCCCGACGTGAAGCTTCTCTTCGACACCGGCCACCTGCTGTTCGGCGGGGCTGACGTCATGCGAGTGTTGGACCGCTGGGCCGACCGGGTCCATCATGTCCACTTCAAGGACATCCGACCCGAGGTCGTGAAGGATGTCCGCGAGAACAACCGCAGCTTCCTTGACGCCGTGATCGCCGGGGCCTTTACCGTGCCGGGCGACGGCTGCATCGACTTCCAGGCCGTTGCGACCAAGCTGAAGGCCATGGACTATGCGGGCTGGATCGTGGTCGAGGCCGAGCAGGACCCGGCCAAGGCCCCGCCCTATGAATATTCCAAGCTCGGCTACGAGCATATCCTGAAGGTCTGCGCCAAGGCGGGCCTGCAAGTCGACCATTCCCGTCCGTCTTGAGGTAATCCAATGCCCGACCTCCTTCTCAAGCCCACTGGCACCCGCGGCAAGGTGCATGAGGTGACCCCGAAGTCGGCGGGCTGGGGCTATGTCGGCTTCACACTCTTCCGGCTGGAACCGGGCGACGTCGCGGAGGAGGCGACGGGGGATGAGGAAGTGATCCTCGTGATCGTCGAGGGCAAGGCGACGGTTCACGCGGCGGAGCAGGACTGGGGCGAGATGGGCGAGCGGATGGATGTCTTCGAGAAGACGCCGCCGCATTGCCTCTATGTCCCGAACGGCAGCCAGTGGAAGGCGGTTGCGACCACGACCTGCACCATCGGGGTCTGCAAGGCGCCAGGCAAGGGGAACTATCCTGCCCGCAGGCTCGGCCCGGAGGGCATCACCCTCACCCCGCGGGGCAAGGGGACCAACACGCGATATGTGAACAACATCGCGATGGAGGCCTTGGACGTGGCCGACAGCCTTCTGGTCACCGAGGTCTTCACTCCGGCAGGCAACTGGTCGTCCTACCCGAGCCACCGGCATGACGAGGATGACTTCCCGAACATGACTTACCTCGAAGAGACCTACTACATGCGGCTGAACCCCGGGCAGGGCTTCGGCATCCAGCGGGTCTATACCGAGGACGGCGCGCTGGACGAGACGCTGGCGGTGAAAAACCACGATGTCACACTGGTCCCGAAGGGCCACCATCCCTGCGGGGCACCCTACGGGTACGAGATGTACTATCTGAACGTGATGGCCGGGCCGATCCGCAAATGGCGGTTCAAGAACGATCCTGACCACGACTGGATCGCCCAGCGCGACGCCTGAGGCTGCCCAGGCGTTGACCTTCACCGGTAGCTATCCTTGATCTTCGGGAAGCTCGTCGTTCGACTTCGTCTCCTTCTCGCGATGAACCCTCTGCGAGGAGGCGGCGAAGTCGAACGACGAGCGTGCCCTTTGCCTTGAAGGCGACGGACGCCTCGTCTAATCAGGGGCAAGTCCGAAGGAACCTCCCGCATGCGCATCCTGATCACCAATGACGACGGCATCAACGCGCCGGGGCTTGAGGTTCTGACCGAGATCGCCACCGAGATCGCCGGACCGAAGGGTGAGGTCTGGACCGTCGCCCCCGCCTTTGAACAGTCCGGCGTCGGACATTGCATCAGCTACACCCATCCGATGATGATCGCCGAACTGGGGCCGCGCCGCTTTGCCGCCGAGGGCTCCCCCGCCGATTGCGTGCTGGCCGCAATCTACGACGTGCTGGACGGCGCAAAGCCTGACCTCGTGCTGTCGGGCGTCAACCGGGGCAACAACGCGGCCGAGAACGTGCTGTATTCCGGCACCATCGGCGGCGCGATGGAGGCGGCGTTGCAGGGCGTGCCAGCGATTGCCCTGTCGCAGTTCTTCGGGCCGGACAACCACAAGCTGGCCGATCCGTTCGAAAGCGCCCGCGTCCACGGGGCTGCTGTCGTGCGGGCGCTTCTGGACAAAGGGATCTGGACCGAGGGCGACTACCGCACCTTCTACAACATCAACTTCCCGCCGATTTCCGCCGAGGCCACCAAGGGCATGATGGTCGCTCCGCAGGGCTTCCGCCGCGATACCACCTTCAGTGTCGAGCCGCACAACTCGCCCTCGGGCCGCAAGTTTCTGTGGATCAAGGGGGGCCCGCAGCACACGCCGACGCTTCCCGGTTCGGATGCGGCAGTGAACCTCGACGGCTTCATCTCGATCACGCCGATGCGCGCCGACCTGACGGCGCATGACCTCCTCGCCGATCTGGAGGCGAGGCTGGCATGACCAGGGGACCGGAGGACGATCCGACCTCCGATCTGCTTGCCGAACGCAAGATGCGCTTTCTCTTTGCCCTTCGCACGCGCGGCGTGACCGATGCCCGCGTCCTGACCGCGATGGAACGAATCGACCGCGGGCTGTTCGTCCGCGGCACCTTCGCCGACCGCGCCTATGAGGACATGCCGCTGCCCATCGCCTGCGGCCAGACGATCAGCCAGCCTTCGGTCGTGGGGCTGATGACGCAGGCACTTCAGGTGAACCCGCGCGATACCGTGCTGGAGGTCGGCACCGGGTCGGGCTACCAGGCGGCGATCCTGTCGCAGCTTGCCCGCCGGGTCTACACGGTCGACCGCTACCGTCGCCTCGTGCGCGAGGCGGGCGAGCTGTTCCGGCAGCTTGATCTGGTCAACATCACCACGATCACGGCGGATGGCTCGCACGGCTTGCCGGACCAGGCACCCTTCGATCGCATCCTGGTGACGGCAGCGGCGGAAGACCCGCCGGGGCCGCTTCTGGAGCAGTTGAAACCCGGCGGGATCATGGTGGTGCCGGTCGGCCAGTCTGACGCGGTGCAGGCGCTGATCAAGGTCACACGCACCCAAAGCGGTTTTGATTACGAAGAACTTCGCCCAGTGCGCTTTGTGCCACTGGTCGAAGGGATCGGCTCCGAGTAGGATGCTTGCCTATAAACCGGGCCGTACCCGGGCGGGCAGATGATCAGGCGGGATGACATGGCAAGAACGGGATCGAGACTGCGGGCAGTTCTGGTGTCTGGCGCAAGCGTGCTGACATTGGCGGGTTGCCTGAATACCAGCAATCTTGACTGGGACCTTCGCGCAGGCGGCGGCGATACGTCCGAGGCCGCGCGGCAAGCCACGGCAGCCGCCCCCACGCCCGACGGCAACGGCATCATCTCCTACCCCGATTACCAGATGGCCACCGCCCGCCGCGGTGAAAGTGTCGCCAGCATGGCCGGCCGATTGGGCATGAGCCCCGACGAGCTGGCCCGTACCAACGCCCTGCGCCCGACCGACCCCCTGCGCGAGGGCGAGATGCTTCTGCTGCCGAAGCGGGTTTCGGCCACACCACAACCCGCTGTGATCGCCGGCACCCCGCCCTCGGGCGGCGGGGTCGATATCACCTCCATCGCGACCACCGCGCTGGACGCGGCCGGGCCGACGCCCGTTGCCACCTCGCCAGTCGCGTCTAAGCCGGTCTCGGGCCAGCCAATCACCCATCGCGTCGCCCGGGGCGAGACGGCCTTCACCATCGCGCGGGCCTACAATGTCTCGGCCAAGGCGCTGGCGGACTGGAACCAGCTTGGTGCAGACATGGCCGTGCGCGAGGGGCAGACACTGATCATCCCGATCGCCACCGCCGCCGCGCCTAACCCGGAGCCGGTGCCTACCGCGCCAGGTGCAGGCTCGCCCACGCCCGAGCCGCCGTCGGCCAAGAAGCCCTTGCCGGACGAGAAGACCGAAGCCACCGGGACCAAGCCCAAGGGCACACCGGCCTCGCCCGATCTTGGCGCCGACAAGACGACGTCGACGAAGATGACGATGCCTGCTTCGGGCAAGATCATCCGAGGCTATGACGCGAAGAAGAACCAGGGTATCGACATTGCCGCCGCCGCCGGAAGCCCGGTGAAGGCGGCGGATGCCGGCTCGGTCACGGTGCTGTCGGCTGACACCAACGGCAAGGGCATCGTCATCATCCGCCATGCCGGCGACCTCTTGACGGTCTATGTCGGCGTCTCGGGCATGGTGGTGAAGAAGGGCGACAAGGTGAAGCGCGGGCAAGAGATCGGCAAGGTCGCACCCGGCAATCCCGCCTTTGTCCACTTCGAGGTGCGCAACACCTCGAAGCAAAGCTTCGATCCGGTGAACTATCTGCAGTAAGGGGATAGAGCCTTCGGCGGCTCCGACCCGGTTTTCATGCAGACAGCGACGGTTGCGTGATCAGCCCTCGGCCTGGGCCACCAGCACCTTGTCGATGCGGCGACCGTCAAGGTCGATCACCTCGAAGCGGTAGCCCTCGGCGATGAAGCTGGCACCGAGATCGGGGATCTGGCCCAACTGGTGCAGGACCAGGCCCGCGACCGTGTCGTATTCCCCTGCCATCCCGCGCGGGAGTCCGAGGCGGTCGCAGAATTCGTCGACCGGCATCCAGCCCGCGACCAGATAGCTGCCATCCTCGCGCCGGACCATGGCGGGTTCGTCCGGCTCGCTGGCGGCCACCGCGCCGGTGATCGCCTCCAGCACGTCGCCGGTGGTCAGAATGCCCTCGAAATGGCCGTACTCGTCATAGACCAGCGCGAAGTGGTGTTCTGATTTCTGCAGAATTTCAAGGACATCCAGCGCCTCGGCCTGGTCCGAGACCACGGGCACCTCGCGGAGAAGCGCCTTGAGGTCCAGCGTTTCCCGCCGCGAGACCGCCTGGAAGGCATCGGCGAGAAGGACAATGCCCATCACTTCGCCCTCGGCATTGGCGACCGGCATCCGCGGACGGGCCACCTTGCGGACCGCGGCCACGGCTTCCGCCCCGGTGGCGTCCAGCGGCAGCATGTCGACCTCATGCCTGGGAGTCATCAGCGCCCGCGCGGTGCGGTCCGACAGGCGCATGACGCCGGTAATCATCTCGCGCTCTTCAGTCTCCAGTACGCCACCCTCATGGGCTTCGGCGAGCAGGACATGGACTTCCTCTTCCGTCACCCGGTTGTCGCGGGTTCCGCGCTGGCCGAGAAGCCAGAGCAGCGCCTTGCCGGATTTGTCCAGGAACCAGACCAGCGGCGCGCCGGCCACCGACAGGAAGGTCATCGCCGGAGCCATGCGGATCGCGACGCCTTCGGGATTGCGCAGCGCAAGCTGCTTCGGGACCAGTTCGCCCACGATCAGGCTGACATAGGTGATCGCCACCACCACGCTACCAACGCCGAAGGTCGAGGCCCACTCCGCCCCCACGCCCTGCGCCTGCAGCCATTGCTGCAACCGCAGGCCAAGGGTTGCACCCGACAGCGCACCGGAAAGAACGCCGACTGCGGTGATGCCGATCTGTACGGTGGACAGGAACCGCCCCGGATGCTCGGCCAGCCGCAGCGCCATGCGCGCGCCCCGGCTTTTCGCTTCCAGCGGTTTCAGGCGGGCGGGACGTGCGCTGACGATGGCCAGTTCGGACATCGAAAGTACGCCGTTCACGACGATCAGGGCCAGGATGACCAGAATTTCAGTGATCATAATGCTATCCGCGTAAGGCGAGACGCCGCGCGCTGCAAGAGAAGATCACATGTCAAGCGCGGATGCGCACCCCTTCACGCGCAGCAAGGTCACAGAAGAACTGCCAGGCGACCCGTCCCGAGCGTCCGCCCCGCGTGGCCTGCCATTCGATCGCCTCGGCCATCAGCCGGTCTTCGGGCACCTTGACGCCATGCGCCGCGCAATAGCCGCGGATCATCTCCAGATAGTCATCCTGCGAACAGGGGTGGAAGCCCAGCCACAACCCGAAACGGTCGGACAGCGAGACCTTTTCCTCCACCGACTCGCTGGGGCTGATCGCGGTCGAGCGTTCGTTCTCGATCATGTCGCGGGGCATAAGGTGGCGGCGGTTCGAGGTCGCGTAGAACAGCACGTTGTCCGGCCGCCCCTCGATGCCGCCATCCAGCACCGCTTTCAGCGACTTGTAGTGCTGGTCGTCATGGCTGAACGACAGGTCGTCACAGAACAGAAGGAAACGGTGCGACGTGGCGCGCAGATGTGCAAGCAGGCGCTGCACCGAGGGCAAATCCTCGCGGCTGAGTTCCACGATCTTCAGGTCATGGCCTTCGGCCCGCACCTGCGCATGCACCGCCTTGACCAGCGAGGATTTCCCCATTCCCCGCGCCCCCCACAAAAGCGCGTTGTTGGCGGGAAGTCCCGCGGCGAAATGCCGCGTGTTTTCCAACAGCGTATCGCGCGAGCGGTTGACCCCGACCAGAAGCCCGATGTCCACGCGGCTGACATGGGCGACGGGATCAAGCCTGTCGGGCGCGGTGTGCCAGACGAAAGCCTCGGCCGCGAAATCCGGCGCCGGCATTGGCGCCGGGGCCAGCCGCTCCAGCGCCGAAGCTATCCGGTCCAGCGGGTCGGTCATGCCTTGGTGCCCGCCTCGACCTCGTCATCCTCGTCGATGTCGACCCAGGTGCCGTCGGCCCGCATCTGCGCCTCGCGCTGGCGTTCGAACCTGGCGACAAGGAAGATCGAGATTTCATAAAGCGGATAGATCACCGAGAAAAGGATCAGCTGGCTCATCACGTCGGGCGGCGTGACCATCGCAGCGACGAACAGGATGCCAACCACGGCGTATTTCCGCATCGCCTTGAGGCCCCGTGACGAGGCGAGCCCCGCCCGCCCCATCAGCGCCAGCAGCACCGGCAGCTGAAAGCAGATGCCGAAAGCCATCACGAAGCTCATCGTCAGGGCGAGATAGCTTTCCATCGAGCCCTGGAACACCACTCCGGCGGGCACGTTGCTGGCGACGGTGCTGCCCTCTTCGATGGTGGCCTTGAAACTGTCCTGGTAGGACAGGAAGAAATCGAAGGCCCAGGGCAGGATCACGAAATAGGCCACCGCACCACCAAGGCAGAACATGACCGGCGAAGCGATCAGGAACGGCAGAAACGCCGACTTTTCGCTGCGGTAAAGGCCCGGCGCGATGAAACGCCAAAGCTGGTAAGCGATGACGGGGAAAGCAAGCGCGAAGCCGCCCCAGAGGCCGATCTTCATCGAGACGAAGAAGCCCTCCTGCATCTTGATCAGCACCAGCTGGCACTGCTGCCCGCGTGAGACCAGCACGTTGCACAGGGGTGCCGACAAAAGGTCGAAGACCGGCTTCCAGAAGATCCAGGCGAAGAGGAAAGCCGCGGTGAAGGCCGCGATGGAATAGAGAATGCGGTTCCGGAGTTCCGCCAGATGCTCGATCAGCGGGGCCGAGCTGTCGTCGATGCTGTCGTTCTTCGTCATGCCACATCGCCCTTCGCTTTGCGCCGGCGGCCCGGCGCCTTCGCGGGCTCAGGCGCGGCGGGCGCGTCGTCCAGCGCCTTCAGCTTCGCGTTCATCTCGTCCATGATCGCCTTGCGCGCGGCCTTCTTGTCGACCAGCGCCTGTGTCGCCGGGCCGGGGGCCGCTGCCGGTGCCGCAGGCGCGGGCGCGGGCGTGTTCGCCGCTGCGGGTAGCCCTTGTCGCAGGTGGGACAAGGAGCGTTTGCGACGCCCACCTAGAATCAAAGGCTGCCTTACGCACAGCCCCCTACGCACTGCCCA
>JAFLCY010000093.1 GCA_017303485.1 Rhodobacterales bacterium
GTGCGGTACATCCGGCTTTCGGCGCGGGTAGAGAACTGCGGGCCTTCCATCGAGAGATAAGTGGCGCCCTGATGGACGGTGAGGCCCTCGGCCCGCGCGCCCTCGGCGGCCAGCGCCCCGAGCCGGGGGCAGGTCGGATCGGCGAGACTGACATGGGCGACGCAGCCGGTTCCGAAAAACGAGGGCGGGCGCTGGGTGGTGCGGTCGATGTACTGATCGACGACGACGAAGTCGCCGGGGGCGAAGTCCTCGCGGAGGGAACCGACTGCGGAGACGGCCAGGATGTCGGTGCAGCCGAGGCGCTTTAGCGCGTCGATGTTCGCGTGGTAGGGGACGCTGGCGGGGCTATGGACATGGCCGCGACCGTGGCGGGGCAGGAAGGCGACAGGCAGGCCCGACAGGCGACCGACCAGAACCTCGTCGGACGGCTTGCCCCAGGGCGATTTCACCCGGACCCAGCTTGCGCCTTCCAGCCCGTCGATCTGGTAAACCCCTGATCCTCCGATCACGCCGAGCATGGTCTGCATGGGGCTCTCCCGCTGGTTGGCCGGGCGGGAGGATAACGGGGCAGGGGCGGGCTGTCCACGGTGGGCAGGCGGGGCGATGGCAGGGATTTCAGTAGGTTGACCGTGGGCGACAAGGAGATGTCAGGCTTCTTGCCGTGGCGGGATCCGTCGAGGAATCTGCGCGAAGTTTGCGGAAAGCACCCGGCGCGCGGGTTGAGACCGGCGTGATCAATGTGCAGAAGCCTCGCAAGCGTCACGGGCGCGGAAGGCGGCGAGGCTCTTGTCGGGGTCGTCGGGGAAATGGTCTCCGGCAAGGGCCAGCGTCACCACGCGGTCGAAGCGCCAGGTGCGGAAATCGGCGCGCAGTTCGCACCAGCCGGAGAACATCCAGCCATCGGTCATCGCCCAGATAGCGAGCGGGCGCAGGCGGCGGGTCGTGGGGTTGCCGGTCGCGTCGGCATAGGACAGTTGCAGGATGCGGCGCTGGCGGATCGCGCGGCGGACAAGGGCGGCATGGGTGGGCGCGCCGGTCTTGCGGCGCAGCGCGAAGAAGGGCGCGTCCATCAGGCTTCGCGTCTCCGGTCGCGGCAGGGCGGTTTGCAACTTGGCCCGGGCTTCGCGCGCGGCGCTGGCAAGGGTGGGGTCGTCGAGGCTTTCGGCCATGGCGAGGCCGACCGCGAGGGCTTCAAGCTGGTCATGGGTGAAAGTGACGGCAGGAAGGTCGAAGCGCGGCGACAGAAGATAGCCGACCCCCGCCTCGCCTTCGATCGGCAGGCCCGAGGCTTGCAGGTGGGCGATGTCGCGGTAGACGGTGCGGGGGCTAACCTCCAGCGCGGCGGCAAGCTCTGCCGCCCGGGTGACGCGGCGCGAGCGCAATTCATCGACCAGTCGGAAGAGCCGTTCGGCGCGGCGCATGGCGGGCCTGTCCTTCGGGAGTGTCCGCCCAAACCTAGCAGGGGCGGGGCGGACAGGGGAAGTCAGTCGGCGGCGTCGGCCTGAAGCTCGATCATCAGCCCGGGCAGGGCAAGCCGTGAGGTTCCGAGGAGGGTCATCGGCGGGGCGGCCCCGGCGGGTCCGAGGCGCTGGCCGAGGAGGTCGAAGTTCCGAAGCGCATCGTCGATGTCTGTCGCGTGGACCGTCAGGCGGGTGAGGTTTGCAAGGCGCATCCCGGCGGCGGTCAGGACCGCTTCGAGGTTGTCGAGGGCAAGGGCAAGCTGCGCGCGCATGTCGCCGGGATGTTGCGCTGCGCCTGTGGCGTCGACGGCGGTTTGCCCGGCAATGACAAGGTGGCGGGTCGCGCCGGTGATCAGTTCGGCCTGATTGTAGCCAAGCGGCAGGGACCAGGGCCAGGGATTGACGGGAGTGCGTTGCATGGGCGGCGCCTTCGTGCTGTTGCGATGGGCCTCGCTAGCACGGGCCTGCTGACAGCCTGCTGTCAGGAGAGTTTCGGGACGGCGGTCGCGCGTCGATGGTGTCGGCACGCCTGGCCGGGCAAGCCGCCGTCGCGGAGGCGAGGCCGAGGCCGGGGGACTGGTTCAGGCGCCGGTGCAGGTCACCTTGTTGCCGCCGGGCCAGCGCCATTCGATAAGTTCGGTGCCGCCCCGCAGGCGCGCGCCGTCCCCTGCGGCATAGGAGAAGCGCAGGACGAGGTGGTCTTTGCGGAGCACGAGGTACGTCTTGCCGCCGATGCTGACGTCCGCCGTCTTGCCGCCCTTGTAGATCACCACGGTCATCGCGCCTGCGGACCCGCAGGTATACTGCAGGCGCGCTTCGATCTCGGGCTTGGGCGGCGGGGGCGGTTCGATCACCATGCCATCATCGGCGAGATCGAGGAACTTGCCCGAGGCCCAGCCGATATCGCCGTTGCGGCGGCGGACTTCGTACCAGATCTTGCCGCTGGCCTTGCAGCCATAGGCGATGGAACGGCCGGTGTCGTTCAGCCCGCCTTCGGCGCCGGAACAGGTTGTGTGGCACTGGCCCTTGGCCCAGGCGACGCGGCCGGTCGCGGTCACGCCGGATTCGCCGGGCCGGATGCGAGCGATCAGGGCGGCGGAGGCGGAGGGCGCCGCGCGCATGTTGAGGGTGTCGTTCGCGGCAACGCCCACGACCGCAAGCGCGGTGCCCTTGGCGGGGTCGCAGATCGGTTCGGCAAGCGCGGGAAGGGCGGAGAACGCGAGAACTGCGAGGAACCGGAGCAGCATGGCGCAGACCTTTCGGCAAACTCGCCCGCACAGTGGGATGGCGGCCCCGAGTCGGTCAAGTGCCGCGATGCCGTCGGGTCGTGTCACGTCGGGCGCGGGCGGGCGTGGTCCAGCCCCCAGACGATCAGGCCGACCATCAGGCCCCAGAAGGCGGCGCCGATGCCGAAGGCGGCCATGCCCGAGGCGGTGGTGACAATGGTCAAAGTGGCGGGCAGGCGCTGGTCTGCTTGGGCGAAGGCGGCGGTCAGTGCGCCCATCAGAGGCCCGAGAAGGGCGAGGGCGACAAGCGCCGCGACCACCGGGGCGGGCAGGGCCGCGAGGAGTTGCAGGACGGTAGGTGACAGGAGGCCCAGCAGCACCCAGACCCCGGCGTAGGCGATGCCGACGATCCAGCGTTGGTGCTTGTCGGGGTGGACATCGGGGCCAAGGCAGATTGCGGCGGTGATCGCGGCCATGCTGACGGTGTGCGCGCCGAAGAAGGCGGTCACGGTGGAGATGAGGCCGGTGGTGGTCAGCGCGGCATTGACCGGCGGCTCGTAGCCCGCGGCGCGGAGCGTGGCGAAGCCGGGCAGGTTCTGCGAAGCCATGGTGACCAGATAGAGTGGCAGGCCAAGGCCGAGGATCACGCCGGGGCGGAACTCTGGCGCGGTGAAATGGAGGAGGGGGGCCGAGAGGCGGAGCGAGGAGAAGTCGGCGCCGGTGAAAAGCGCCAGCGCAATGCCGGTGGCAAAGGCGGCCAGCGTGGCCATGGCGGGGTTCCAGAGCCGGACCACCAGGAAGACGGCGACCATCGGCAGGACAAGGGCGGGAAGGCCCTCTGCGGCGGTCGCACCCTTCAGGCAGAAGGGGAGAAGGACCCCGGCCAGCATGCCGGCGGCGATGCCGTCGGGGATGCGGGCGACCAGCGCGCCAAGCGGGCGGATCAGGCCGGTGGCGGCGATGAGGAGGCCCGCGACGACGAAGGCGCCGACGCCCTCGGCAAAGCTGATGCCGGAGGTGGCCGCGATCAGGGCTGCGCCGGGGGTGGACCAGGCGAGGACCACCGGGGTCTTGGTCTGCCAGGAGAGAAGCGCCGAGCCGAAGGCTTTCCCAAGGCTGATGGCGAGCAGCCAGCTTGCGGTCTGCGCAGGCGTCGCGCCAAGCGCGGTTGCCGCTGCAAGAAGAATCGCCACCGAGGCGGCATAACCCACCAGCGCGGCGACGGTTGCGGCAGAAAGGACCGAGGCGCGCATGCGGGTGTCCCGGACAGTTGCAGTCGCGGGACTATTCCGTGGCGAGGGTCGGGCTGCAAGAGGAGAAAGGCGGCGATGCCAGGGAGGAGGGAGGCACCGCCGCGATCCTTGGGCCCCAGGGAGGAGGAGGGGGCCTCGGGATGGTTTGCGCGGCGATGCCCAGGGAGGAGGAGGGGCATCGCCGCTGTACCAGGCACCCGGGAGGAGGGTGGGCACCCGATGGGGTTGGGCCATGCGGCCCGGAATGGGGGCGGCAATGCCAGGGAGGAGGGAGGCATCGCCGCGATCCTTGGGCCCCAGGGAGGAGGAGGGGGCCTCGGGATGGTTTCAGCGGCGGGGCCAGGGAGGAGGAGAGGCCTCGCCGCTGTACCAGGCGCCCGGGGAGGAGGGAGGGGCGCCCGATGGGGTTGGGGTTTTCACCCCAAAAAGGGGCGGCGGTGCCCAGGGAGGAGGAGGGGCATCGCCGCGTTCGCCGGGGTCCCAGGGAGGAGGGCGGGACCCGGACGAAATCTTACTTGCCGTAGGCCGCCTCGCGGGCGATCTCGGTAATGCCGAGGCGCGAGATGCCGAGGTCGGCCAGTTCGCGGTCGGTCAGGGAATTCAGTTCGGCCACGGTCCGGGCGTAGACGCGACGCTGGCTGATTGCGGTGAGGACGACGTCCTTCACGAAGGTCAGCCGGTCAGCGAAACCCTTGCGGGCAACGGGGGTGGTGTTCACATAAGCCATGTCACTCAAGCCTCTTCGGTTTGGTCAGCAACGTTCTTTCGCGCTGTTGAGGACAACATGGACCTCATGCTGCAGATGCACAATAGCGGGTCTGGACAATGCTGCCATGCAGCATCTGCATGGCTGACGTCACGGAAATGTCATGAATTATTAAGGTGTTCGCGGAATTTTTGAGCAAATGGTCAACGGCGCTTGCCCTTCCGTGCAAAGACCGCGACCCTAGTGCAAATCTTGGGCGGAGTTGAAACAATGACGGTGGATCGGGACCTTGTGATGCGGACGCTGGCCGGGGTCGCGCTGCCCGGCGGCGGCGATCTGGTCAGCCGCGATCTGATTCGCGCACTCTCCATTGAGGGCGGTGCCGTGCGTTTCGTGATCGAGGCAGCGACCCCCGAGGAAGCCCGCACGCTGGGGCCGGCACAGGCTTCGGCCGAGGCGAAGCTGAAGGCCCTGCCGGGGGTGCAGTCGGTGCAGGTTGTGATGACTGCCCATGGACCGGCGGCGAAGGCGGCGCCGCCCAGCCTGAAGATCGGCCAGCATCCGACGCCGCAGCAGGGCGGGCCGCAGCGGATTTCCGGGATCGACCGGATCATCGCGGTCGCATCGGGCAAGGGCGGGGTGGGGAAGTCCACCGTGGCCTCGAACCTGGCGGTGGCGCTGGCGCGGCGCGGGCGGCGCGTGGGGCTGCTGGACGCCGACATCTACGGGCCGTCACAGCCGAAGATGATGGGGGTCTCGCAGCGGCCCTCTTCGCCGGATGGCAAGACCATCGAGCCTCTGGTCGCGCATGGGGTCACGATGATGTCGATCGGCCTGATGCTGAAGGAGAACGAGGCCGTGGTCTGGCGCGGCCCGATGCTGATGGGCGCGCTTCAACAGCTTCTGGGGCAGGTGGCCTGGGGCAAGCTTGATGTCCTGATCATCGACCTGCCGCCGGGGACCGGGGATGTGCAGCTGACGCTGTGCCAGCGGACGCAGCTGACCGGGGCCATTGTCGTCTCCACCCCGCAGGACGTGGCGCTTCTGGATGCGCGCAAGGCGCTGGACATGTTCGGCAAGCTGAAGACGCCGGTGCTGGGGCTGGTCGAGAACATGTCCACCTATGTCTGTCCGAACTGCGGGCACGAGAGCCATATCTTCGGCCATGGCGGGGTGGCGGCCGAGGCCGCGAAGCTGGACCTGCCCTTCCTGGGAGAACTGCCGCTGGCGCTGGACGTGCGGGTCGCGGGCGACAGCGGCACGCCGGTCGCGGCGACCGACAGTCCGCTGGCCGCGCCCTATCTGGCCCTCGCGCAACGGCTGATCGCGGGCGGCATGGGCTGAGGTCCGACCACTTCCTTCTGCCCGCTGAAACCCGCCCAAGTGGCGGGTTTTTGCCTGGCACAGAGATTTACGTTGAAAACATACCAACCGGTCGGTATTAATCACTCTTGAGCCGCGAGTCGCGCCTGTGGCCGCTCACATCCAAAAGGAGGAAAGACGATGACCCACAACATTCGTACCTGCCTTTGGTTTCAGGATGGCCGTGGCCCCGAGGCGGCGGCCTTCTACTGTTCGCTGCTTCCCGGCAGCCGGGTGGAGCGTTCCTTTGGCGCTGACGCGGGCATGGGCGCCTTCTCGGTCACGGATTTTTCGCTGGGGGGCGTGCCCTACCAGATCCTCGACGCCGGGCCGATGTTCCCCCAGTCGGAATGCGTGTCGATCTCGGTCGAGACGCAAGACCAGGCCGAGTCTGACCGGCTGTGGTTCGCGCTGACGGCGGATGGCGGGGCGGAAAGCAACTGCGGCTGGCTGAAGGACCGGTACGGCGTGTCCTGGCAGGTCTTCCCGCGGCGGCTGGGCGAGCTGACCATGAGCAAGGACCAGAAGGTTTCGGCGGCGGCGATGGCGGCAATGATGAAGCAGAAGAGGATCGACATCGCGGAAATCGAGGCGGCAGTCCGCGCGGCGACCTGACCGGCGAGAGGGAGGAGCTTCGACATGCGGACGATCAGGATCATCGAGCACATCTCGCTGGACGGGGTGATACAGGCGCCGGGCGGGCCAGAGGAGGACCCGGCAAACGGGTTCAATCATGGCGGCTGGGCCTTCCCCCATCATGACGAGGACGGCGGTGCCGCCATTGGAGCGGCGCAGGGAACAGGGTTCGACCTGCTTCTTGGTCGCAAGACCTATGACATCTTCGGCAGCTACTGGCCCAAACAGGCCGATCCGATGGCCGACAGCCTGAACCGGGCGCGGAAGTTCGTTGCGACCCATCGGTCGGAAAGTCTGGACTGGGGGTCGGCGGAGGGGCTTGGCACCGACATTGCCGCCGGTATCCGCAAGGTGAAACAGGCGGGCGGGCCGGACCTGATCGTCTGGGGCAGTTCGACGCTGACGCCCATGCTGATCAGCGAGGGGCTGGCGGATGAGGTGGTGCTGCTGGTCTTCCCGGTGCTGATCGGGCGGGGCAAGCGGATCTTCTCCGACGTCGTGCAGCCCAGCGAGCTGCGGCTTGTGTCCAGCAAGGCCACGCCTGCGGGCGTCGTGATCTCGACCTACCAGCCTGCCGGGCCGATGCGGACGGGCAGCTTCAGCGAGGAACCCGCTTAACAAGGGAGGATACCATGGCAGCCGACACCTACGACCACACCTATCGCCCCTCGGACCGGATCATGCAGGGCGTGATCCCCTATCTCTGCCTGCCCGGCCAGTGCGGCGCGGCGGCAGATTTCTACGGCAAGGCCTTCGCGGCAAAGGACATCGGCCGGATGCCAATGGAGGACAAGCCGGACCAGTACATGCACCTGCAACTGGAGATCAACGGCGGCGCGCTGATGCTGACCGACTATGCCGAGATGTCGAGCGCCCAGGGCGGTACCGACCCGATCCCGCGCGGGCATCTGCAACTGGTGGTTCCCGATGGACAGGTCTGGTGGGACCGGGCCGTGGCTGCTGGCTGCACCGTGGTCGCCCCCTATGAGCGTCAGTTCTGGGGCGATACCTGGGGCCTTCTGTCCGACCCGTTCGGGCTGAAATGGGCGGTGTTGACACCAGATCCCGCGCTTTGGGACAAGGGCGCATGACAACGGCAGCGCCAGAGTGACGAAGGCCCACCGCGTTCCCCGGGGCGAGGCGCGCGCGCGGCTGATCGAGGCCGCGCGCAGCCTTGTGCGCCACCGGGGCTTTGCCGCGACCAGTGTGGATGACCTTTGCGCCGCGGCTGGGGTGACGAAGGGGGCGTTCTTCCACCACTTCGCCTCGAAGGAGGCACTGGGCGTGGCGCTGGTCGACGACTGGACCGAGACGACCGGAACGATGTTCGCGCTGCATCCCTATAACGCACGGCCTGATCCCCTGGACCGGGTATTCGGCTATCTGGACCTGCGGCGGCAGATCCTGGGCCAGCCGATCCCCGAATTCACCTGCGTCGCCGGGACCACCGTGCAGGAGGCCTATGAAGCCTCCGCCCCGATCCGCGAGGCGGCAGAGCGCAGCGTGACCTCCGGCTTCGAACATGTCCGTCCGCATCTGGCCGAAGCGCTGGCGGCGCATCCGGTGGCCGGGGTGACGGCGGAAGGGCTGGCGCAGCAGTTCCAGGTCGCGGTGCAGGGTGGCATCATCCTCGCCAAGGCGCTGAATGATCCCGCGCCCGCGCGCGAGGCGTTCGATCATCTGGAGCGCTATCTGCGGCTTTTGTTCGACCGGCCCGCCTGAGAGCCCCCTTCGACCGAAGGCGATGGCGCCCTGCACGCGCCGAGGTGCGGATTTCGAATCACAGGTCACGGGAATTCGTGGGAAATGCCGGGTTCCGGCTGTTTCTCGCCGGGAGATTCGGGCAGATTCGCCGGGATCAGGGCGAGATTTCACCCGATCACGCCCTGATCGCGCGGAATCCTGGGAAATCACGGGACAGTCATCAGGCGTGAGCGATACACAAAATGTAGGGGAAAGACCTAAGGCGTTAGCCTAGAATTTGAAGGAATGACTGGGAAGAGGGCACAAGATGCTGCTTTCGGGGGCTTTCCGACACAAGATGAGGTCCGTTTTCTCCCAACTTTTCCCTTGCTTTCCCATGAAATCCCACGCAAGTTGTTCTCACGACGATGCGATGGGCAAGTGAAAGTCAGGGGCAGACAAAAGACCCCGAACAAGGCGTAAGGCAGCTTCATACAGGCAGCCCCTTTCATCGGCGAAAAGGATCCGGCGCGCGAGCGAGCAGACATCTCCCCCAGGTGGCGCGCGTAGCTGGACGCCCAGCGATGGGACAGCGGCGGATCGGGTAGTGGCAGCAACCCGGTCCGCCATTTTCATTTCATCGCTTCGGGTTCGTTTGGGTTTTGAGAAGGCCGAAAGGCGATGGCAGAGGCGTTCAGAGGCGAGTTCTACCAGAAGGTAGACGGGAAGGCGCGGGTCTCGATCCCGGCGGCCTTTCGCGCCGTTCTGAATGCCGACGATCCCCAGAAAGGCGAAAAGGGCGGCGCGCGGCTGGTGCTGGTCTATGGCGGCAAGGCGCGCAATTTCGTCGAGTGCTATTCCAAGCAGGGCGCGGACCGTCTGGCCGCCGACATCGAGGCGATGGACATGGGCTCGCCCGAACGGGTGCGGGCCGAGCGTGACCTGATCAGCCGGTCGGTGATGGTAGAGATCGACGCGGATGGCCGCATCGTCCTGCCGCAGCGCGTGCGCGAGAAGATGGGTTTTGCCGGTGATCTTGCCGCCGACAGCGAGGCCGCGTTTGCGGGCTTCACCAACCGCTTCCGGCTGTACCGCCGCGAGGTCTACGAGGCCGAGCTTGAGGCCGAGGATGACGACGACATCGACCCGCTGACGCTGGTCGGGAAGCACAAGCGGACGGGGTAGGCCGATGAAGGGTCCGCTGCCAGGCCGCCCGCTGCCAAGCCAGAGTTCCGATGATCCCCATATCCCGGTCCTGATCGAAGCGATCCTGCGGGAATGCGCGCCCGTCTCGGGCGTCTGGCTTGACGGGACCTTCGGGGCGGGCGGCTACGCGCGCGCCTTGCTCGCCGCCGGGGCGGAGAGGGTGATCGGGGTGGACCGTGACCCTCTGGCCTTGCAGATGGCCGCCGATTGGGCGGGCAGCTTTGGCGACCGGCTGCGGCTGGTCGCGGGAACCTTCTCTGATCTGGATGATCTGGCGGGCGAGCCGCTGGACGCGGTGGTCTTGGACCTTGGCGTCAGTTCCATGCAGCTTGACCAGCCCGAACGCGGGTTTTCCTTCATGAAGGACGGTCCGCTCGACATGCGGATGAGCCAGTCCGGCGACAGCGCAGCGGACCTGGTGAATACGGCGGACGAGGGCGTTCTGGCCGACATCCTCTATCACTACGGCGAAGAGCGCGCCTCGCGCCGGATCTCCCATGCCATCGTCGCGGCCCGGGCGGTGGAGCCGATCACCACCACGGCCAAGTTGGCCGAGATCGTGGCGAAATGCCTGCCGCGGCCGAAACCGGGGCAATCGCATCCCGCAACGCGCAGCTTCCAGGCGATACGGATCGCGGTGAACACGGAGTTCGCGGAACTGGCCGAGGGGCTGAATGCCGCAGAGCGCGCCCTGAAGCCGGGCGGCCTTCTGGCGGTGGTGACCTTCCACAGCCTTGAGGACCGGATCGTGAAGCGGTTCTTCCAGCTTGCCAGCGGCCACGAGGCGAATGCCAACCGCTATGCCCCCGCGAAGGCCGACACCGAGGCGCGGTTCGAGATGGTCACGCGCAAGGCCGTGGCCCCCGATGCGGAAGAGGTCGCCCGGAACCCCCGCGCGCGGTCGGCCAAGCTGCGGGTCGGGCGGCGCACGAATGCCCCGGCAAAGACGCTTGCACCGGCCGATCTGGGCCTGCCGGAAATCCAGAAGAAAGGACGCCGCTAGATGCGCCCCGTATTGTACGTCCTGTCGTTCCTCGCCCTGATCGCGCTTGGCTTCTGGGCCTACCGCGAGAACTACGCCACGCAAGCCGCCCTGAAGGAGGTCGAGGGGCTGCAACGCCAGATCGTCGGCCTGCGCGAGGCCCTGACGGTGCAGCGGGCGGAATGGGCCTATCTCAACCGCCCGGACCGGCTGCGCGAGCTGGCCACTGCCAACTATGACCGGCTTGGCCTGATGCCGATGGAGCCTTCGCAGTTCGGCGCGGCGGCGCAGGTCGCCTATCCGGCCGCGAAACTGCCGGAGATCAGCTTCACCCAGGATGTGCAGGGCACATTGGACGGCACCGACTCTGGTACCGGCGCGGAGGGACTCTGACATGCGTACACCTCTCCGCCCGCTGGCCCGCATTCTCCACGCCCGGCAGGAAGGGTTGAACCCGGACACCATCGAAAAGGAAAACCTGAAGCTTCGCCATGAGGCGATGCGCGAAAAGGTGCGGGGCCGGGCGCAGATCCGGCTGATGTTCCTCTGCCTTGGCTTCGTCTTCGCCTTCGGCTCGATCGGCGCGCGGATGGGACTGATGGCGGCGACCGAGCCGATGGAGCCGAAGTCGAGCGCCCCGGGGGCCGAGATCATCGCGCAGCGCGCCGACATCACCGACCGCAACGGGCGGGTGCTGGCCACCAACATGACGACGCATGCCGTCTACGCGCACCCCAAGGTCATGGTCGATCCCAAGGGCACGGCGCAGAAGCTGGCGGAAATCTTCCCGGAACTCGACGCCAAGGCGCTGGAGCGGCGCTTTACCGATGGGCGCAGCTTCGTCTGGATCCGCAAGGTGCTGAGCCCCGAGCAGATGCAGAAGGTGCATGAGATCGGCGATCCCGGCCTTTTGTTCGGCCCGCGCGAGATGCGGCTTTACCCGAATGGCACTCTGGCCGCGCATGTCCTTGGCGGGACGTCCTTCGGGACAGAGGGCGTGCATTCGGCGGAAGTGATCGGGGTGGCGGGGATCGAGAAGGCGATGGACGCCCGCCTGCGCGATCCCGCACAGGGCGGCAAGCCCCTGACGCTGTCCATCGACCTCACCTTGCAGTCGACCATCGAAGAGGTGTTGTCCGCCGGCATGGGCATGCTGAACGCCAAGGGCGCGGCGGCAATCCTGATGGATGCCCGGACCGGCGAGATTCTGGCGCTGGCCTCGTTGCCGACCTTCGATCCGAACGACCGGCCCAACCCGCTGGTCGACAAGAATGCCGAGCCCGGCGACAGCCCGCTGTTCAACCGGGCGGTTCAGGGGGTCTATGAGCTTGGCTCCACCTTCAAGATCTTCGCGGTGGCGCAGGCGATGGAACTGGGGCTGGTGAACCCCGACACCATGGTCGACGCCAATGCGCCGATGACTTGGGGCAAGCACAAGATCAAGGAATTCGAGAACCACAACTACGGGCCCTTGCTGTCGGTGACGGATGTGATCGCAAAGTCCTCGAACGTCGGCACCGCGCATATCGCGCTGATGATCGGGCCGCTTCGTCAGCAGGCGTTCCTGAAGTCGATGGGCTTTTTCGAACCGACGCCGGTGGAACTGGTCGAGGCGCCGGGTGCCAAGCCCTTGATCCCGAAGAAATGGCCCGAGATCGTGACGATCACCACCTCTTATGGACACGGCATGTCGGCCTCGCCCATGCACCTTGCGGCGGCCTATGCGGCGATTGCCAATGGTGGGGTGATGATCAAGCCGACGCTGCTGAAGCGCGACGGGCCGACGACCGGTGTCCGGGTGATGAGCGAGAAGACCGCGCTGGAATCGGTCAAGATGCTGCGGCGCGTGGTGACGGAAGGCACCGCCTCGCTGGGCGATGTGCCGGGCTATGAGGTTGCGGGCAAGACCGGGACGGCAGACAAGCCGAAGAAGACCGGAGGCTATTACAAGGACAAGGTGGTGAACACCTTTGCCTCGATGTTCCCGGCTTCGAACCCGCAATATGTGCTGATCGTCACTCTGGACGAACCGCAGGACGACACCCTGTCCGAGACGCGCCGCACGGCGGGCTGGACGGCGGTGCCCGTCGCGGCCGAGATCATCCGGCGCGTCGCTCCGCTTATGGGGCTGCGGCCAAAGCTTGAACCTGTCGTGCCGGATGCGGTAACTGCCGCCAGCAACTGACGGGGAAATGGCATGGCAGCGCGCGCGACACGGCTTTCCGACCTTGGGCTGACGGCCCGGGCCGGTCGCGACCCGGCGCTCTCGGGGGTTACGGCGGACAGCCGGGCGGTGCGGGCGGGGATGCTGTTCGCCGCCTTGCCGGGAACGGCTGTGCATGGCGCGAAATTCGTCGCGGCGGCCCTCGAACAGGGCGCGGCGGCGGTGCTGACCGATGCCGAAGGCGCACGGCTGGCGGGCGAAGCCCTGACCGATACCGACGTGGCGCTGGTGGTGGCCGAGGACCCTCGGGCCGCCTTGGCCTGTGCCGCCGCCCTGTGGTTCGGCGCTCAGCCCGAGGTGATGGTCGCGGTGACGGGGACCAACGGCAAGACTTCGGTCGCGACGTTTACCCGGCAAATCTGGACCGCGCTGGGGCATGAGGCGATCAACATCGGCACGACCGGAATCGAGGGGGCCTGGACCGCGCCTTCCGGGCATACGACGCCGGATCCGGTGACCTTGCAGAAGCTGCTGGCGGCGGCGGCGCAGGGCGGCGTGACCCATGCGGCGATGGAGGCTTCCTCGCACGGGATCGACCAGCGGCGGCTGGACGGGGTGCGTCTGAAGGCGGCAGGCTTCACCAACCTGACGCAGGACCATCTGGACTATCACGGCACGATGGAGGCCTATTTCGAGGCCAAGGCGCAGCTTTTCACCCGTTTGCTTCCCGAGGACGGGGTAGCGGTGGTGAACCTTGACGGCGCCAAGGGATCGGAGATGGCCGAGCTGGCGCTGTCGCGCGGCTTGCGGGTGCTGACCGTGGGCAAGGGGCAGGGGGCCGATCTGCAGATCGCTGCGACCCGGCCCGATGCGACCGGGCAGGAGGTGCGCTACCTCTGGCAGGGCCGGGCGTTCCAGACGCGGCTTGGCCTGATCGGGGCGTTTCAGGCTGAAAACGTGGCGGTGGCGGCGGGGCTGGCGATTGCTGCGGGCGACGCACCCGAGGCTGTGCTGGGCGTGCTGCCGCGTCTGACTGGCGTGCGGGGACGGATGCAACTGGCGGCGACACGGCGGAACGGGGCGGCGGTCTATGTCGACTATGCCCATACGCCGGACGCGCTGGAAACCGCGCTGAAGGCGCTGCGCCCGCATGTGATGGGGCGGATTGTCGTGGTCTTCGGCGCGGGCGGCGACCGCGACCGGACCAAGCGCCCCCTGATGGGCGCGGCAGCGAAGGCCCATGCCGATGTGCTGTATGTGACCGACGACAACCCGCGCACCGAAGAGCCCGCCAGCATCCGCGCGGCGATCCTTGCCGCCTGCCCCGAGGCGCATGAGGTCGGCGACCGGGCCGAGGCGATCCTGCGGGCGGTGGATGCGCTTCTGCCGGGCGACGCGCTGCTGATCGCGGGCAAGGGGCATGAAAGCGGGCAGGTGATCGGGACGGATATCTATCCGTTCGACGACGTGGAACAGGCTTCCGTCGCCGTGGCCGCGCTGGACGGGGTGATCTGATGGCGCTCTGGACCTCAGCCGACGCAGCACAGGCGACGGGCGGGCGGGTGACGCGCGACTGGCAGGCTTCGGGTGTGTCGATCGACACGCGGACGCTTGCGAAGGGCGACCTCTTCGTAGCGCTGAAGGATGTCCGCGACGGGCACGACTTTGTGGCACAGGCGCTGGCGAAGGGTGCTGCGGCGGCCTTGGTCGACCGTGTGCCGGAGGGTGTCGCACCCGACGCGCCCTTGCTGATCGTGCCGGATGTCCTGAAGGCGCTGGAAGCGCTGGGGGCTGCGGCGCGGGCGCGGACCAAGGCCAAGGTCGTGGGTGTCACCGGCTCGGTCGGCAAGACCTCGACCAAGGAGATGCTGCGGGCGATCCTGTCGGGGCAGGGCCGCACCCATGCGGCGGAAGCCAGCTACAACAACCACTGGGGCGTGCCGCTGACGCTGGCGCGGATGCCGGTCGAGACGGATTTCGCGGTGATCGAGATCGGGATGAACCACCCCGGCGAGATCGCGCCGCTGGCCCGACTCGCGCGGCTGGATGTGGCGATGATCACCATCGTCGCCCCTGCGCATCTGGAAGCCTTTGCCAGCGTCGAGGGGATTGCCGAGGAAAAGGCCGCGATTTTCGACGGGCTGCTTCCGGGCGGAACGGCCGTGTTCAACGCCGACATGCCGACGACGCCGATCCTGCGGGCGAAGTCCGAGTTCTTGGGTGCTAAGCCGGTCGGCTTCGGCGAAAGCGCGGATGCCGACTGGCGGCTTCTTGATGCGCGGATCGGCGACGAAGCGACGGTCTGCCGAGCGACGCACCAGGGCAGACCTGTCCTTTACAAGGTGTCCTCGCCGGGCCGCCATTTCGCCCTGAACGCGCTTGGCGCGCTGGCCGTGGCCGAAGCGCTTGGGGCCGATCCGATGATCGCGGCACATGATCTTGGGCGTTGGGTGCCCCCTGCGGGGCGCGGGCAGCGCGAACGGATCATGCTGGACATCGTGGAAGAGACCTATTTCGACCTGATCGACGACGCTTTCAACGCCAACCCCGCCTCAATGGCCGCCGCGCTGGATGTGCTGATCACGGCAAGGCCGGTGGACGGGATCGGCCGCGTCGGTGGCGGCCGCCGGATCGCGATTCTGGGCGACATGCTGGAACTGGGGCCGACCGAGATCGAGCTTCACGCCGCCATCGCCCGGCATCCCGGGCTTTCCGCCATTCATGTCATCCATTGCGTCGGACCCCGGATGAAAGCCCTGCACGCCGCCTTGCCGCGCGCTCAGCGGGGTGAGTGGGTCGAGACCGCGCAGGAGCTGGCACCGCGCGCCCGCAGCCTGATCGACGCGGGGGATATCCTGCTGGTCAAGGGCTCGAAGGGGATAAAGGTCAGCCTGGTCGTTGACGTTCTACGAAAAATGGGGCAGGCCGCGACCCCGAAAGAAGGGACCCTGTAAATGTTCTACTGGCTTGCCGAGTTTTCCGACGGGGGCGGGGTCTTCAACCTCTTCCGCTACATCACCGTGCGGGCGGGCGGGGCCTTTGTCACCGCGCTGATCTTCGGTTTTCTCTTCGGGCGCCCGCTGATCGACCTCCTCCGCCGCAAGCAGGGCAAGGGCCAGCCGATCCGCGATGACGGGCCGCAGTCGCATCTGTCCAAGGCGGGCACGCCGACGATGGGGGGGCTTCTGATCCTGTCTTCGCTGATGGTCTCGACGCTGCTCTGGGCGCGGCTCGACAATCCCTTTGTCTGGATCGTGATCCTGGTGACGCTGGCCTTCGGCCTGATCGGCTTTGCCGACGACTATGCCAAAGTCACCAAGCAGAACACCAAGGGCGTTTCGGGCCGGGTGCGCATGGGACTTGGCCTTCTGATCGCGGCGCTGGCGACCTATGCCGCTTCGATGTTTCACCCTGCCGACCTGACCAACCAACTGGCATTCCCGTTTTTCAAGGACGCGCTGCTGAACCTGGGGATATTCTTCGTCCCCTTCGGCATGGTGGTGATCGTCGGCGCGGCGAATGCGGTCAACCTGACCGACGGGCTGGACGGGCTGGCGATCATGCCGGTGATGATCGCGGGTTCGACACTTGGCGTCATCGCCTATGTCGTGGGCAACGCGAACTTCACCGAATACCTCGGCGTCCACTATGTTCCCGGAACCGGCGACCTTGTGGTCTTCGCCTCGGCTCTTTTCGGCGCGGGTCTGGGTTTCCTGTGGTACAACGCGCCCCCTGCGGCGGTGTTCATGGGGGATACCGGGTCGCTGGCCCTGGGTGGCGCGCTCGGGGCCATCGCGGTCTGCACCAAGCACGAGATCGTGCTGGCCATCGTCGGCGGGTTGTTCGTTGTCGAGGCGCTGTCGGTGATCATCCAGGTCCTTTACTACAAGCGCACCAAGAAGCGCATTTTCCTGATGGCGCCGATCCACCATCACTTCGAAAAGAAGGGCTGGGCCGAACCGCAGATCGTGATCCGGTTCTGGATCATCAGCCTGATCCTTGCGATGATCGGCCTGGCGACGCTGAAGGTGCGCTAAGTCGCCGCATCTTTCCTGTCGGGCGGTGCGTGTTTCCCATCAGGCGTCAAACCTGGTGGGTCGCCTTACAATGGTCATGAAATCGCACCAGTTTCACCCACTTGCCTCCCTGAATTGCGCTACGATTCAACTGGAGGATGAACCGATGTTTCGCATCACCAAAGCCGTTTGTCGCAGCACGTTCCTTACCCTCGCGTTTATGGCCCCGATGGCCGCCTTCGCGCAGGAGGCATGCACCACCTATACCGTCAAGGACGGCGACACGCTTGGCGGCATCGCGATGACCGCCTACGGGTCCTACAACTATCAGATGATCTTCAACGCCAACCGCGAGGCGATTGCGAACAACACGAACAACCTGCCCGTAGGGCTGCAGCTGGTCCTGCCCTGCGAGGATGGCCGCCTGACCCCGGACAGCGAGCTGAGTTCGGTGATCGAGTCGGAAACCAA
>JAFLCY010000094.1 GCA_017303485.1 Rhodobacterales bacterium
TCAGGTCGCGGACGCGAAGCGCGGGCGTGCCGTCTACCGTGTGGATTTCCAGCAGGAACGGATCGACGCGAAGCTGCGGAAAGGCGTCGGGCACGGGCTGGAACGGTTGCGGCGCCTCGCCCGGCCGGGCGAAGGTCGCGCCTGTGTCTGCAAGTTCGAGCGTGCCGAGAAGGTCGGGACCGGAGGGAAGTTGTACCTCCTGCGCCGCGCCAACCGGATAGCTGCCGGGGGCGAGGTCGATCCGGGCGACAAGGTTCAGCCAGCCGTCGGGTGCTATCAGCGCTGCAAGCCGGGCCTTGCGCCACTCTGCCAGACCGGCATCCATCACGCCGCCTCGAAGGTGATCTTCCGGCGCAGGAACTGCGTCGCCTTGTTCGAGACAGAGGCCGGATCGCCGGTGGTCAGGAACTTCGACTTTGTGCCCGCGCCCGCAAACTCCGGTCGGCGGGTCAGGTAGTCGGCCAGGCTTTCGGCGACGAGGTTGGCCTGGCTGTAGACCTTGACCCCAGCCCCGAGCGCCTCCTGAAAGGTCTTTTCCATCAAGGGGTAATGCGTGCAGCCCAGGATCGCGGCCTCGGGGTTCGGCATCCGGCGTTTCAGCGCTTCGACATGGGAGCGGACGAGTGCCTCGGCGAGAATCTCGTCGCCCTGTTCGATGGCGTCGACCACGCCGCCGCAAGGCTGCGCCTCTACATCCACCCCGATGGCACGGAAGGCCAGTTCGCGCTGAAAGGCGCGGGAGGCGACGGTGGCGGGGGTGGCGAAAAGGGCGACGTGTTTCACCGCAACTTCGCGCGGGGGTGTGTTGTCACCCCACTGGCGCTCGGTCAGCGCCTCGATCAGCGGCACGAAGACGCCAAGGACGCGCTTTTCCGGCGGCACCCAGGTCTCCTGCATCCGCTTCAGCGCGGCGGCAGAGGCGGTGTTGCAGGCAAGGATCACCAGATCACAGCCCTCGGCCCAAAGGCGTTCGGTGGCGGCGCAGGTCAGGGCGAAGATGTCATCGGCAGTGCGGACGCCGTAGGGGGCGTGGGCATTGTCGCCAAAGTATACGAAAGGAACGTCAGGAAGACGCTTTGTCAACGCATCAAGAACGGTCAACCCGCCAAGGCCCGAATCAAAGACGCCAACTGCCATGCCTGCCTCACTCGCCTGTGGCGCACGACGCGCGCGCAGCCTGCCTTTTCGGCGATCATAGGCCGGACCTGCGGGGGGTGAAAGGGCCTAGCGTGATCGTCAAGGTCAGGCTGGCACGGGTTTACATGTGATCGCGTTTCCCTATTTGGGCAGTGGCGTGCTAGGGTGCCGCGCGAAACCGGAGAGGGAACGTAATGGACTGGGACAAGCTGAGGATCTTTCACGCCGTGGCGGAGAAGGGCAGCCTGACCCATGCCGGGGACGTGCTGCACCTGTCGCAATCGGCCGTCAGCCGGCAGATCAGGGCGCTGGAGGAAAGCCTGGCGGTGACGCTGTTCCACCGCCACGCGCGGGGACTGATCCTGACTGAACAGGGCGAGCTTCTGTTCGACGCGACGCAGCAGATGGTGCGGCGGCTGGATGCGACGGCGGCGCGGATTCGCGACAGCGAGGACGAGGTCCTGGGCGAGCTGCGGGTCACGACGACGATGGGCTTCGGCACGCTTTGGCTCGCGCCCCGGCTGGCGCGGCTATATGAGAAGTATCCTGCGCTGAAGATCGACCTGATGCTGGAGGAGCGCGTCCTCGACCTGCCGATGCGCGAGGCCGACGTGGCGATCCGGATGAAGGAGCCGAGCCAGGCCGACCTGATCCGCAAGCGGCTGATGAACATCCGGATGCAGCTTTTCGCGACGCCCGAGTATCTTGCGGCACACGGGACGCCCGCGACGATGGACGATTTCAGCAGTCACCGGCTGATCGCGCAACATGCCGGAACGCCCCAGGTCGCAGCAGGGGCGATGCTGGTGGCCGAGCTGATGACGCATGACATCCCCTCGACGCTGACGGTGAACAACTATTTCGGCGTGTTGCAGGCGGTGTTGAACCACCTGGGCATCGGCGTGCTGCCGGACTATCTGACCGACGATTTTCCCAATCTGGTCCGGGTATTGCCGGATGTGCAAAGCGGCGAGGTGCCGGTGTTCCTGGCCTATCCGGAAGAGCTGCGCCATTCCAAGCGGGTGGCGGCGTTCCGCGATTTCGTCACCGAAGAGATCATGGCCTTCCGCCGCCGCCAGGCCGAGGATGCGGCGGCCTGAATGCTGCCATGCAGCATTTGCATAGCGGCAATGCCCAAACGTCGGGCAATCCAGACTTGTTTGCGCAAGCATAGGGCACTATTTGGATCCTCGAAGCGGTGATGAGCTTGTCTCTCGCCCCTTCGTACCTCCCTGTTGGACTTGGCCGAGCGTAATGCTCGGCCTTTTTTTTCAACTGGCACCTGCAGTAGCCCCCGGGTCGCAACTTCTTCGCCAAAATATTTGGCGTACGACAGGTCGGGGTGGTTTGCCCTTGGCCAGCCTTTCCCGTATGAGGCGCGCAACGCTGCCAGAGGGGATGCCATGCAAGAACCCGCCATCACGCCGGAACTGATCGCAAGCCACGGGATCAAGCCCGACGAATGGGAGCGCCTGCTGGGCATCATGGGTCGGAAGCCGACGTTTACGGAACTCGGCATCTTCTCGGCGATGTGGAACGAACACTGTTCCTACAAGTCGTCTAAAATTCATCTGAAGAAGCTGCCGACCACCGGGCCGCAGGTGATCTGCGGACCGGGCGAGAATGCGGGCGTGGTCGATATCGGCGACGGCCAGGCGGTGATCTTCAAGATGGAGAGCCACAACCACCCGTCCTACATTGAACCGCATCAGGGTGCCGCGACCGGCGTCGGCGGCATCCTGCGCGACGTCTTCACCATGGGCGCGCGACCCATCGCGGCGATGAATGCGCTGTCGTTTGGCCTTCCGAGCCACCCGAAAACCGCGCATCTGGTGAAGGGCGTGGTCGAGGGCGTGGGCTCCTACGGCAATGCCTTTGGCGTCCCTACCATCGGCGGCGAGGTGCGGTTCCATCGCAGCTACAACGGCAACTGTCTGGTCAACGCCTTTGCGGCGGGCCTCGCCGATACGGACAAGATCTTCTACTCGGCGGCCTCGGGCGTCGGGATGCCGGTGGTCTATCTGGGCGCGAAGACCGGCCGCGATGGCGTGGGAGGGGCCACGATGGCCTCCGCCGAGTTCGACGACACCATCGAGGAAAAGCGCCCCACGGTGCAGGTTGGCGACCCCTTCACCGAGAAGCGTCTGCTGGAAGCCTGCCTTGAGCTGATGGCCTCGGGCGCGGTGATCTCGATTCAGGACATGGGCGCGGCGGGGCTGACCTGCTCGGCGGTCGAGATGGGCGACAAGGGCGGGCTGGGCATCAAGCTGCAACTCGACGACGTACCGCAGCGCGAAACCCACATGACCGCCTATGAGATGATGCTGTCGGAGTCCCAGGAACGGATGCTGATGGTGCTGAAGCCCGAGATGGAGGCGGAGGCGCGGGCGATCTTTGTCAAATGGGATCTCGACTTTGCCATCGTCGGCGAGACGATCCCGGAAGACCGCTTCCTGATCCTGCACGGCAACGAGGTTAAGGCCGATATCCCGCTGTCGAAACTGTCGTCCTCTGCGCCGGAATATGACCGGCCCTGGGTCGCCTCCCCTGCCCCGGCGCCTTTGCCGCAGGTTCCGGCGATCACCCCCATCGCCGCGCTGAAGGCGCTGATCGGGTCGCCCAGCTATGCCCACAAGGCCTGGGTCTATGAGCAGTACGACGCCCAGGTCGGCGCCGATACCGTGGTTGCCCCCGGCGCAGGCGCGGGCGTGGTGCGGGTGCATGGCACGGGCAAGCTACTGGCCTTCACCTCGAACGTGACGCCGCGCTATGTGAAGGCGAACCCGTTCGAGGGTGGAAAGCAGGCGGTGGCGGAAGCCTATCGGAACCTTGTCGCGGTGGGCGCGAAACCCTTGGCCACGACCGACAACCTTAACTTCGGCAACCCGGAAAAGCCCGAGATCATGGGGCAGTTCGTCGGCGCGCTGGAGGGGATCGGGGCGGCGGTGAAGGCGCTGGACATGCCGATCGTGTCCGGCAACGTGAGCCTTTACAACGAGACCGACGGCAAGGGCATCCTGCCGACCCCAACCATCGGCGCGGTAGGGATCATGAAGGCCGATGACCTGATCGCGGGACAGCCGCAGGACGGCGACATCGCGGTGGTGATCGGCGAGACGCGCGGCCATCTGGGGCAGTCGGCCCTTCTGGCCGAGGCCTTCGGGATCGAGGCTGGCGAGCCGCCGCCCGTGGACCTGACTTCCGAGGGGAACGCCGCAAAGGCGCTTCTGGCCAACCGCAAGCGCATCCGGGCCGCGCGGGATCTGGGTGACGGCGGGCTGGCGCTGGCGGCGTTCCGCATGGCGGAAAGTGCGGGCATTGGCCTCACGCTGAAATCCGGCGATATCGGCCAGCTTTTCGGCGAGGATCAGGCGCGCTATGTCGTGGCGATCCGGGCAGATGATCTGGCAGCGTTCATGGCGGCGGCGGGCGGGGTCAAGGTGGCCCCGGTCGGCAAGTTCGGCGGCGACAAAGTGACCTTCGGCACGGAGAGCGCGCCGCTGGCCGAGTTGTCGGGCCTCTACCGCAGCGCCTTCGCGGCAACGGTCGGGGTCTGATGCTGCGGCTGGCCGGGGCGGCCGATCATGATCTGATCGCGAGCCTCTGGCTGGCACCGACCAATGCGCAATGGATCGAACCGCCGGAAGAGGACGAGATTGCCGGGGCGATCAGTCGCGGCGAGGCGTTCCTCTGGGACCATGACGGCGACGTCGCGGGTTTCGCCACGATCATGACCTGGGTGCCGCAGGTCTACGGGCTTTCCGCCCTTGTCAGCACACAAGCGGGACAGGGGGAGCCGCTACTGCGCGCTGTCCTTGCGCGGGTGTTCGGACCGCTGCAAGGCCACAGGATCGGCTTCGACGTGACGGTGGACAATGCCCGCGCATTGCGGCTTTACGAACGCCTGGGCTTCCAGCGCGAAGGCCACATCCGCGAATGCTGGAAGCGGCCCGGGGGCGACTGGGTGGACTGCTATCTGATGGGCCTCCTGGCGCGGGAGTGGCAAGGATGAGCCTTCGTCCTGCCATACCGGGTGATTTCCCCTTCATCCGCGGCCTTGCCAGCCAGCCGGAGAATGCGCCTTTCATCAGCGACGAGGACGAAGCGGCGCTGGCGGGCTATCTCGCCGATCCTTCTGCGCGGCTGCTGATCTGGGAGATAGCGGGGGCGCCTGCGGGCTTTGCGCTCTGGTGTCAGGTTGGCGATCCCTCGGGCGCGGTCGAACTGCGGCGGCTGGCGCTGGCCGCGACGGGCGGGGGTCAGGGGCAGGTTTTCCTGCGGGCACTGGTCGACTATGGGTTCGCGACGCTCGGCGCGGCGCGGATCTGGCTCGACGCCTCGGGCGAAAACCCGCGCGCGCTGCGGTCCTATGACCGCGCGGGCTTTACGCTGGAGGGACGCCTGCGCCAGCACTGGTATCGCCCGGCGCTGGGGCGGGCGGTGGACCTGATGCTGTTCGGGATGCTCCGGGCGGAATGGGAAGCCCTTGAACCCCTTCCGGAGCGGGCCTAGGTTGATCCTGAAAAGGAGACGCCAATGCCGATCGAAGCCCGCGATATCGAAGCCCTGATCCGGGACGCTTTTCCGAACGCGAAGATCAGCGTGCAGGGCGATGACGGCGCGCATTTCGCGGCGGAGGTGATCGACGAAAGCTTCCGGGGCCTGAACCGGGTGCAACAGCAGCGCGCGGTCTATGCGGCGCTGAAAGGCAAGATGGACGGGGCGCAGGGCGAGTTGCATGCGCTGGCGCTGACGACCAAGGCACCGGAGTGACAACAGCCGGAGCAGTCGTGACAGGCATCGTCGGTCTGGTCCTTTGCGCCATCATTCTCGAAGCAAGCTTCCGTCGCCGGAAGACCCGGCCATTGGCGTCCCGCTTCCTTCGCCGGGCTGACAGGCCCGCGCCTGGGATGGAGGCCACCGATCTGGCAAAGGCAGCCGAAATCCTGCAGCGCAACGACGCGCTTGCGGCAAAGACAGGCGCTCAGGGTCGGTCGAAAAGCTGGACTTCGGCTGGCGCTGTGCCCAATTCGCCGATTGGCAAAGACGCAGGCCGGGAAAACGGGTAACCTAGAAGGCGCAGCCCAGCAAAAACCGGGGGAGCCATGGCCACCGATCAGAGCAGGCAGGAGCGGATCGCGGCGGCGTTCATGTCGGTCGCTTCGATCTTCATCGCCGGAATGGAATGGTTGAAACGTCCCGAGCCCGGCGGATTCGTCGAACCTGAACCAGACTGGTATGTCATGTTCAACGTGGCGGTGCACGGCGCGATCCTTCTGCTTCTGCTTTTCGCGCTGCTGCGCCTGCCGAAGATGACCGCCGACCGGCCCGGCCTGAAGCTTCCCTTCACGGTGTTGATCCTTGTCGGGATCGTCGCGGCTGCCTATGTGGTGGGCGTGGACCTTGGGATGGTCTGAGGACGCGGGAGAACCGGGATGGCGACAGGTGCTGGTCTGGGCGGGTTGGTGACGGCACTGGTGCCGCTTATCGGTCTGGTGACGATCCTGAAGGGCCGCAGCCGCCGCAAGCGCGGACTGCCCGAAGAGCCGGCAGATGACGCGCATGAGAAGCGTCGAGCCGCAACCCGGGAATCCGAACGGCGCATGGCGGCCTATCTGGCGCAGCGCAGCACGGCGAGTTATCACGTCAGCGAAGATGACGAACAGGAGATCAGGCGATGAGCGCCGAAGACACGATCCGGGACACGATCACGAAGAACGACGTGGTGCTGTTCATGAAGGGCACCAAGATGATGCCGCAATGCGGGTTTTCGTCCCGCGTGGCGGGCGTCCTGAACTTCATGGGGGTGGAATTCGCCGATGTGAACGTGCTGGCCGATGCGGAAATCCGGCAAGGCATCAAGGATTTCAGCGACTGGCCGACGATCCCGCAGCTTTATGTGAAGGGCGAATTCGTCGGCGGCTGCGACATCGTCACCGAAATGACGCTGTCGGGCGAACTGGATCAGTTGCTGGAATCGAAGGGCGTGGCCTTCGACAAGGAAGCGGCGGACAAGATCCGCGAAGCCAACGCCTGAACCCGTAGGGTGGGCAATCTGCCCACCTTACCGACTCAATCTATTCGACCGCCATACAACTCAGCAACTGGGCCTCGCCCTCGGGCGACTTCCAGTAAAGCGTCGCCTCGTCGCCCTTGGTCCACCAGACATAGCTGGACCCATCCGAGGGCCAGCCATAGCGCGCCCCTGACGCTGCGGGCTCGTTCACCAGCGTGATCTGGCTGCCTTCGACATGGATGATTGCAAGGCTTTGGTCCGCCCGGTTGACATAGGTTGCGGGCACCTCGACGCCGCGGTCACAGGTGTAGCGCTGGGTGGTGAACTCCTGCGCCGTGGCGAGTGTCGGCAAAAGCGCCAGAAGGAATGCCGCCCTCATCCGCGAAGCTGCTCTTCGACCCGGGCGGCCATCGCCTCGGCGCGCGCGGCGATTTCGGCCAGGGTTTCGTTCACCTGCGCCGGGATCACGGCAACGTCGCGGGTGGCGACGGGCCGGGCCTCAAGCTCGGCAACGCGGGCGCGCAATGTACGCAATTCATCCTCGACCGCCGCCGTCTTGTCGGCCAGCATCAGCCCCGCCATCAAGAGCATCTTCACCTCGGGCAGGCGGCCCATCTGGGCGATGATCGGCGCGGCCTCGGCATCCAGCATCCCGGCGGCAGAGCGCAGGAAATGTTCCTCGCCCGGCTGGCAGGAGACCTGGAACGGACGCCCGCCGATGGTGACTTCTAGATCAGGCATTGCCGGCCTCCGTCAGATGCGGTTCGAGGGCCGCGAGAATTTCGTCCATCTCGGCCATTTCGGTCAGGCGGGTCGCGCGCAGGGCCTCAAGTTCGGCCGCCATCGCCTTGTTGATCAGGCCGGGTTCAGTGGCACCAGCCGCCGCCGCCGTGCGCAATGCCTCAAGCTGTTCGCGCAAGCTAGCGTTCACCCGGCGCATCCGCTGCAACTCCAGCCCCTGCACGTCCAGCTCCTGCGTCAGCCGGTCAACCTTGTCCTGCAAATCGCCCTTCGCCTCGCGGGCGCTGGATGCGCGGAGTCGGGCCTGTAGCTGGGCGGTCAGCGACTTTTCCTCCTCAAGCTGGGCCCGCAGCGCGGAATCGGCGGGCGGAGCGGCAGAGGCGGAGGGTGTTGCCGCCTGCCGGGGCTGCGAGGCCAGCCGGTCCACCCCCTTGCCGATCCGCTCCAGCGCGGTGGTGATCCGCTTTTCAAGCTCGGTTATCTCTTGCATTGCCTACCTCTTGCCCTCCGGGACACGTCCCGGCGCCCGTCCTTGTTCGCGACCGGGTCCGACGAATCGCCCCTTTGCTGACCGCAGGCGATCTTAGCGCGAAACCCCGGAAAGGCGACCGGCCTTTCTTCCCAATGCCTTGGGCTCCAAGCTTGATCTTGCCGGTCGCGGTGGATAGAGGCTTCGCAACCCCAACGCTTCAGCCCGAAGGAATGCCGCCTTGGACATCCAGACTCTCCGCCAGAAGTACCCTGACCACTGGATGCGCGCCACCGCGATCCGCGCCCTGGCGCTGGACGCCGTGGCGGCTGCGAATTCGGGCCATTCGGGAATGCCAATGGGCATGGCCGACGTGGCGACGGTGCTGTTCGAGAAACACCTGAAATTCGACCCCAAGGCCCCCCGCTGGGCTGACCGCGACCGCTTCATCCTCTCGGCGGGGCATGGGTCGATGTTGATCTACTCCCTCTTGTACCTGACCGGCTACGCCGATGTGACGCTGGACCAGATCAAGCAGTTCCGCCAGTGGGGCGCGATCACGGCGGGCCATCCGGAATACGGTCATGTCGCCGGCGTCGAGACGACGACCGGACCGCTTGGCCAGGGGATTTCCAATTCCGTCGGTTTCGCCATCGCCGAGGAAAACCTGCGGGCGCGCTGGGGGGCGAAGATCCAGGATCACTACACCTGGGTCATCGCGGGCGATGGCTGCCTGATGGAAGGCGTCAGCCAGGAAGCCATCGGCCTTGCCGGCAAGCAGCAGCTTTCGCGGCTGATCGTCCTTTGGGACAACAACGGCATCACCATCGACGGCAAGGTGTCGATTGCCGATGTGACCGACCAGAAGGCACGGTTTGCGGCCTCCGGGTGGGATGTGTTCGAGTGTGACGGCCATGATCCGGTGGACATCGACCGGGCGCTGACGGCGGCAAAGGCCTCGCCCCGACCCGCCATGGTCGCCTGCAAGACGCATATCGCCATCGGCCATGCGGCGCAGGACACCAACAAGGGACACGGCGCGCTGACCGACAAGGCGCAGCTGCAGGCGGCGAAAGATGCCTATGGCTGGAAGGGCGGCCCGTTCGAGGTGCCTGCTGACATCAAGACATGGTGGGAATCGCTGGGCGCAAAGGGCGCCAAGGCGCGCGCCGAATGGGAGGCGCGGCTGGCTGCCCTGTCGCCTGCGAAACAAGCCGAATTCGCCCGCATCTTCGCGCTGGAGGCTCCGGCAAAGTTGGGCGCAGCCATTCGCGGCGTGAAGAAGCAGGCGGTCGCCGACCTGCCGAAACTTGCAACCCGCTCCGCTTCGGAAAAGGTGCTGGCAGCGGTGAACCCGGTCTGCGTGGAGACCATCGGCGGCTCGGCCGACCTGACCGGCTCGAACAACACCAAGACGCCTGACCTTGGCGTCTTCACCCCCGAGGACCGCAAGGGCCGCTATGTCTATTACGGCATCCGCGAACATGGCATGGCCGCTGCGATGAACGGCATGGCGCTGCATGGCGGGGTGCGGCCCTATGGCGGCACCTTCATGTGCTTTACCGACTATGCCCGGCCTTCCATGCGGCTGTCGGCGCTGATGGGCGTTCCGGTGGTCTATGTGATGACGCACGACTCGATTGGCCTTGGCGAGGACGGCCCGACGCATCAGCCGGTCGAGCATCTGGCGATTTCCCGCGCCACGCCGAACACGCTGGTGATCCGCCCTGCCGATCTGGTGGAAACCGCCGAAGCCTGGGAAATCGCCCTGACCGAGAAGAAACGGCCGACGGTGCTGGCCCTGTCGCGGCAGAACCTTCCGGCGGTGCGCAAGACCCACACCAACGCCAACATGGTGTCGAAAGGCGCCTATGTGCTGGCAGAGGCGACCGGCAAGCGTCAGGTGATCCTGATCGCGACCGGCTCGGAGGTGGAGATCGCTCTGAAAGCCCGCGAGGCGCTTGAGGCGGAGGGGATCGGCACCCGTGTGGTGTCGATGCCGTCGATGGAACTGTTCGCGGCGCAGGACGAAGCCTGGCGCAAGAAGGTGTTGCCGGCAGGACCGGTGCGCGTCGCCGTCGAGGCGGGCGTGCGCCTGGGCTGGGACCGCTGGCTGCTGGGCGAGCGCGGACGCGAGGCCAAAGCCGGGTTCGTCGGCATGTCGATGTTCGGCGCCTCGGCCCCGATCGACCGGCTTTACGCCGAATTCGGCATCACGGCAGAGGCGACCGTGGCCAAGGCGAAGTCCCTGCTCTGATCCGGGGCGGGCGTGGGCAGATTGCCCACCCTACGGAACGCGATGGCGAAAACGGAACGGCCGCCCGGTCTGGGCGGCCTTTTCATTTGCTGCCGGGCACGGCAGGGTCCGACCGCAACGGAGGATCGCAGATGGCAGGATGGCGGGGCTTGATGCCGGCGATGGCCGGACGGAAGGCGGTGGATCTGGCCCGGGCGGGCCTGGGTTCGGCGCTGGGGCTGCTGATCGCGGGGATCGCGCTGCGCGGCCTTGGCATCGGCTGGCTGATCGCGCCCTTCGGGGCCTCGGCGGTGCTGGTCTTTGCGGTGCCGAACAGCCCTCTGGCGCAGCCCTGGTCGGTGGTCGTCGGGAACAGCCTGTCCGCGGTGGTCGCGCTGACGGCTACGGCGCTGCTGCCCGCTGCCGACTGGGCGGTGCCGCTAGCCGTAAGCCTTGCCATTATGACCATGCTGGCGCTGCGTGCCCTGCATCCTCCCGGCGGAGCTGTCGCGCTTCTGGCGGCCCTTGGCGGCACGGGCCACTGGGGCGTGACGCTGGCGACGGTGATCACCGGATCGGCCCTGCTGGTCGGGCTTGGCATGCTGTGGAACCGGGCGGTGGGCCGCGTCTATCCGTTCCGCCAGCCAGCCCAGCCGGGATCGCACGGCACCACCGATCCCACGCCAGCAGAGCGGATCGGCCTTGATCCAGCCGATCTGGCAACAATCCTGGAAGAGTTCCGCCAGTCCGCCAACCTTGGCGTTGCCGACCTTGCCCGGCTGGTGGGCGCCGCCGAACAGGCCGCCGCCGCCCGGCGGATGGAGGGATTCACTGCCGCCGACATCATGTCGCGCGACCTGGTGACGGTCGGGCCCGAAGCCCCCCTGTCACAGGTCGCCGACATCTTCCGCAAGCGCGGCTTCACCTCGCTGCCGGTGGTGGGAGCGGATGACATGCTCCTTGGCCTGATCTTCCAGATCGACCTGATCCGCCGTGCGCGCGAGGATGCCTTTCGCCAGCATCACAGCCTGATCCGGGCGCTGGCAAACCTGATCGACACCCATCGCAAGCGGCCGCCAAAGGCGAGCGAGATCATGGAGACAGACACCCCCCGCATCGCCCCCGCCACGCCGGTCGGCGCGGTCATGCCGCTTCTGGCGGATGGCGGGGCGGAAGCGGTCGCCGTGGTCGAAGGCCCGCGCGTGGTGGGGATCGTGACGCGGACCGATCTCGTCTCGGCCCTGTCGCAGCGGCTGGCGCTGACCGGCTAGTGGGAGGCGGCCTTCTTGCCGCTGACAGTGGCCCAGAGAGGCCCGATCACCCGGGTCGCGACGGGGATCAGGATCACGCCAAGGATCAGGCCAAAGATGCCATCCAGCGTGGCGGTGACCAGCCACTGGACAAAGCCCTGTGCGACCGGCACCGCATGGGCGATGGACTCGGCGATGTGTTTGATCGTCTCGTAAGGCCAGGCCCAGAGATGGGTGACCTCAAGCCCGTGGATCACGATGTTGCCACCAACCCAGAGCATCGCCGCCGTGCCGACGGTCGAAAGAAACGCCATCAGCTTCGGCATCGCAAGCACCAGCCCCCGGCCAAGCGCCCTGCCCCCGCTGGTGCGGCCCTTCGCCGCCAGATGCAGGCCCACGTCATCCATCTTCACGATCAGCGCCACCGCGCCATAGACCGCGACGGTGATCAGCGTGCCGACCACCGCCAGCGTCACCGCCTGCAGCCAGAAACTGGGGCTTTCGATGGTGGCCAGCGCGATGGTCATGATCTCGGCCGACAGGATGAAATCGGTCTTGATCGCGCCCGCGACCTTCTCCTCTTCCAGATGGGTCGGGTCCTTGGTGTCGAAATCCTCCGCGATCTCGTGGTCGGCATGGGGCGCGAAAGCGTGGACCAGCTTCTCGGCACCCTCGAAGCAAAGATAGGCCCCGCCCAGCATCAGAAGCGGCGTGATCGCCCAGGGCGCGAAATAGTCCAGTGCAAGAAGGCCTGGCAGCAGGATGATGAGTTTGTTTCGCAAGCTGCCCAGGGCGATGCGCCAGATGATCGGCAGTTCGCGATCGGCAGAGAAGCCATGGACATATTTCGGCGTCACGGCGGCATCGTCGATCACCACACCCGCCGCCTTGGTGCCTGCCTTGGCCGCCGCCGCCGCGACATCGTCGATCGAGGCTGCTGCCACCTTGGCGATTGCTGCAACATCGTCAAGTAATGCGAGAAGTCCGCTCATGCCCTGCCCTATCCTGCCTGCAACCGAGGATGTAACGGGAAACGCAGGATTCGGCAAAGCGCTGCATGGGGTTAGCGCAAACAGGCCAAGATTGCGCTAACATCCTGAAAACGTGTCGCTTTCCGTCTTGCATACCAAGATAGACCGGCTAATCCCAGTTCCAGACATCTGCAAGGGGACGTGTTTCATGACCGTGACTGTCGGCATCAACGGCTTCGGCCGCATCGGGCGTTGCACGCTTGCGCATATCGCGGAATCGAACCGTAACGACGTGCAGGTGGTGGCGATCAACGCCACGGGTCCGGTGGAAACCAACGCGCATCTCCTGCGCTACGACTCGGTGCATGGCCGTTTTCCGGGCGTGGTGAAAGTCACTGACGAGGGTCTGGACCTTGGCCGTGGCCCGATCCGGATGATGTCGACCTACAATCCGGAAGAACTGGACTGGCAGGGCGTCGACGTGGTGCTGGAATGCACCGGCAAGTTCAACGACCGCGACAAGGCGGCGGTGCATCTGGGGCGCGGGGCAAAGCGGGTTCTGGTCTCGGCCCCGGCCAAGCGGGCGGACCTGACAGTGGTCTACGGTGTGAACCACCGCAGCCTGTTGCCGGAACACAAGGTGGTCTCGAACGCCTCTTGCACCACCAACTGCCTCGCTCCGCTGGCCAAGGTGCTGAACGACACGATCGGGATTGAATCGGGCATCATGACCACGATCCACAGCTACACCGGCGACCAGCCGACGCTGGACCGGCGGCACAAGGACCTCTATCGCGCGCGCTCGGCGGCGATGGCGATGATCCCGACCTCCACCGGGGCGGGCAAGGCGATTGGCGAGGTGCTGCCGGAACTGGCCGGACGCCTGGAAGGATCGTCGATCCGGGTGCCGACGCCAAATGTCAGTGCAGTGGACCTGACCTTCATCGCCGAAAAGTCGGTGACGGTGGCTGAAGTCAACGAAATCGTAAGGGAAGCCTGCGCAGGCTATATGGGCATGGTCATGGCCTATGACCCGGAACCCAAGGTATCCATCGATTTCAACCACACGCCGCAATCCTCGATCTTCGCGCCGGACCAGACCAAGGTTGCCGGGCGTTCCGTTCGCGTGCTGGCGTGGTATGACAACGAATGGGGCTTCTCCTGCCGGATGGCCGATGTGGCCGGCGTCATGGGGCGGCTTGCGCAGTAGCCGGGGCGGCAGGCCCCTTTCGGGGGGCCGCCTTGACCAACACCGTCGCAGTCTGGATCGGGTTGATCCTTCTGGCCGGCATCCTCGCCGACATCGCCCTGAACGGCGGGTCGGCGCTGATGTTTCTGGCGCGCAAGTTCCTTGACCTGATCGAATGGGTGGATTTCTGGAACTGACCGCGTCAAACTGCGGTTGCAATTCCCTGCGATATATCATTGTTAGCGCTATCGGGATTGGGCCTTAGCCTCGGAGGAAAATTCATGGCGGTCAAAGTTGCCATCAACGGGTTCGGACGCATCGGGCGCAACATCCTGCGCGCCATCATCGAGTCGGGCCGCACCGACATCGAGGTGGTGGCGATCAACGACCTTGGCCCGGTCGAGACCAATGCGCATCTGCTGCGCTACGATTCGGTGCATGGCAAGTTCCCGGCCACGGTGACGACGGGCACCGACACCATCGACGTCGGCCGTGGCCCGATCCGGGTGACCGCGCTGCGCAATCCGGCCGACCTGCCCTGGAGCGATGTCGATATCGTTCTGGAATGCACCGGCATTTTCACCTCGAAGGAGAAATGCCAGGCCCATCTGGAGAACGGGTCGAAGCGGGTGCTGATCTCGGCCCCCGGCGACGGCGCGGACAAGACCATCGTCTTCGGCGTGAACGACAAGGTGCTGACCAAGGATGACATCGTCGTCTCGAACGCCTCCTGCACCACCAACTGCCTGAGCCCCGTGGCCTTTGTGCTGAACAATGCCATCGGGATCGAAAAGGGCATGATGACCACGATCCACAGCTACACCGGCGACCAGCCGACGCTGGACACCATGCACAAGGATCTGTACCGCGCCCGCGCGGCGGCTCTCAGCATGATCCCGACCTCCACCGGAGCCGCCAAGGCCGTGGGTCTGGTGCTGCCGGAACTGAAGGGCAAGCTTGACGGGTTCGCGATGCGGGTGCCGACGCCGAACGTTTCGGTCGTGGACCTGAAGTTCATCGCCAAGCGCCCGACTTCGGTTGAAGAAGTCAACGCAGCGATCAAGGCAGCCGCCGATGGCCCGCTGAAGGGTATCCTCGGCTATACCAACGAAAAGCTGGTGTCGTCCGACTTCAACCACGACCCGCATTCCAGCGTGTTCCACATGGACCAGACCAAGGTGATGGACGGAACCTTCGTGTCGATCCTCAGCTGGTATGACAACGAATGGGGCTTCTCGAACCGCATGGCTGATACGGCCGTCGCGATGGGCAAGCTGATCTGAAACCGTTGAAATCATGAAGAAAGGGCGCCTTCTGGCGCCCTTTCTGCATTCCGCAAGCTATGCGTCAGGTGCAATGCCGCACCGCAGCATTGTCCGTTGTTGGCGCTACCAAAGTCGCTATCTTCCAATCGTGCGAGAAGGAAAAGCAGACCGCTCGCCGATGTAGAAGGACGATGAAGATGATCAATGTTTATGAAATGCTGAAGACCGCTGCGGCGAACTATGCGCTGTATCGCCAGACCCGCAACGAGATTGCCAACCTGCCCGCCGATATCGCGCTGGACCTCGGGATCTACCCGGGCGACGCTGACCGGATTGCGCGTGAAGCCGTCTACGGAAAGGCGGCCTGAGCCAAGGCTCAGTAACTGAATTCCAGGCGGGCCTCGGTCCCGCCCTCCGGGCGGCGCTCCATGACAAGGGTGCCGCCCAATTGTTTGGCGAATTGCCGCGCGATCGACAGGCCCAGGCTTCTGGTGGTCTCGATGTCGAATTCGCCGGGCAGGCCCTGGCCATTGTCCCGGATGCGCAAGGCAGCCCGGCCCGGCCCGGCCAACAAGGCAAGGCTCACACCGATCTGACCGCGCGATGCGCCGGGAAAGCCGTGTTCCAGAGTGTTGGCGACCAGTTCGGTAGCAATCAGGCCCAGCGGCACCGACACATCGGGGCCGACGAGCAGCGGAATGGCATCGACCGTCAGCGACACCCGATCCGTCGATCCGGTGCTTTCCAGCATGTCGCGCCCGGTCTCGGCAAGAAACCGGCCCATGTCGATGGACTGGCCATCGGGATCGTGCAGGTTGCGCATGATTCGGGCCACAAGGTCGATGCGTCGGATCGAATCCTCCAGCGCCATTCCGGCGGCTTCATCGCTGACCTTCCGCCGTTGCAGCTTCAGAAGGCCCGAAACGGACGCCAGATTGTTTGACGCCCGGTGTTGCAGCTCATGGAACATCAATCGTCGCTGTTCAGCCAGGGCCGCAGTCGCGCGACTTTCGGCGTCAAGCTGCCGCCGCGCGCGCTGCGCCAGGGCGATCATCACGACGCCCGTGACGGTGATGAGGGCAAAGAAGGCCAGGGCAAGCACTGCCGCATTGGTCAGGGCAAAGCTGCGGACCGGGGGCAAGAAGCGATACCAAGCGGCCAGGAGGCTGGCACCTGCGATCAGACTTCCCGGCCCGGTACCCAGAAAATACGCCCCGACCAGGATCGCGGGCAGGAAGGTCAGGTAGGGATAAAAATAGCTTGCGCGCCTGGGGCATGGGGCAGGAGGCTGAGGAGCGCTTCCAGCCCTGGCCCTTGACCCGCCACTTGAGCGCCAGCGTCTGCGGCCGCCGTGCATTCTCCTGCAGGTGGGGATGAGGCAGGCATACAGGCCGCTGATTGGATGCAAAAACTCGAAAGACAGCTACTTTCAGCATGCACAGGACCTAACAATCATCCAAATAATGTGTGTTGCCAGGCAAGCATGCCTGCAAGTGCGCCCCCCACCCCATGCAAGCACGGCCAGTCGCCCGCTTCAGTTGCAGCCTGGAAACAATGTAAAAGCTGCAAAAGGCGCCCTCGCCCCACCTGCAGCTCGTCCCGCAGCCGCGCCAGCATTCAGTTGCAGCTTTAAACTCATCATCAGAAATTACAAACCCACCCCACCTGCAGCTCCTCCCGAAGCCGCGCCAGCAGGTCGGGCGCCAGCACGCACAGCGCGCCGCGCGCCGCCGCCAGGCTGGTGCACGACTTGAAAGAGTCCTCCACAGTCACCGACTTGGGTGGGCCCCTGTCCTGGACTGGGGTGGGGTCCTGCGGAAAGGCAGAGGGGGAGAGATTTTCCCTTCAGTGACCTTCTAATGCCCCGGTCACCACACCCCGAAAAA
>JAFLCY010000095.1 GCA_017303485.1 Rhodobacterales bacterium
AAGGAGATCGCCCTGGGGCATGTCTCCGCGCTGGAGAAGAAGATGCAAGAGCTGAAGGAGATGTCCGACACGCTCCTGCACCTCGCCTCACATTGCCACGGCGACACCCGGCCGGATTGCCCGATCCTGACGACGCTGGGCAGCACCGAGGCGGTGGCGGCGCTGCCCAGGACCCGTAACCGGAGCAAGACCCGTGCCTTTGACCGGGTGCGGTGACACACGCATGGCAACAGGTCGGGGCCTTCGCCACGTGGACCGGCGCGGGCTACTTGGCGGCGTGCGCCTCGATCCAGGTGGTCAGCTCCTCGATCTCCTTGGTCTGCGCGTCGATCATCTTCTGCGCCATCGCCTTGATCTCTTCGTCCTTGCCGCTGGCCTGGACGGTCTTTGCCATGTCGATGGCACCCTGGTGGTGCGGGATCATTCCGCAGGCGAAGGCAAGATCGGGGTCCGGGATCATCATCGCGGTCATCATCGGGCCGTGCATCGCGTCCATCGCCCTGCCATAGCCCATGGCGGCCTCGCTCGCCCTTTCGGGCATCTTCATCGGCTCGGACATCATGCCGTGTTCCATGCCGCCGGCCGCGCTGGTGCAGGCTTCGGGAAGGCTGGCCTCTTGCGCCAGGGCCATCCCGGCGCTGCAGGCAAGGGGGAGGATCAGGGAAATGCAGCGGAACATATCGGGTCTCCTTTGTTTGCTTGGTCCTGGGACAACCGCGATCAGGCCGAGCTGTTCCGCCGCAGCCACCGGGACCGATGCAGGGGACCCGCAACTTCGGCCTTGACCTTCCAACGGTGGAAGGGGGCAGGCTTAATCAATTGCGGGTGGACCGCGGTCCCTGCACCCTATGTGCCAGACCGCCATTGGTAACCAGTTGCCCAAGGTCGGCATAACGGAAAGAGGCCCCATGACCCACGATCACCACGCCCATGCGCATGGCATCTACACCTGCCCGATGCACCCCGAGGTTCGTCAGCACGTGCCGGGAAACTGCCCGAAATGCGGCATGACCCTGGTGCCGGCGGACCAGCCCCTCGCTGCGGCAAAGCCGGTGGCGGGCAGTTTCGACACGGTGCCCGAGGGCTGGCACGGGACGGTGTACACCTGCCCGATGCACCCGGAGGTTCGGCAGACCGGCCCCGGCTCCTGTCCGATCTGCGGCATGGGACTGCAGCGCGAGGCGAGCAGCGTCTTGGACGACGGCCCAAACCCGGAGCTTGTGGACTTCACCCGGCGGATGTGGGTTGGCGTGGTGCTGACGGTGCCGCTACTGGTGCTGGCAATGGGGCCCCTGGTGGGGCTGGGCTGGGTGCGCGGGATCTTCGGCGAGCGACCCTCGATGTGGATCGAACTGGCGCTTGGGTCGGTGGTGGTTCTTTACTGCGGCTGGCCTTTCCTCGTGCGCGGCTGGGTGTCCTTCGTGACCTGGCGTCTGAACATGTTCAGTCTGATCGCGATGGGCGTCCTGGCCGCCTGGGTCTTCAGCGTGGTGGGCGTCTTCGCGCCGCATGTCTTCCCCGAAGGCTTCCGCGACGAGATGGGGCATGTTGGCCTCTATTTCGAAGCAGCGGCGGTGATCGTCACGCTGGTCCTCGTGGGCCAGGTGATGGAGCTGCAGGCGCGAGAGGGGACGGGAAAGGCGATCCGGGCGCTTCTGGACCTGGCGGCCAAGACCGCGCGGGTGATCCGTCCGGACGGAAGCGAGGTCGAACTGCCCTTGGAAGAGGTGCAGGTCGGCGACCACCTGCGCGTCAGGCCGGGGGAGAAGGTGCCGGTCGACGGTGTGGTGTTGGAAGGCCGCTCCTCGGTCGACGAAAGCATGATCACTGGGGAACCCGTGCCGGTGGAGAAGGTCGCCGAGGACACGGTGACGGGTGCCACAATCAACGGCACCGGCGCGCTGGTCATCCGGGCGACGCGGGTGGGGGCGGATACGCTTCTCAGCCAGATCGTTGAGATGGTCGCCAAGGCGCAACGGTCCCGCGCGCCGATCCAGAAATATGCGGACCATGTGGCGGGCCTCTTCGTCCCGGCGGTCATGGCGATCGCCGCCCTGGCCTTCGTCGCCTGGGCGGTCTGGGGGCCGGAGCCTTCGCTGTCCTACGGCCTGGTCGCTGCGGTGGCCGTGCTGATCATCGCCTGTCCTTGCGCCCTGGGCCTGGCGACGCCGATGTCGATCATGACGGCCACGGGCCGGGGTGCTCAGGCCGGGGTCCTGATCAAGAACGCCGAGGCGCTGGAGCGGTTCGAGAAGATCGATACGCTGATCGTGGACAAGACCGGAACTCTGACCGAGGGCAAGCCCCGGCTGATCGCGGTCTTGCCGGAACCCGGCCATGACGAGGCCGAAGTGCTGCGGCTGGCGGCCTCACTGGAGCGCGGGTCCGAGCATCCCTTGGCCGAAGCCATCGTGCGCGGGGCCGAGGAACGGGCCGTGCCGATGGTCGAGGCGAGCGACTTCGAGGCGGTCACTGGCAAGGGTGTGAAGGGCGTGGTCGACGGTCGTCCGGTGGCGCTTGGGAACCTGCGACTGGTGACCGATATGGGCCTCTCGGGCGAAGCGCTTATCGCCAAGGCCGACGCCCGTCGCGATCAGGGCGAGACGGTGATGTTCGTCGTCTTGGACGGCGCGGTGGCGGGACTGGTTAGCGTGGCCGACCCGGTGAAGGAGACGACGCCCGCGGCGCTGAAAGCGCTGCACGAACAGGGGCTGCGGATCATCATGGCGACGGGGGACAATGCCCGGACGGCGCAGGCGGTGGCCTCCCGCCTTGGGATCGACGAGATCCGCGCCGACGTCCTGCCGCAGGACAAGGCCCGCATCATCAAGGAGCTGCAGGAGGCCGGGCATCGCGTGGCGATGGCGGGCGACGGGGTGAACGACGCGCCGGCGCTCGCTCAGGCCGATGTCGGCATCGCAATGGGCACCGGGGCCGACGTGGCGATCGAAAGCGCGGGGTTCACGCTGGTCAAGGGCAACCTCGACGGCATCGTCCGCGCGCGGAAACTGTCGCGCGCGACCATGCGCAACATCCGGCAGAACCTGTTCTTCGCGCTGATCTACAACGCGGCGGGGGTCCCCGTGGCGGCGGGCCTCCTCTACCCTTTCACCGGCATCCTGATCGGCCCGATCTTTGCAGCTTTCGCGATGAGCGCCTCGTCCCTCTCGGTCGTGCTGAACGCGCTGCGGCTGAGGCGCGCGGAAATCTGACCCCCGTGCGCGAATTAATTCGATGCGAGGCTTGACCTTCCCACGGTGGGAAGCCCCATCTTGAGGCAACATGGGCCGGACCCTCCGGCCTCAAGGAGACAAAGATGCTGAACCTGCACATCCCCAACATGAACTGCGGCGGTTGCGCCCGGGGTGTCACCGCCGCCATCCGGTCGGTCGATGCCGACGCTCGGGTAGAGCCGGACCTGCCCGCCCGCACCATTGCGGTCGAGACGAAGCTGCCCGAAGCCACCGTGCGTCAAGCGCTGGCCGAGGCCGGGTTCGTCCCTGCCTGACGTGAAACAGCGCAGGCGGGCTTGATCTTGGTCATGTCCGCCTGCGGTGAAAGCTGCGATCCATGCTGCAAAGGTGGAACGGACCGGATGCTGCGCTTTTTGGTGATCGTCTGCTCGCTGGCCCTGCTGCTGGCGCCCCTGGCCCCGGCCCAGGCGCAGTCGGGCTGTGCGATGGTGGCAGTGGCGGGGATGCATGCGGCGCATGGGACGGACCACCAGATGCCCGTCTCCGGCCATCCCGCTCAGACTTGCAAACAGCTCTGCGCCGTCGTTGCGATCCTGATCCCACCTGTAGCTGTCACCACACCCTTCGTCACCGTCCGCACTGCCCCCTTGCGCGTGGCCCGACTGATCGAGCGGGAACGCCCTGACCCGTCCGAACGCCCGCCGAAAGGCCTTGTCTGAACCGTTTCCCTTCAGACCCGGGCGCGGTTGGCGCCTGCCTTCTTCGGAGCATTGACATGCACAAACTCTCTCGTCGCGGCTTCCTTGCCGCCAGCGCTGCCCTTGCCGCACCCCTGATTCTTCCCTTCGGCCTGCGGGCCGAAACCGCCCCTCGCCTGTTGCGCGCCACGACCCGGACGCTGGACATCGGCGGCCGCGCCGTCAGCGTGAAGGGCATCCTGAACGACCAGGGCACCACCGGCCTGATCCTGAACCCGGATGAGGCGTTCCGGCTGGACCTCGTCAACGAACTCGACACGCCGACCATCCTGCACTGGCACGGCCAGATCCCGCCCAATGCGCAGGACGGCGTTCCGGACATGCCGAAACCCGCCCTGACCGCGGGCGAACGGCGGTCCTTCGACTTTCCCGCCACCCCCGGCACGCACTGGATGCATTCCCACATTCCGGTGCAGGAGATGGAGCTTCTGGCCGCGCCCCTGATCGTGCGGCGGGCCGAGGACCTGGCGGCCGACCGGCAGGAGGTGGTGATCCTCCTCCACGACCTCAGCTTCCGCCCGGCCGAGGAGGTGCTGGCCGAGATCACCGGCGGCACGGGCGGCATGGCGCATGACATGGGCGCGATGGGCCATGACATGGGCGGCATGGACATGGGGTCGATGGGCCACGACATGGCCGGGATGATGGACGGCGGGATGATGGACGGCATGTCGATGGGGGCAATGGACCTCAACGACTTCAACTTCGACGCCTATCTCGCCAACGACCGCACGCTGGACGACCCCGAGGTCGTCGCGGTGGACAAGGGCGGCCGCGTGCTTCTGAGGATCATCAACGGCTCGGCCGCGACGGTGTTCTGGATCGACACCGGCACGCTGCAGGGCCGGGCGGTGGCCACGGACGGGAACCCGATCCAGCCGGTCGCGGGCAGCCGCTTCGGCCTTGCGATGGGTCAGCGGCTGGACATCGAGTTGGACCTGCCGGCTGAGGGAGGTGCCTTCCCGATCCTCGCGCTGCGCGAGGGGGCGGTCGAGCGGACCGGAATCATCCTTGCCGGCAAGGGCACGGTGGTGGAGCGGATATCAGGTGTCTCGAACGAGGCGCACCCGGCCTTCTCGGGCAACCTGACGCAGGAAGCGCAGTTCAGCGCGCTGGTGCCGCTGGCGGACCGGCCGGTGGACCGCAGCGACACCCTGATGCTGGGCGGGTCGATGATGCCCTATCTCTGGACCATCGACGGGCAAAGCTGGGGCACCCATCGCCCGGTGGAAGCTCGCAGCGGAGAGCGCGTCACCCTCACCTTCCACAACATGTCGATGATGGCGCATCCGATGCACCTGCACGGCCATCACTTCCAAGTCGTTGCCCTGAACGGGCGCGCGGTGAACGGGGCGCGGCGCGATACGGTCCATGTCCCGCCGATGGGCATGGTCACCGTGGCGCTTGACGCGGGCGAGGCGGCGCGGTGGATGCTGCACTGCCACCACATGCCGCACCTCGCCACCGGCATGATGACCGAATTCGTGGTGTCGGCATGAAGGGGGACCGTCACATGCTTCGCCTTGGCCTGATCGCACTGCTGGCCACGCCCGCCATGGCGCAGGACAGCCTGCCCTTGGCGGACCTGATGTCCGCAACCCATGTCCATGGCATCGGCCCCGGACCCGGCGGCCCGGACAGCCTGACGCTTGCGACCCACAACGGGCTCTGGTCGGTCGATCTGGAAAGCGGCACCGCAACGCGGCTCGGGGGTTCGCAGGACGATTTCATGGGCTATTCCGCGGTTCTGACCAGCCCCGGCACCGCTTTTGCCAGCGGCCATCCGGCGACGGGGGGCAACATGGGGGTGATCCAGACCAACGATGCCGGGCAAAGCTGGACCCATGTCTCGGACGGGCTGGACGGGCCGGTCGACTTTCACAACATGGAGGTCAACCGCGCCGATCCGTCGGTGATCTACGGCATCGGCCACGACCGCCGCGTTCAGCGCAGCGCCGATGGCGGGGTGACCTGGGAGGAAACGGGCGAGGCGCCGGAGAAGCTGATCGACATCGCCACCGCCCATGGCGACGCCGCCCAGCTTTACGCGGCGACCGAAGGCGGCCTTTTCCTCAGCCCCGATGGGGGTGCCACCTGGCAGCCGGTGATCGAAGGCGTCCCCGTCTCTACCGTCGATGCCGGGGCGGATGGCGTTGTCCGGGCGGTGGACCTGTCGCAGGGTCTGGTGACCCTGGGAAAAGGTGGAGAGGTCACGCCGGTCGCCACCGACCTGCCCGACGGTTATCTTCTGTTCCTGGCCACCACCTCGGTCGATCCACTGCGCCTGGCGGCCCTGTCGGCGAAGGGCCGGTTGGTCCTGTCGCGGGACGGGGGTGCCAGTTGGACCGACGCGGTGAGCACGGCCCCATGACCCCGCCCGCCGCTCAATTCGCCGCCAGACAGACGATCCTGCGCTTTCTGGCGGCGATGGCGGCGGGCAACCTGGTGTGGGAGATCGGGCACGTGCCGCTTTACACACTCTGGGTCACCGGCAGCCCGGGCGAAATCGCCTATGCCGTCCTGCACTGCACGGTCGGAGACGTGATGATCGGCGGCATCTGCCTGCTTCTGTCGCTGGCCCTGCTTGGCCGCAAAGCCTGGCCGCACGCTCGCTTTGGCGCAGTCGCCGGGGCGACCATCCTGTTTGCCTTGGGCTATACCGTCTTCTCGGAATGGCTGAACACCGAAGTCCGCGAAAGCTGGACCTACCGTGAGGCCATGCCCCGCCTGCCCATCCTCGGCACAGGCCTGACGCCGGTCCTGCAATGGATCGTGGTTCCAGTTCTAGCATTCAGGTGGTCGTTGCCGCGGACAGTGAAGCAGTAGACCCAAAGACAACATGGGCCCCTCAGGTTAACGGCTGCACCTAAATGATCGAGCTTCGTGCCGCAAAAGCGGACGGATATTCGATAAAGAACAAAAGTCCACTTTCCGCCCTTCGCATCAACGAGAAGGCATCATGGCGGCGGCGCATTAGGCTTCACCGACCCAACCGCTTCGCTCTCTCAGCCATCCTGACCACCTGCGCGCTTGCCGTAGCTGCAGCACTCCGCACAGCGGCGGGTGCCTGCATTGTCCCCCGCCCAATCACTTGACCTGTCGTGAGCGCGCCAATCCGCGCCCTGCCTTTCACGCCGTCGGTATTGAGGATCCCCCGCATGATCCCGGCCGAGCCAGAGACCACAGCAGGTGCCGCAGCCACCATCAGGTTTCCAGAGATCCCCCGAACGATGAGGGGTGTTGCTGCGACGAACCCCTTCGCCAGGAACACCATCACGAAGAACGGCACCAGCGAGCCGATATTGGTCGCGGAGTTTGGGTCACCGAGCTGGGCCAGCAGCGAATTCGCCATGCCGACCACGGTCGAGAACATGGCGGCGATGACGATGGGGTAGAAGGCGTAGCTGATCGTGGTCGAGACCCATCTGTGGAAAAAATCCTTGGTCGCATCGAAGAGCGACAGCGCGATCATGATCGGCGCAAGGCCAAGCATCAGGGTCAGCATCATCTTGGCGAAGATGAGGACGATGCCGGTCATGAAGCCGAGCAGACTCAAGAGCACCAGGCCGATGCCGCCGAGGATCGCGCCCGTCATCCAATTCAGATTGCTGCCGATCGCGTTCAAATATGTCGCGAAGCGCTCGATCAGGTTGTCGAACTCTCCCGCGAAATGGGTCGCGCCTGCGCCACCTCCGCCGACCGACGAAACCAGCGCGCCGGCGACATAGTCGAGGCCTCCGATCACGGCGTTGGACACCGCGTTGAAATTGGCCCAGTTGAACGCGAAGAGGCCTATCAGTGTCAGCTTGATCAGGTACCAGAAGAAGCTTGCCCCATCCATGCTGCGGAACTGGAAGGCCATATTGATACAGACGCCGATCAGCGAAAGCGTGACCATCAGCAAGACGATCGTGCCGGTATTGCTCGCCACAGCCCCGAACTGGGACTCGGCAGCATCCACAAGGAAACCGTCGGCGGTTTCGACCATCCAACTGACGACGCTCATTACCAGTTGCCCTGAGCTTCGCAGATATCCTGAACCGCATGGCTTAGGTCGTTGCGCTTCTGCCGGATGACCCGCTGCGCTGCCGTGTTTTCCGCGGCTGACGCCAGGAGATACCGTTCGTTGAATTCTTCAGAGGCATCTTCCCATTCTGGGAAGCGGATTTCGCAGCCGCAGTTGCCCGTATCGACGATCTGTTCCCATGCTCGCAGTTCATACAGATCCATCAACGTCAGCGCCTTGTAGGCCTCACGCGGGTGGACCTCATCCATCCAGGTCGGCCGTGCAGGCCGGTCGTTGCAGACCCGGTATTGCTGGGGCGAGATGGTTACGGTGAGATCGTTCGTGACCTGAGGCGAGGTCTGGGCCGCGAGCGGCGCGGCCAGCAGGGTGACAACTGCGGCGAGGGTGATTTTGCGCATGGGGCTTTCCTTTCGGGTCATTCGGCGGCAACCGCCGGGCGCCTGGTGCCCTCGGTTCCGGCCGTGTTCGTGTCTGGATGCTTCGCCAGCCCTGGCAGGAAGAACTCGGTGATGCCGCGGGCGCCATCATGGCGCCCAGCCTGGATGATCACGTCGATGGAACCCTCGATGTAATCGACCATGTCGGCATAGGTCATCGGCACATCGGTCTTGAGGGCGGCGATGGCGAGGCGGCGGACAGCGAGTTGCGGGGTCTCGGCATGCAGCGTTGTGAGCGAGCCGCCATGGCCGGTGTTGATCGCCTCGAGGAAGGTCATCGCCTCGCGGCCGCGGACCTCGCCCAACACGATCCTGTCGGGCCGCATCCGCAAGGTCGAGGCCAATAGGACATCGGCGCTGCGGGTCTCGGTGTCGCGGTCGGCAATCAGGGTCACGGCATTCGGCTGCTCGGGCCGCAGCTCGGCCGCCTCCTCGATGGTGAGGATCCGTTCCTCGGGCGGAATCAGCGAGAGGATCTTGCGCGCTGCGACCGTCTTGCCGGTGGATGTGCCCCCCGAGACAATCATGTTGAGTTTGTTCTCGACGCAAAACCGCAGGGCGGCATCGATGTCGCCGGAGGCCACCACATCGCGCAGGGCGGCGTTGCGTTCCCGGCGCAAACCTTCGAGGCTGCGCTCCTTGCCGTAGAGGAAGCCAAGTTTGATGGCCTCCAGCGGCAGCGAGGAGAAGAACCGCAGCGAGATGGAAAAACCACCCTCGACGGCCGGCGGCTGGATGACCTGCGCGCGGATCGGCCGGTCGCGATAGAGGATCGAGACCGAGACGATGGGTTTCTTGGTGCTGAGCGTCGTCGAGGCAGCCGAGGCGATCTGGTTGCCGAGGTCCTTGATCTCGGTCTGGGTCAGCGGGGCGCCGAGACCCCGCATGAAATGATCGCCCTGGAACTCGCCCCACACCTGCCCGTCGGGATTGATACAGATCTCGATCGTGTCGTCCCGCTGGACGGGCGCGCCCAGCCGGTCGAGCGAGGCTTCGAGATAACTCGCCGCCATATCAGAAGATCTCCAGATCGCGGTCGACCATGACCGTGATCCGCGTGCCCTGATCGACATGGATCACGGGCCGGATCGCCAGATAGTCTTGCATGACGCTTTGGGTGCTGTCGCGCAGGTCGGTGCCCACGTCACTTGCGATGTCGGCCGCAGCCTCATCCTCGATTTGTCCGGCGGCGGCGGCGGGCAAGGCCCCGATCAGCGAGATCAGCGCGGCCGAGCCGAAGCGCTGCGCAAAACGGGTGTCGACAAAGCCGGTGGTACCGGTGCGGCCGAGCTCGTCGCCCCCAAAGGCGCTGATTTCTACGGTCTGGTTGTCGGGCAGGATGATGCGATCCCAAGCCACCATGACCCGCGACTGCGCGAGCGCCACATCGGAGCAATAGCGGCCGATGAGGCGCGCGCCGCGCGGGATCAGGACGCGCGTGCCGTCGAAGGAATGCACATCCTCTGAGACGATGGCGCGGATTGCACCAGGCAGCGTGCTGTCCAGCGCCGTCTCGGTCACGGCCTGAATCATCGTGCCTTGCACGACGGTGTTGCCGGGGTTCACGATCACCTCGGCCCGCGTCACCGGGGCGGGTCTGGCGCCTGCGCGCACGAAGGCTTCGTCTTCATTCAGACGCGCGGCCTCCAGGCTGTTCTCTCGGTCGGTCCCTGCCCCCATCCCAGAAAACGCGATCATGGGTGAGGCGATGCGTTCGGCCCGCGCTTCTGCCTCAGCGATGCGGCGGCGCTCAAGTTCGGCGAGCCGCAGCTCTTCCTCGTTCGGCCCGAGGTCCGTCGGCTCAGGCGGGGTCAGCCGCGCGACCTCGAGATCCATGCGCAACTGGTCGAGTTCCCGGTCGCGTTCGGTCAATTGCCGCTCAAGGGCGCGTTGCGCCTCGGTCGAGGCGGTCTGCAGCGCCGTTATCTGGGCCGTGAGATCGGCGATGGCCTGCTCCGCGCCACTATCCGATGCCTCGACGGGCCGCGCGCGCAGGTCTTCGAGTTCCGCGCGCAGCGTCGCAAGGCTTTCCATCAGCGCCAGTTCCGACTCGGTGGGGCCGGTCTCGGCCGATGGCGGCGGCGCAGGATCGGCGATGGGCATGGGTGCGAGATCGCCGAAGCCCGATCCCGTGGTCTGGAATTCTTCCGGAGCTGCGGTCGGCAGAGGCGCTTCCGGCGATGGCTGCAGCGCGGCCCAGGCCAGGCCGCCCACGGTCACGATCCCGGCAACGCCAAGGATGGCGGTAAGCGGGGAGGGACGTGCTGCGGCGCGCTTCTTGTCGCCCGTTGCTTCAAGGGCCGCGAGGCGCGCGGCGAGGTCTTCGGTGTACTGGCTCATGACGTGGGCCCACCCATATCCTGAACACAGACCTCGTCTTCGCCGAGGCGCAGGACCCATTGCCGGTTCACGCCCGAGACCCGAATGACACCATCCTCGAGTGCCGTGCTGTTCACCGCCCGCTCGCCGCCGTTCGCGTAGCGGAAGATCGCGGGGACAGGAGCGTTCCGTGCAAAGCGGAAGTAGGTGAATGTGCCATCATCCCAGACGGCCGTCGGTGTGAACTCCTCGCTTGCGCTGACCGCGTAGTTCGCATTCGGCGCATCAGCGGCAACCGCCCGGGTTGGCTGTACGCGGCTTTCGGGATAGCGGAACTGTACGACGTAATGCGGGGTCTCCCGCGCCTCGACGACGTGGAAATAGTAGGAACGGCGGTTCGTGTAGACCGTGATGTTGGTGGCCACACCCGAGGCTGCCGGCTTGATCGCGAAGGCGCGTCCGCCCGGCACACCGTCGAACTGGAAGCCCACGGTGTCGCCCGCGATGATCGAGCGGATGGTCTCGCCCTCGCCGAATTCGACGGTGGTGACCCGGGTCAGCGTGGTGACGATCCGGTAGACCTGCCCCTCGGTCCAGGTCGCGATCCGGACGCGGTTGTCATGAGGGCCGGGGCGTGGCGTGGTCTCGGCCGAAGCTGCGAGTGAAGTGAGCGCCAGGGCACTGGCGACCAGCAGGGCGTGCACGGAGGTACGGACGAAAACGGAGGTCATTCGGAACGGTCCGATCGGATGGCATATTGGGTGACGGTGAAGCCGAAGGGGTTCTGCCAGACATCGTCGATCGAGCGGGTCCGTTCGGGTTGGAAGGCGAACATCAATGTTGCGGTGAACGACCCATCTTGCGCCCCTTGCGGGCTGGTCAGGCGCTTTCTGAGGCGCACCTGCGCGCGGTTATCGCCGATGAGCGTGATCGAGGCGATCTCGACAGCCATCTCTGCCGCAGGGCCATAGCGCGTCGGCGGATAGCTCTCCTGCCCGGAGGTCCACATGGCGCGCATGCTGGCCTCGGCCGCCCCGGTGGATTGCGCCAGCACGCGGCGCACGCGCAGGTCGTTATCGAGTTGGTTGTAGGCCTCGCGATCAAGGATGTAGCGGTAGATCTGCGCCTCGATAATGGCGGGACGCTCCGCCAGCGAGACCGTTTCCACCGTGGCGTTCGGCAGAGCGAGACCGGTCGCGGGATCATAGGGCACGACGACGGGCGGAGGCGTCTCGACCATCAGGGCGACGGCGGCGGCCGCAAGGCAGCCGAAAACGCCAAAGCCCGCCCCGCCAAGGCCGATCATTCGCCAGAGCTGCTCCCGGCGCAGCGCGCCATGGATCAGTTCCTCCTCGACCAGTTCCCGCGCACTCATGCCTGCCGTCGTGTCCGGTACCTTGCTCATGGCGCGAGGCTCGGCAGGGTGAAGTCCATGTAGCGGCGCTCTTCGGCGACAGTTGCGGCATCCACCACCCCGGCGTTCCCTGCGCCGAGGGTCTGGATGGCTTCAAGCTCCCACATCCGTGTCATGGCGATGGCGAGTTCCGCCGTGACGCGGGTGTTGTGGTCCATCGACGCCTTGAGGTCCTCCATGTCGGGGATCATCGCGACGAGCTGTTCGACGCGTTCGAGCGACTGAGCCGCCTCGGCATGGCTGTTTTGGGCGGCTGCCGACATCACAGCGCCGGTCGTGGCGCGGGTGGCGACGCCCTCTGCCCCCGGATTGCCGCTAGTGGCGATCTCGCGCAGCGAGTCCTCATCGAAACCTGCGCTGGCCAGCGCCTGTTCCATCTGCGTGCGCAGGGGCCCCGCGTTGGGTCCGATCAGGCTCGACCAATCGCCCGCCTGGATGCCCCGGATCAGACCGGGGATGTCTTCGAAATTGGCCTGCAGGAGGCCGTCGAGATCGCCGCCCATGGCGAGACCGAGAATGCTGCGCGGCCCGGTCAGCGAGGCATACATCTCCTCGAGCTGATCGAACTGCTGCTGCAGGAGGTCGAGCTGTGCCAGCGCATTGTCCAGAAGATCGGTCTGGATCCCGAAATCCTGCAGCATCTGCTGAAGCTGGCGGATTTCCTGGGCGATGTTCTGGGTATCGACCGTGGGCACTCCCTGTGCAGTGACAGGCCCTGCAAAAGCGAGGCCAAGCGCAAGTGTCGCGGCACCACTGGCAAGGGAACGGGACATGCGCTTGATCATCGCAAACTCTCCAAGGTGAAATCCATGAACTGCCGCTCGGCGGCTTGGGCCGCGGCCATGGCGAGTTGTTCCTCGCTCAGCGGCTGGGTATGGGCGGCCTTGATCCGGGTGCGGATCGCGACCAACCGTGCCAGTTCGGCGCGCGCATAGGTGTTGAGCGCGATGGCCTCGTGCAGGTCCTCGGTCTCACCGATGCGGGTGATGATGTCTTGCACCCTCAGGGCGGCCGCGCGCACCGAGACCAGCGAGTAGTCGCCATAGACGCCTGCGCCATGGGCCGAGAGGCTGAAGCTCGCGTTGGCGAGGAGCACTGGGTCGATGGTGCCGAGCGCATCGATACCGCCCACGGCGGCGAGGTAGCTGTTGTATTGCTGCGGGATCACCACGACGTAGTGTTGGGTTTCCTCGAAGGGCGGCACACCGCCATAGTCCTGCACGTTGCCCGGTCCTGCGTTGTAAGCGGCAAGCGCGTGGATGATGTTGCCATCGAACATGTTCAGCATCATCGCGAGGTATCTCGCGCCACCCGCGACCTGCAGATAAGGGTCGTCATAGTAGGCCGGGTTGATGCCAAGGTCGCTCGCCGTAGAAGGCATGATCTGAGTGAGTCCGAAAGCTCCTGCGGGGGAGCGCGCACCAATCTGGAACCGGCTTTCCTGCCAGATCAGCGCCTGCAGAAGGCAGCGCCACTGCACAAGTGACAAGCCCGCGCGGCTTACGCCTGGTAGTCCGTGGGTGTCGCGCGCGGCGCGGATGATCAGCTCCTCGATCCCTTCCCGGGCATCGCCGAACATCCGGGCTGCGGCCGGGTTGTTGTCCTCGGGCCCATAGAGGCTGGCCGCCGCGCTTTCGACGTCGCCCCCAGATCCCTGAACCGCACCCTGCCCCGCCTCCAGCCCGGCCACGGTGCCTGCGACATCGCCGGAGCCGAGGGACATCGCGTCCATCAGCCCCTCGAGCGAGGCGAGTTGCTGGCGCTCGATCTCGGCCAGTTCCTCTTCGCGGGTCAGCCGGTCCTGTTGCAGCGTCAGGTCCCGATCGGTCTGCTCGAGGATCGCCTGCCGCTCTGCGAAGAGCCGCAGGTCGAAGGTCGGCACGCCCTGGGCGACCGCTAGCCCCGCTGTGGGACCTGCCAGTGCAAGACTGACCATGATGCGGGGAAGCCAGCTCCGCATCGGCTTAGTCGCCCGCCCCCAGCAATACGAAATCGCAGGCCGTGTCGCGGCGCGTGACTGTGGCGCCCATGGTCGAAATCGTCGTCGTCGCGGTCGCCGACTGCGCGGGTGCGTCGCGAAAGTTGAAGCAGTTGGCCGCTGCGGGGTTATGCTGCGCACAGGCCGTCAGGGTCAGGCCGAGGCCAAGCAGCACGGCGCTGCGCATGATGGTACGGGTCATGTCACTCTCCAGAAATCAGGGCGGTCACGGTAGTCAGGGCCGACAAGGGCCTCTCCCTTCTCCATGCCGCCAAGTATGGTCACGAGGGGGCCGAGCGCGCCCAGATCGGCGTCGATCACCACCGCGCCCCGGTCATCGCGCACGAGCGCGAGCCGCGAGGCGGAGCCGACGCCCAAGAGCACGTCGAGCTCCTTGTCGCTGAGACCCAGCATCGCGTAGTCGGCGGCTGAGGCGCGGATGTTGGGCAGGAGCACCTGCGTCGGTACGGCTTCCACGATGGTCTTGCCGGTCCGGGTGCGCTCGAGCTGGCTGGCATACTGGGTCATCATCACGACGACCGCGTTTTGCTTGCGCGCTGTCACCAACCAGTTCGAGAGCCGCTCGGCGAAGTAGGCGTTGTCGAGCGCCTTCCAGGCCTCGTCGATGACGATGATCGTGGGCTTGCGGTCCTCGATCACCCGCTCTACGCGACGGAAGAGGTAGGAGAGGACCGCCATGCGTTCCCGCTCGCTCTCGGAATCGAGGATGCCGGTCAGGTCGAAGCCCGCGACGTCAGCGTCGGTGCTGCCCCCGATCTGGAACGTGTCTTCCGCGTTCGCCCCGAAGATCCAGCCGTAGCGACCCTCGGCCGTCCATTCCTGCATACGCTCGAAGAGATCGCCTTCGTCATCGGTCGAGACCAGCAGCGAGGCGAAATCGGACCAGTTGCGCAGCCCCGCGTTCCCGGCACTGGCGTTTTGGCGCACGACCTCCTGCAGGCGGTTGGTCTGCACCGGCGTCAGAGGCCGGTCCCGGCGCTCGAGGAGGCTTGCAAGCCAGTCGGCAAGCCAGGCCTGACCGCGGGCGTCGATCTCGGTCTGCAGGGGATTGAGCCCCGTTGGCCGTCCGGCCCGTACGGTCGAATAGCTGCCGCCAAGCGCGCGGACGGCCATTTCCATGCCGGCGCGATAGTCGAAGACGAATAGCCGCGCGCCTGCGCGCCGGGCCATGGTCATGAGGAATGCCGCCAGCACGGATTTGCCCGAGCCGGGACGGCCCAGGATCAGCGTGTGGCCTCCCGTGGGCTCGCGATCCGGCGCGCCCTGTTCGTGGAAGTTGAAGCGAAACCCGCTGCGCTCAGGTGTCGGGAAAAGCGTGATTGGCACGCCCCAGGGCACTTTCCGACCAGTCTTGCCGAGCGGGGTGCGGTGGAAGGTGGCGAGATCCGCGAAGTTGTGGTTCGTGATCACGGCCTTGCGGCTGCGCGCCCCGGTATTGCCGGGATGCTGCGCCATGAAATGCGCCCGCGCCCCGAAGGCCTCCGAGATCAGGTTGATGCCGGAGGTGGCGGAGATGTTGCGGATCTCGGCAGCGATATCGTCAAGGGCAGCCTGTGTGCGGGCATAGACCGCCACGGTCATGTGGTGCTCGCCGAAGATCAGGCGTTTGGATTCCAGATCGTCCTGCGCGAGTTCCAACTCCTGCGCGAGGCTGACGGCTCCGTCGTTGGCGGCCTGCATAAGCCGCAGCTGCCGCTTGATCCGGCCCGCCATGAAGTTGGCGTTGATCGGCACGAAGGAATGCGTGACCACCATGTCGACGGGCAGATTCAACTCGTCGAGCATCAGGCTGTCGGTCTTGGCGGGATAGTTCTTCACCGCGAAAATCGCGCCAAGCTTGTCGCCGACCGAACCATCGGACAGCGCGATGGTCGTGCCGCGGAAGGTGACCCGGGTATTGGCGACGTCCTCGGCGATCACGCCGAGGCGCGACCGCGGGAAGAGCGGGTGCTCTTCACCGGTGTTGAGCGAGCCGAGGAAGCCCAAAAGCTCGCCGGTGCTTGCGGTCAGCAGGCGCGGCTTCAGTTCATCGAAGGACGAGAGGAGAAAGCCCACGACCTCATCGAGTTTGCGCAAGCGGCGGGTTGTGTCGGCCGCATGTCGCGCGCGGGACGCCCCCAGACCGAATGGCAAACGGCTCCCCGAATCGGGGCGCTTCAGCACAGTCAGGGTCAACGTCTTGTCGCGCAGGCCAGATTGGCCCAGATGCGCGCGCCAGCGTTGATCGACGGCAGCCGCAAACCCTTCGCCCGGAATGGGCGGCAGGGTCACGTCGACCGCTTTCGACACCTTGTGCAGGTAGAAGGAGAACTCTGTGCCCACCTGCGCGACGATCCCGGCGAGAAGCCCGCCGATGCGATCGAGATGCGCGTCCTCGCTCGTGGTGCTGTTCACCCCTTCGAGCCGAATGCACTGCATCAGCTCGTTGCCCCGCGTACGGATCGTGCGGTCGGTCACGAGGTTGACGTAAGGCAGCATGGACGAGAGGCGCTTCTCGCCCTTGACCCACGCAGGCAGCGCGGTCAGCGGATCGAGGGCGTTCTCAACCTCATCGGCAACTCCATCATGGCGCATAGCTGTCGCCCCCGTGGAGCTTGCGGTTCGCCGTGGGCGGGGTTTCCTGCAAGGTGATCACCAGGA
>JAFLCY010000096.1 GCA_017303485.1 Rhodobacterales bacterium
CACCCCCCCCAGCAGCCCGAGCAGCCCCAGGAGCCCTTTCTTACTTGTTGCCGTGCGTGGTGCGCCTGCACCAGCGCCGGAGCCTGAGCCAGTGCCAGCCCCGACACCTGCGCCGGAGCCGGTGCCGGAACCCGAGCCGACCCCGGAGCCGCCGCCGTCGGATGCGCCGCAGGCCGAGGAAGAGCAGGCGATCGAGTCCGAGTCGACGGAAATTCAGCCCGCGCCCGAGGCCGAGGCGATCATCGCGCCCGATCCGGTGCAGCCGGAGAGTGATGCGACGACCTCGGACACGCCGGAGCCTGCGGTGAGCGACCAGCCCTCGGACGCGCCGGTGGAGGAACTGCCGCCGACCGAGGCAACGGCGCCCGAAGATACCGGCGACGTGACGCAGACCGAGGCGAATGAGGACCAGACGGCGGAGACCGGGATGACCACCTCGATCCGGCCGAAATCGCGGCCGGACCGGCCCGCGCCTGCGCCGGAGCCCGAGGTGGCGGCGGATACGCCGACCGAGGAGCCGCAGGAGTCGACACAGTTGACGGTGCAGCCGGTGGACGACGCGGCGACGCAGGATGCCATCGACGCGCTTCTGGGCGAGGCGTCGGAAGCGCCGGTGGAGGAAGCGTCGGATACGGGCGGGCAGGACCGGCCGCAGGGGCCGCCGCTGACGGGTGGCGAGATGGGGAACATCTCCTCGGCGATCTCGCGGAAGTGGAACCTCGGGGCGTCCTCGACCGATGCGATGAGTTCGATGGTGACGGTGCGGGTCAGCTTCTCGGCAGACGGCAAGCCGGTGGATTTCGAGCTGATCGAGTCGAGCGGGCCAAGCCCGACCGGGATCGACAAGCTGTATGAGACCGCCCGCCGTGCGGTGAACCGCGCCTATGCGGACGGCGGACTTCCGCTGCCCCCGGAGAAGTATGACACCTGGCGGGTGCTTGATCTGGTTTTCGATGCCAATGGGATGAGGGCGCGATGACCGGGAAGCAAGGACGCGATTTCCCCTTTTCTCCCGCCGGGCAGGCGGGCAAGCAAGAAACAAAAGAACGGAGCATGAGGCCGATGATCACACCATGGAGAAATGCTTGGCAGGCACTGGTTGTGCTGGCCCTTGGGGTCGGGATGCAGGTGGCGAGCCCGGCGCTGGCGCAGGACCCGCCGCGGATCGTCATCGGGTCGGCGGTGATCGAACCGATGCCCATCGCGGTGCCGGGCTTCATCGACGAGGGCGGCGCGGGCGATTATGCCAAGGCGATCAGCGATGTGGTGACATCGGACCTTGAAGGCACCGGCTTCTTCCGCACCATCGGCGAGGATGCCTATATCAGCCGGATCACCAGTTTCGACGGCGGCATCGCCTTCGAGGACTGGAAGGCGATCAACGCTCAGGTGTTGGTGACGGGCGCGGTGTCGGTCGCGGGCGACCGGATCACGGTGAAGTTCCGCGCCTATGATGTGTTCAACGGGCAGGTGCTGGAAGGCGCGGCGCTACAGTTCGCGGGCACCACGCAAGGTTGGCGGCGGATGGCGCACAAGGTGGCCGATGTGGTCTATTCCAAGATCACCGGCGAGGGCGGCTATTTCGACAGCCGGGTGGTCTTTGTCAGCGAAAGCGGGCCGAAGAACGCACGGCTGAAGCGGCTGGCGGTGATGGATTATGACGGGGCGAATGTCGCCTACCTGACCGACAGCAATTCCATCGTGCTGGCGCCGCGCTTTTCGCCGGGCGGAGACCGGCTTTTGTACACCAGCTATGAGACGGGCTTTCCCCGGATCACGCTGATGGACGTAGGCTCGATGGAGCGGCGGACGCTGGAGGAACAGCCGGGGACGATGACCTTCGCGCCGCGGTTTTCGCCTGACGGCGGGACGGCGGTGTTCAGCCTCGAACGCGGCGGGAACACCGATATCTATGCGCTGAACCTGTCCTCGGGTGCGCTGACCCAGCTGACCAACGCGCCGTCCATCGAGACCGCGCCAAGCTATAGCCCCGATGGCAGCCAGATCGTGTTCGAAAGTGACCGGACCGGCGGGCAGCAGGTCTATGTGATGCCGGCCTCGGGTGGCGAGGGCACGCGGATTTCCGGCGGCAAGGGGCGCTATGGCACCCCGGTCTGGAGCCCGCGCGGCGACTACATCGCCTTCACCAAGCAGAACGAGGGCCGCTTCCACATCGGCGTGATGCGCACCGATGGCTCGGAAGAGCGCCTGCTGACCGCCAGCTTCCTGGACGAGGGCCCGACCTGGGCGCCGAACGGGCGCGTGCTGATGTTCACCCGCGAGACATCGGGCGGCGGCGGGCAGTCGAGCCTGTGGTCGGTCGACATCACCGGGCGGAACCTGAAGCAGATCCCGACCGAAGGCCCGGCGTCCGACCCCGCGTGGTCGCCGCTTTTGCCCTGAATTGTGACGCGCCGCCGATTCACACGGCGGCGCAAAGCTGTTAATGTCCCCCGCAATCGAGCCAATGAAGAAGGATGCCCCGAAATGACCCTTGCTGCGAAGTCGCTGCTTCTGATCGCCGTTCTGGGCCTTGCGGCCTGCAACAACCCTGACCGCTATGGCGCTGGTGGCGCGGGCGGGGCCGGGGGCGCTGGCGGTGCGGGCGGGATTGACACCACGGGTCTTGGCGATCCGAACAACCCGACCTCGATCGCCTATTTCAACCAGACGGTCGGCGACCGCGTGCTGTTCGCGGTGGACCAGTCGACGATCAGCCCGGAGGGCCGGGGCATCCTGACCGCGCAGGCGAGCTGGCTGAATCAGAATACCGGCTATGCGGCCATCATCGAGGGCCATGCCGACGAACAGGGCACGCGGGAATACAACCTTGCCCTCGGTGCGCGCCGGGCGGCGGCAGTGCAGAACTTCCTGATCAGCCAGGGCGTCGCGGCGAACCGGCTGCGGACGATCTCCTACGGCAAGGAACGCCCGCTGGAGGTCTGCTCGGAAGAGGCCTGCTATGCCAAGAACCGCCGCGCCGTGACGGTGCTGTCGGCTGGCGCCGGGGCCTGACCTGATGCGCCGGCTTGGCCTTTCGCTGGCGCTGTGCCTTTTGCCTGCCCTGGGTCACGCCCAGGGCAATGGCGAGACGCTGGCCGACATCCGCAACGAGCTGGCCCAGCTTGCGGCCGAGTTCAACGCGCTGAAGGCGGAGCTGGTCTCGACCGGGGCCGCCACCAGCGGCGCGGCCGGGGCCGATGCGCTGACGCGGATGGACACCATCGAGGCCGAACTGGCGCGGCTGAACGCGCGGACCGAGGAGGTCGAGCTGAAGCTGAACAGGGTGGTGGCGGACGGCACCAACCGGATCGGCGACATCGAGTACCGGCTGTGCGAAGTGACCGAAGGCTGCGATCCGGCCAATCTGGGCGCGACGCCCGCGCTGGGCGGCGATACCAGTGCGGCGACGGCCCCGGCTGCGACGGATGCGGGGGTTGCGCCTGCGACCGACAGCTCCGGCGGGGCCGAGATGGCGGTGAGCGAGAAGGAAGACTTTGACCGGGCCAAGGAGGTGCTCGGTCAGGGTGACTTTCCCGGTGCTGCAACGCTCTTTGCGACCTATGCCCAATCCTATCCTGGCGGGCCGCTAGTTCCCGAGGCGCATTACCTGCGCGGCGAGGCCCTGTCGAAGCAGGGCGACACCGCCAATGCGGCGCGGGCTTACCTGGACGCGTTCTCGGCCAAGCCGGACGGACCGATCGCGCCGGACGCGCTGTTGAAGCTGGGCGAGGGCCTCGGCGCGCTGGGCCAGGTACAGGAGGCCTGCGTGACGCTGGCCGAGGTCGGCTCGCGCTTTCCGGCCAGCATGGCGGCGACGCAGGCGACGGTGGCGATGCAGGGCCTGGGGTGCCAGTAGACGAGGCGCGGCTGGTCGGGCTGGTCCGGGACGGTCTGCCAGCGGGCGAAACGATTGGCGTGGCGCTTTCGGGCGGTGGGGATTCCACCGCCCTTTTGCATCTTTGCCTGCGAGCGGGCTTTTGCGTCGAGGCGGTTACGGTGGACCATCGCCTGCGGGCGGATAGCGCAGATGAGGCGGAGGCGGTGGGGTCCGCCTGCCGGGCGCTTGGGGTGCCGCATGACATCAGGGTCTGGGAGAATGGGCCGGTTGCGGGCAACCTGATGGATCAGGCGCGGCGGGCGCGGATGGGACTGATCCTCGACTGGGCGCGGGAGCGGGGGATCGGGGTCGTGGCGCTGGGGCACACACGCGATGACGTGGCCGAGACGGTGCTGATGGGACTGTCGCGCGCGGCGGGGATCGCGGGGCTTTCCGGAATGCGTCGAGAGTTTGATGCAGGGAGTGTTTCGGTCCATCGTCCGCTGCTGGATGCCGGGCGCGAGGAATTGCGCGACTGGCTGCGTGGGCGGGGGATCGGCTGGGTGGACGATCCGACGAACGAGAATGACCGCTTCACCCGGGCGCGGGCGCGCAAGGCGCTGGCGGCGCTGGCGCCGCTGGGCATCACGGCTGAGCGTCTGGCGGAGGTGGCCGGGAACCTGGCCCGGGCGCAGGAGGCGCTGGCAGTGCAACTTGCCAGGGCGGGCCGGTGGGTTGAGGAGCGGGCCGGGGCCTTGCGCTTTGACGCGGGGTTGTGGGGTGAGCCGGGAGAGGTGCAGCGGCAGGCGGTCGTGGCGGCGCTGCTCTGGCTCAACGGAGCGGAGTATGCCCCGCGCGCCGCAGAGGTCGAGCGGCTGGTCGCGGCATTGGCCGGGGGCCGGGACGCCACGCTGGCGGGCTGCCGGGCGCGGAAGGGTTGGCTTATGCGTGAGCCGCGGGCCGTGGGCGCGGCGGTGCAGGTGGGCGATGTCTGGGACGGTCGCTGGCTGGTCGAGGGGCCGGAGGGCGAGGTGCGGGCGCTGGGGGCGGAAGGGCTGCGGCTGGTCAAGGACTGGCGTGCGACGGGTCTGCCGCGCGAGGTGCTGCTGGTGACACCGGGCGTCTGGCGGGGCGAGACGCTGCTGGCGGCGCCTTTGGCGCAGCATTCCGCCGGTTGGCAAGCGCGGCTTCAGCGCCCTTTCACCTTTTCCCGTTAGTGCATTGAACCTGAGGCCCAAAGGTTTATCTTAGCGCAAAGCCGCTTTGGTCCTTGGGGGGCCGATGGCGCATTCGGGAGATCCCTGCATTGGGTAATGCACGCAATATCGCCTTCTGGGTCGTGCTTCTGATCCTCGTGATGGCACTGTTCCAGTTGTTCTCGGGCAACCAGACCACGATGTCGTCGCGCTCGCTGACCTATTCCGATTTCATCGAGCGGGTCGATGCGGGCCAGGTCAGCAAGGTGACGCTGGACGGCGAGAAGATCGTCGTGGTCGGCAAGGACGGCAATTCCTATGTCGCCATCAAGCCGCAGGGCGACCTGGTGACCGACAACCTGACCCGCGACCTGATCGCCAAGGGTGTCGAGGTCGAGGCCGAGCCGCAGGCGCAGTCGGGCTTTGTGTCGGTGCTGCTCAGCTTCCTGCCGTTCATCCTGCTGATCGGGGTCTGGATCTACTTCATGAACCGGATGCAGGGCGGTGGCCGCGGCGGCGCCATGGGCTTTGGCAAGAGCCGGGCGAAACTGCTGACCGAAAAGCAGGGCCGGGTGACGTTCGACGACGTGGCGGGCATCGACGAGGCCAAGGAAGAGCTTGAGGAGATCGTGGAATTCCTGCGCAACCCGCAGAAGTTCTCGCGCCTTGGCGGCAAGATTCCGAAGGGCGCGCTGCTGGTCGGTCCTCCGGGCACCGGTAAGACGCTTCTGGCCCGCGCGATTGCGGGTGAGGCGGGGGTGCCGTTCTTCACCATTTCGGGCTCGGACTTCGTCGAGATGTTCGTGGGTGTCGGTGCGTCGCGTGTGCGCGACATGTTCGAGCAGGCCAAGAAGAACGCGCCCTGCATCGTCTTCATCGACGAGATCGACGCCGTGGGCCGTGCCCGGGGCGTTGGCATGGGCGGCGGCAATGACGAACGCGAGCAGACGCTGAACCAGCTTCTGGTCGAGATGGACGGGTTCGAAGCGAACGAGGGCGTGATCATCGTCGCGGCCACCAACCGCAAGGACGTGCTGGACCCCGCCTTGCTGCGGCCGGGCCGGTTTGACCGGCAGATCACCGTGTCGAACCCCGATATCAAGGGGCGCGAGAAGATCCTGTCGGTCCATGCCCGCAAGGTTCCGCTGGGTCCCGATGTCGACCTGCGCACCATCGCGCGCGGCTCGCCCGGGTTTTCGGGCGCGGACCTGGCGAATCTGGTGAACGAGGCGGCGCTTCTGGCCGCCCGCGTGGGCCGTCGCTTCGTCACCATGCTCGATTTCGAGAATGCCAAGGACAAGGTGATGATGGGGCCGGAGCGCCGGTCGATGGTCATGTCCACGGAAGACAAGGAGATGACCGCCTATCATGAGGCGGGCCATGCCATCGTCGGGATGAAACTGCCGAAATGCGACCCGGTCTACAAGGCCACGATCATGCCGCGCGGCGGTGCCCTTGGGATGGTGATGAGCCTGCCGGAAATGGACCGGCACTCCTGGCACAAGGACCAGATGAAGGATCGTATCGCCATGGGCATGGCGGGCAAGGCGGCCGAGGTCAAGAAATGGGGCGAGGATCATGTGTCCTCGGGCGCCAGCGGCGATATCCAGAACGTCTCGGCAGTGGCCCGCGCCATGGTCATGCGCTGGGGCATGTCCGACAAGATCGGCAATATCGACTATTCCGAAGCACATGAGGGCTATAACGGCAACACTGCGGGCTTCAGCGTGTCCGCCGAGACCAAGCGTGTGATCGAGGCTGAGGTGAAGGAGATTGTCGACGAAGGCTATGCCCGCGCGATGCAGATCCTGACCGAATATGAGGACGAGTTCGAGCGTCTGGCCAAGGGCCTTCTGGAATACGAGACCCTGACCGGCGACGAGATCCGCAAGGTGCTGGCCGGTGAGCCTTTGGGCGGCGATGACGAGGCTGACAAGTCGTCGTCCGGGGGCGGCGGTTCCGTTGCCGCAATCCCGAAGACGAAGCCGCGGGCGAAGAAGAAGTCCGATCCGGAGGCGGAACCGGCACCGCTCTAAGCATCGCAAGGCCCCGCATCGCCGGGGCCTTTTGCTTTTCGCGGGGCGCCGCTAACCTGCGCCGCAAGACGGGAGGCGCGGATGATCACGGCATATGCAACCAGAGGCGCGCGGCTGGTGAAGCTGGACCTGTCCGAGCGGCATCTGTCCGATGCGCTCTGGATCGACCTGGAAGCGCCCAGCGATGCCGAGGAGGACGCGGTCGAGGCGGCACTTGGCCTGGATATCCCGACGCGCGAGGACATGCAGGAGATCGAGGTCTCGTCCCGCATCTACCGCGAGGGCGGCGTGCTGTTCCTGACCGCACAGGTTCTGGCAAGCCCAGACGGCCGCGAGACCGAGATCGGGCCGGTGACCTTTGCCGTCCAGCCCGGACGGCTGGTCACGGTGCATTACCACCATCCGCGCTCGCTGTCCTATTTCGCCGACTGGGCTGCGCGGCACGACACGGCGCTGGAATCGGGCCTTGATGCTCTGCTGGGGCTGCTGGAGGCGGTGGTGGACCGGCTGGCCGACATCCTGGAGGGCGAGACGCGGCAGCATGAGCTTTTGGCCAAGGCGATCTTCGCCGCGCATCGCCCGGCGGGCAAGACCGACACCTTGCAGGCGGTCTTGCAGCGGATCGGGCGGGCAGAGGCGATGAATGGCAAGGTCAACGAAAGCCTTGCGACGGTCCTGCGGCTGTTGACCTATCTGACCTCGACCCCCGATGCGCTGGATGGACCCTGCCTGCACGCCCGCCAGATGCCGATCGCGCTGGCGCAGTTGCAGGACCTGAAGTCCCTGCGCGAGGTGGCGGTGGCGCAGTCCGAAAAGGTGCGGTTCCTGCTGGACGCGACGCTGGGGGTGATCAACATCCGGCAGTCGGACGTGATCAAGATCTTTTCGGTGGTGGCCTTCGTCTTCCTGCCGCCGACGCTGATCGCCAGCATCTACGGGATGAACTTCAAATACATGCCGGAGCTGGACTGGACATGGGGCTATCCGATGGCAATCGGGCTGATGGTCGTTTCGGCGCTGGTGCCCTATTTCCTGTTCAAGTGGAAGAAGTGGCTTTGACCGCCCCGGCTGCGGCAGACTGGGATCCCGCGAGGTATGCGGCCTTCCGCGACCTGCGGCTCAGGCCTGCGCTGGACCTGCTGGCGCAGGTGGGGGAATTGCCGGGCGGCGATGTGATCGACCTTGGTTGCGGCGATGGCGCGGTGGGTCCGGCGCTGGCGGCGCGATTCAAGCCGGATCACCATCTGATCGGGGTGGACGCCTCTGCCTCGATGCTGGAGAAGGCCGCCGCGCGGATGACGCAATGGGAGAACCCGCTCTACAGCGCGCTGACGCAGGCGGACATTGCGCAGTGGGTGCCCGATGCTCCGCCCGCGCTGATTTTTTCCAACGCTGCGCTGAACTGGCTGCCAGACCACGAGCGGCTGATACCGCGCCTTGTCACCACACTGGCCCCGGGCGGGGTACTGGCGGTCCAGATGCCGCGACAGGGGGAAGCGCCGTCGCATCGTCTGCTGCGGGAGGTGTCGGCAGGGCTGTTCCCGGCGCGTGCGCTGCCGCCGCAGTCGCCGGTGCTGCAGGCGGGCGACTATGCCGAACTTCTGCTCCCGTTGGGCGAGGTCAGGGCCTGGACCACGGATTACATCCAGATGCTTGATCCGGTGCCGGAGGGCCATCCGGTGCGCGCCTTCACCGAAAGCACGGCGATGCGGCCCTTCGTCGCCGCCATGTCAGCGGACGAGGCCCGCGCCTATGTTGCCGCCTATGATGCCGCCTTGGCCGACGCCTATCCCGCCCTGCCTGACGGCCGCGTCCTTTTCCCCTTTACTCGCATCTTCTTTGTCCTGGAGCGTTCCTGATGCAGCCACTTGTCCCCACCAGCCACAAGGCCCGTATCGTCTGGCTGGGCTACCAGCCGGTTCCGGTGGAGCGGCTGGTCATCACCTCGCAGCCGATTGAGGTGATGCCGCTGAGTTTCGCTGGCTTCGCGGGCGAGGTGCATGCGGGGGAGACGCGGCCCTCCTGCTCGCGGGTGTTGAAGCAGCATCCGCGCGACACCGAGATCCGCAATGTCCGCCAGCTTTGCGTCGTCAGCGCCGAGGAGATGGCGGAAGTGGCCGCGGATCTGGGGCTGGAGCGGATGGACTATGCCTGGGTCGGGGCCTCGCTGGTGCTGGAGGGCATTCCGGACCTGACCCATCTGCCGCCCTCCAGCCGCTTGCAGGGGCCGGATGGGGTGACGCTGGTTGTGGATATGGAGAACCTGCCCTGCCAGGAACCCGCGGTGACGATCGAAAAGGTGCGTCCGGGCCAGGGCAAGGGGTTCAAGACGGCGGCGATGGGCAAGCGGGGCGTGACCGCCTGGGTCGAGCGCGAGGGGACATTGCGGCTGGGCGACGAGATGGTGCTGCACGTCCCGGCGCAGCGCGGCTGGCAGGGCGGAAATAACGCTGCGGAAAAATAGTTCCTTCTGGTGAAAATTCCGCTTCCGCGGCCTTGGGTTTCTTATCGGAAACGTTGCAAGGCGAATTTGGCGGATTTCAGGTCGCAAAACGGCTTCGACAACAGCTTCCCGCCCGGTATCACGTCGCAAACGGACCAATTTGCCCCTTGGGAGACGCACATGGCCTTCAAGACCGACATCGAGATTGCGCGCGAAGCGAAGAAGAAGCCGATCATGGAGATCGGTGCCAAGTTGGGCATCCCGTCCGAGCATCTTTTGCCCTACGGCCACGACAAGGCCAAGGTCGGGCAGGAGTTCATCAAGTCGCTGGCCGGCAAGAAGGACGGCAAACTGGTTCTGGTGACCGCGATCAACCCGACCCCGGCGGGTGAGGGCAAGACCACGACCACGGTTGGCCTCGGCGACGGGCTGAACCGGATCGGCAAGAAAGCGGTGATCTGCATCCGCGAGGCCTCGCTTGGCCCGAACTTCGGCATGAAGGGTGGCGCGGCCGGTGGCGGCATGGCGCAGGTCGTGCCGATGGAGGAGATGAACCTTCACTTCACCGGCGACTTCCACGCGATCACATCAGCGCACAACCTGCTGTCGGCGATGATCGACAACCATATCTACTGGGGCAACGAACTGCAGATCGACGCCCGCCGCGTGGTGTGGCGCCGGGTGATGGACATGAACGACCGCGCGCTGCGGGATATCGTGGTGAACCTCGGCGGCGTGTCGAACGGCTTCCCGCGCCAGACCGGGTTTGACATCACGGTGGCGTCCGAAGTCATGGCGATCCTGTGCCTGTCGAACGATCTGGAGGATCTGCAGAAGCGTCTGGGCGATATCGTCGTCGCCTATACCCGCGAGAAGAAGCCGATCTACTGCCGCGACATCAAGGCCGACGGCGCGATGACCGTTCTGCTGAAGGACGCGATGCAGCCGAATCTGGTGCAGACGCTGGAAAACAACCCGGCCTTCGTGCACGGCGGCCCGTTCGCCAACATCGCGCACGGCTGCAACTCGGTCATCGCGACCAAGACCGCGCTGAAGCTGGGCGAATATGTGGTCACGGAAGCCGGTTTCGGGGCCGACCTCGGGGCCGAGAAGTTCTTTGACATCAAGTGCCGCAAGGCGGGGCTGAAACCGGCGGCGGCGGTGATCGTGGCCACGGTGCGCGCGATGAAGATGAACGGCGGCGTGGCGAAGGCCGACCTTGGGGCCGAGAACGTCGATGCGGTGAAAAAGGGCTGCCCGAACCTTGGCCGCCATATCGCCAACGTGAAGTCCTTCGGCGTGCCGGTGGTGGTGGCGATCAACCACTTCTATTCGGACACCGATGCCGAAGTGGCGGCGGTGAAGGCCTATGTCGCGGAACAGGGCGCGGAAGCGATCCTCTGCAAGCACTGGGCGCAGGGTTCGGCGGGGATCGAGGAACTGGCGAAGAAGGTCGTGGCACTGGCCGAAGGCGGCAGCGCCAATTTCGCGCCGCTCTACCCGGATGAAATGCCGCTGTTCCAGAAGCTGCAGACCATCGCCAAGCGCATCTACCACGCCGATGACGTGATCGCCGACAAGTCGATCCGCGACCAGCTGAAGGCCTGGGAAGCCGCCGGTTACGGCAACCTGCCGATCTGCGTGGCCAAGACCCAGTACAGCTTCACCACCGACCCGACTGTGCGCGGCGCGCCCACCGGCCACACCGTTCCGGTCCGCGAAGTGCGGCTGTCGGCCGGGGCAGGCTTCATCGTCGCGATCTGCGGCGAGATCATGACCATGCCGGGCCTGCCCAAGGTGCCGAGCGCGGAAGTGATCCGCCTGAACGACGCGGGCCAGGTCGAGGGCCTGTTCTAAGCACTCGCATTGCCCTTTCCGGGCTGTCCCCTTATCTCGGGGGCAGCCTGAACGGGAGAGACGGATGCGAAAGCCCGCGGATTGCACGACCATGGCCGAGATCAGGGCCGAGATCGACCGGCTGGACGAAGACCTCGTCCGGCTGTTCGCCGAGCGGGCGGTCTTCATCGACCGGGCGGCGGAGATCAAGGCCGAGGTCGATCTGCCCGCAAGGATCGGAAGCCGGGTCGAGGAAGTGGTGCAGAACGTCCGCGCCCATGCCGAGACCTACGGGTTGCCGCCGGATCTGGTGGAGAAACTGTGGCGGCGGCTGATCGACTGGTCGATTGCGCGGGAAGAAAGCCGGCTGGGGCCGGACAGTTTGCGGAAGGGGTAAGGGGTGGCGCCGACACCCAAGCGTCACGAAGACTTCGTGCTCAAGGCAGTTCTAACGTTTGCCCTCGTGATGTTTTCGTTGCTGTTTCTACTGGGGGTGGCAGTTGGCGCGTTTTACCTCGTCGCAGTAAATTGGGCGTTGGAAGGCAAAAGAGGCGGCGCAGCCATCATTGTCGCGATCTTCTTCTTCGCAGTCTATTTGCTGAAGTACCCATGGAACGCGCTGTTCAGGTTTACCGGCTCTGAAGTCCGGTTTCACGGAATGCGCAAGACAACGAAAAAGGACGGGTCCGGTGACGGATCAAAACAAAGCGAGGGATGACATGACGGCCAAGGTGATCGACGGCAAGGCCTTTGCGGCGGGTGTACGGGCGCAGGTGGCGGAACATGTGGCGCGGCTGAAGGAAGAGAACGGGCTGACGCCGGGTCTCGCGGTGGTGTTGGTGGGCGAAGACCCGGCCTCCAAGGTCTATGTGAAGAACAAACATGCCTCGACCATCGAGGTCGGGATGGCATCTTTCGAACATCGGCTGGATGCATCGACTGGCGAGGCAGAGCTGCTGGCGCTGATCGACCAGCTGAATGCCGATCCGAAAGTTCATGGGATTCTGGTGCAGTTGCCGCTTCCGGGGCATCTGAACTCCGAGCTGGTGATCAACCGGATCGACCCGGCGAAAGATGTGGATGGATTCCACATTTCGAACGTCGGCCGTCTGGGGACCGGGCAGAAGTCGATGGTGCCCTGCACGCCGCTGGGCTGCCTGATGATGCTGCGGGATCATCACGGGAAACTGGCGGGGCTAAATGCGGTGGTCGTGGGCCGGTCGAACATCGTCGGCAAGCCGATGGCGCAATTGCTGCTGGGCGACAGCTGCACGGTGACGATTGCTCACAGCCGGACCAAGGATCTGGCCGAGGTCTGCAAGCGCGCGGACATTCTGGTCGCGGCGGTCGGGCGGCCCGAGATGATCACCGGCGACATGGTGCGGCCGGGGGCGACGGTGATCGACGTCGGCATCAACCGGATCGAACGCGACGGCAAGGCGAAGCTGGTCGGCGACGTGCATTACGACAGCGCGGCGGCCGTCGCCGGCGCGATCACCCCGGTTCCGGGCGGGGTCGGGCCGATGACGATTGCCTGCCTTCTGGCCAACACGCTGACCGCCTGCTGCCGGGCGAACGGGTTGGCGGAGCCGGAGGGACTGACGGCATAGGTGCGTGAGATCACGCACCCTACGGGGTGGGTCTATCTGGGCATCGGAATTGCAAGGACGCGCGGGCCGGTGAGAACGGCCAGCGCGTCCTTTGCCATCAGGCCGGTAAGCGTCGCGTCATGGCTGCGCAGGCCGCCGGTGTAGACGCCATAGGCGGGCATGATCAGCCGTTGGGCATCGGCGAGGAAGCAGGGTTTCGATTGCCCGGCGAGGCGGGCCTTTGGGTGGTAGTGGCCGGAAATTTCAGCCTTTTCTATGGGTTCGGCGATGTGGCGGAAGGTGAAGGGCGCGAGTTTCAACTCGGCGCGGTGGGTGCCGCCGATCTCGATCGGGCCGGGGTCGTGGTTGCCGGTGATCCAGGTCCAGTCACGACCGGCGATCAGGCGGGTGAGCCAGAGGCGGGAAGGTTCGTCAAGGCCATCGGCGGCGGCGAGATCGTCGAAACTGTCACCAAGGCAGATCACGCTTTCGGCGCCGGTGGCTTCGAGGTCGCGGTCGAGTTTGTCCAGTGTGGCTTGCGTCTCGTAAGGGGGCAGAAGGCTACCGCCCCGGCGGGCGAGGCGTTCTGATTTGCCAAGGTGCAGGTCGGAGACGGCGAGGGTCTTCCGGGCGGGCCAATAAAGACCACCGGAGGGCAGGAGGTGCAGCGTTTCGCCGTGGAAGAAAAGCGCATGGTGCATGGGTGTTGAATGCCCCGGCGGCGGGTTTCATGGCAAGGGGCGGGATCGAAATTGAGTGCTTCGCACAAGTCAGTTTCTCGCCTCTGGCGCAAGCGCCAACCGGCTCGACTGTGCGCTCCGCGCGGGAGTATTTGTAAAAAGAGCAATGGGTTAAGCGAGGCCTGCGGCTTCCATCAGGGCCTGTGCCTGGGATGTGGCGAGGCGCTCGCGGCCTTCGCCCTGCACGGGGATGCGGCCCGGCTCGAAGAAGAGCGGGGCGGCGAGTGGGGTGACCCGGGGGAGGCGCATCAGGGTGATGTTCGGGCCGGTGCGGGCGAGGAGCTGTTCGATGCGGGAGAAGTCGATCAACCCGCGCAGGGCCTCTTCCCGGGTGATCCGCAAGAGCAGGTGGTCGGGGTCGTAGCGGCGGAGCGTGTCGTAGAGGATGTCGGAGGAGAAGGTGGCCTGTCGCCCGGTCTTGCGGCGGCCCTGATGGGTGCGCTCGATCAGGCCGGAAATGATTGCGGTGTTGCGGAAGGTGCGCTTCATCACGGCATTGCCGGAGAGCCAGGTTTCAAGGCCCTCGCGCAGGGTGCCGAGGTCGAAGAGGGGGACGGGATCGGTGACCGGGTCGAGGCCCCATATCAGCGTGGCATAGTCGGTGGCGACGAAGCCCAAGGGGGCAAGGCCCTGGGATTCCATCTGTTTTGTCAGGAGGAGGCCGAGGGTCTGCTGGGCGTTCCTTCCCGCGAAGCCGTAGACGGTGAGGTGTTCGCGGCCATCGTGGGGGAAGCTTTCGAGGAGGAGGGAGTGCGGGTCGGGCAGGCGCGAGACCTCGCGCTGCTTTGCGAGCCACCAGGCGGTGTGGGCGGGGAGGTCGGGCCAATTGGGTTGCTGGAAGATGTCCAGAATCCGCTCGGTGAGGAGGGTGGAGGTGGCGAATTTGGTGCCGGAGAAGACGGCCACTTTCGGGTCGCGACCGGGGAATTTCGAGACCTCGACGGTCATTTCGCGCAAGGACTCGTAGCGGACGATCTGGCCGCCGATCAGGAAGGTGTCGCCGGGGGTGAGGGAGGCGGCGAAGCTTTCCTCGACTTCGCCGAGGGGGGCGCCATGGTTGCGGAGGCGGACCTTCAGGAGATCGGTGTCGATGATGGTGCCAAGGTTCTGCCGGATGAGGGCGGCGGCGCGGGGGTCGCGGAGATGCCATTTGCCATCGGTGAGTTTGAGGCGCTGCCAGCGGTCGTAGGCTTTCAGCGCGTAGCCTCCGGTGGCGGTGAAATCGAGGCAGGCGTCGAATTCCGGTTTGGTCAGAAGGGCATAGGGGCCGGCAGTGGTGACTTCGGCGTAGAGCTGGTCGGCGTCGAAGGGGCCGGCGCAGGCGGTCGCGAGGATGTGCTGGCAGAGGACATCCCTTGGGCCGGGACCGCGGGGTTCGCCGTCGAGGGTGTGGGCGCGGACGGCGTCGAGGGCGGCCTGGCATTCCACCACCTCGAAGCGGTTGGCGGGGACGAGGAGGGCCTTGGAGGGGGCATTGTAGCGGTGGTTGGCGCGGCCGATGCGCTGGACGAGGCGTTTCACGTTCTTCGGGGCGCCGACCTGGATCACCAGATCGACGTCGCCCCAGTCGATGCCGAGGTCCAGGGAGCCGGTGCAGACGACGGCCCTGAGGGCGCCGGCGGTCATCGCCTGTTCCACCCGCTCGCGCTGTTCGCGGGAGAGGGAGCCGTGGTGGATGCCGATGGGCAGGTCCTCGGTGTTTTGCAGCCAGAGGTCGTGGAAGAAAAGCTCGGCCTGGGCGCGGGTGTTGTGGAAGATCAGGGTGGTCCGGTGGCGGGTCACTTCGTTCAGGATCGCAGGAATGGCGTAGCGGCCGCCGCCGCCGGACCAGGGCGGAGGGGCCTCGGTTTCCAGCATCGAGATGTCGGGGTCGGGGCCGGGGTCGGCCTCGATGATCGTGGTCTGGGGCGCGAGGAAGCGGGCCAGCGCGGGCGGGTTTTCGACCGTGGCAGAAAGGCCGATGCGGCGGAGGGTGGGGTTCAGGGACTGGAGACGGGCGAGTTGCAGGGTGAGCTGGTCGCCGCGTTTGGATTCGGCGAGGGCGTGGATTTCATCCACGATAACCCGTTGAAGCCCGGCGAAAATCCGGGGAGCATCCTCGTAGCTGAGGAGGAGGGCGAGGCTTTCCGGGGTGGTCAGAAGGATGTGGGGCGGGTCGGCGCGTTGGCGGCGGCGCTGGGTGTAGGAGGTGTCGCCGGTGCGGTCCTCGACCCGGATCGCCAGGCCCGCGCCCTCGATCGGGGCGCGCAGGTTGCGGCGGATGTCGGCGGTCAACGCCTTGAGCGGCGAGATGTACAGCGTATGCAGCCCCGGCCCGGGGGCCGTGCCCAGTTCGGCCAGCGTGGGCAGAATATCGGGGAAATAGCAGGGCAGATTGCTAACGGTACCCGGCTTGATACGGCCCTTCCAGCGGACGATCAGCGGCGTACGGATGCCGCCCTCGTAAAAATTGGTCTTGTGCCCCCGGAACGGGCCGGCGCTTTTGAAGTAGCCCTTGTCGTTCCAGATGGGCGTGGCGGTTCCGTTGTCGCTGCAGAAGAAGACGATGGTGTTTTCTTCCTGGCCGATTTCCTTCAGTTTGTCGAGCAGGTCGCCAACGTACTTATCGACCCGGGACACCATGCCGGCATAGGCCGTGCGCGGCTTGTTCTGCTGGGCGTAGTGGCTGCGCGGGTTGGAGTAGCCGCCGTCCTCGACGATCGTTTTGTCGTAGGCCGCATGGCCTCGGCGGGAACCAGCAGTTCCAGATGGGGCAGGGTGAGAGGCAGATAAAGGA
>JAFLCY010000097.1 GCA_017303485.1 Rhodobacterales bacterium
GCCTGATCCGGGTCACCAACCACCCGCTCCGGACCTGATCCGGGCCAGGAGGACTGTGCCTTCGCCCTCAGCGCCCCGATTGCAGCCAGTCGTTCACCGCCCGGGTCATCGCTTCGGGCTTGCCGCCGTTGGTATGGTAAGTGGTGAAGGGGACCATCTCGGGCGGGTCGCGGAAGTCCAGTTCCATCCGGTAGGTCGAACCATCGCTGTCGGTGCTGACGTCGACCCGCGCCCGCTCCAGACGGTCCAGCGCATGCGTCGTTTGGGTCAGGCCAAGCACGGAACGGCGGGTCCGGGTCACGGTTCCGGCGGCGCGGTCAAAGGTCAGCCGTACCCGCTGGACCATGCTGGCGCCGATCACCACAGGCACGCCGACACCGATCAGGAGCATGATCAGCCCGGCAAACAGCTCTCCCGCCCTGAGCATCACCATGCCGGCGAAGGCAAGGGCCAGCGCCAGGCCGATCATCAGGATGCCGATGCGCCAGGGACTATCCTCGATCATCAGCACCTGGTCGGTGCGGAGGATGACCTTCACGGCAGTCCGCGCATCAGGGCCGCGATCTCTTGCGCCGAGGCATTGCCCTGCGACAGGGCTTCGGCCGCGCGGGCGCGAATCTCGGGCGTCTTGTTCTGGTTCAGCTTCCAGGTCCCGTCGACCGAGGCCACGCGGAAGCGGAAGGGCAGGATCATCCGCATCATCCGGGGCATCGCGCCCTCGGTCATCTTGGCGCTCGTCCAGGGGCGTTTGCCCGCGATCCGGCCTTCATGTTCGGCGGAAAGGGCATCGACATGGGGGCGGAGGGCGTCGTCCGGCAGGGGTTCAAGCACGCCGCGCAGATGGACGGCGACATAGTTCCAGGTGGGCACCTGATCGGGCACCTCGGAATGCGGGCCATACCAGTCAGGCGAGATGTAGGTGTCGGGCCCGGAGACGGCGAGCAGCGCCGGGGCGGGAAGGCCTGCGCGCGCGATGGGATTGGAGCGGGCGAGATGCAACTCGGCAAAGCTTGCGTCGTCGTTCAGGAGGAAGGGGACATGCGCGGCAAGCGGGCCTTCGGGGCCGTTGACGGTTAGGACGCCGAAGCCCCGGGCGCGGGCGAAGGCGAGGTTCTTTTCGCGGGGGTTCTGACGAAAGGCGGGATTGGGGTGCATGGGTGATTCTTTCCTGCGCGTATCAAGGGGAGGACAAAACCCTTCGAAGGGTTTTGCAAATCCTTTCGAAAAGATTTGGCTGCCCGGCAGGTCAGAGGCGTGCCGAAAGCACCGCCGCCCGGAATGGAAAAGGCCGCCGGGGTTTCCCCCAGGCGGCCCTGAAATCCGGTCTGCTGAAGCAGGCTCAGCCCTGGCGGGCCTTGTAGCGCTTCTGCGTCTTGTTGATCACGTAGACCCGGCCCTTGCGGCGCACGACCTGGCAATCGCGGTGACGCGTCTTCAGCGAGCGGAGCGAGTTGGCGACTTTCATGGTCGACCCTCCTTCTTCGCGGCGCGAATATGCGCCAGATTGAAACCCATGCCCCCCGGAGGGTGCGGCGAATGGTGGGCGGTACTGGGATCGAACCAGTGGCCACTACGATGTCAACGTAGTGCTCTACCGCTGAGCTAACCGCCCACTTGAGCCTTGCAGGTCCCCTTGCCCTTTCCGGTGAAACGAAAAGGACGCGGGGCAAACCGCGTCGGTCGGGGGTGCTATACTGGCAAGTGCGGGGGCCTGCAAGGGGTTTTGGCTTTCGGGAATATGCCGCTATACCGAATGCGAGAAGTGGGAGCGAGCGCCGTGTTGCGGACCGAGACCGAGGCCTATGTCCTGACCCGCCCCGCCCTGCGGTCCGGCCCTGTCATCTTCGCCTCGCCGCATTCGGGGCGGGATTATCCGGCGGATTTCCTGGCCCGCGCGGTGCTGGACACCCATGCGATCCGGTCGTCGGAGGATGCCTTTGTCGACGAGCTGTTCGACATGGCGCCCGAGCTGGGGGCGCCGCTTTTGTCGGCGCGGATGCCGCGGGCCTATATCGACCTGAACCGGGCGGCGGACGAGCTGGACCCGGCGGTGATCGAGGGGCTGGTCCGGGTGCCGCACAATCCGCGAATCTCCTCCGGTCTGGGGGTGATTCCCCGCGTGGTGGCCGGGGGACGGGCGATCTATCGCGGCAAGCTGACGCTGGACGAGGCAGAGGCACGGATCCGCCGCGTCTGGCATCCCTATCATGAGGCGCTGGCCTCTCTGGTCGAAGAGGTGCGGGCCGAATGGGGCCAGGCGGTGCTGATCGATTGCCATTCGATGCCGCACGAGGCGATCGAGGCGCATACCCGGCCGGGCCAGCCGAGGCCGGAGGTGGTGCTGGGTGACCGCTATGGGGCGACGGCGGGGCGCGAGGTGATGGAGCGGGTCGAGGCGGCGTTCGCGGGGGCTGGCTTGCGGGTCGGGCGGAATGCGCCCTTCGCCGGGGCCTACGTGGCGCAGGCCTATGGCCGTCCATCGCGCGGGGTGCATGTGGTGCAGGTGGAGATCGACCGGGCGCTTTACATGGACGAGGTGCGGGTGGAGCGGCTGGCGGGGTTCGGTGGGTTCCGGGAGCTGATCGCGGGGGTTGTCGCCGAACTGCTCGGCACCGCCGGAAAGGTCCGGCTGGCGGCGGAGTGAGGGGAATCGGTTGACTGGGGCCAGTACGGCGTCAGTCTGGATGCGCCTGACAGGAGGACCTCCGATGCGAATGATGCTTGCTGCCGCCTTCGTTGCCGTAGCCGCCGCCGCCCATGCCGAGGATCGCTGGATGACGATCCCGAAGCCCCCCGCGATGCCCGAGGCGGCGTCGAGCGGGATGGCAGAGGTCAACGGCATCCAGATGTATTATGCCACCTATGGCGCCGGCGATCCGGTGCTGCTGATCCACGGCGGTCTCGGGAACGCCGACATCTGGGCGAACCAGGTGATCGACCTGATGCAGGACCATCTGGTGATCGTGGCCGACAGCCGGGGGCATGGCCGGTCGACCCGGACCGAGGAACCCTTCGGCTATGACCTGATGGCCTCGGACTATCTGGCGCTTCTGGACTTCCTGAAGGTCGACAAGGTGGACCTCGTCGGCTGGTCGGATGGCGGGATCATCGGGCTGGACATCGCGATGACGCATCCCGAGCGGCTGGACCACCTGTTCGCCCATGCGGCGAACATCACCACGGACGGGGTGGACCCGACGGTGGGGGAGGATCCGGTGTTCATGGGAATCTACGCCACCTGGATGGGCGAGGAATACAAGCGGCTGTCGCCCACGCCCGACCAGTTCGACTCTTTCGTCGCGCAGATTTCCGAGATGTGGGCGACGCAGCCGAACTGGACGGACGCGCAGGTGGCGGCGATCACGGTGCCGACGGCGGTGGTGGTGGGCGACCATGACGAGGCGATCCTGCCCGCCCATACCGAAAGGATCGCGGCGCTGATCCCGGGGGCGAAGCTGGTGATCCTGCCCGAGGCCAGCCATTTCGCGATGCTGCAGGCCCCGGCGGAGTATACGGCGGCGATTCGGGCCTTGATCGACGGGTGACGCGCCGCGCGCGGCGCGGTTTTCGGTGTGAGCGATTCCAAGGGGTTGGCTGTAGGCGTTTACCTGGCTTTAGGAATTGGCGCTACGGGTCCCTTGCGTGTCGCGGGTTGGGAAGGTTTTGAAATTGAGCGCTGACGCGCGAGCCTTTTGTCTCGCCTCGGGCCTGCGGCCAACCGGCTCGGGTGTGCCTCCGGCGGGGATATTTGGGGACAGATGAAAGGTGGGGGTTGGGTGTTTTCGGGTTTGGCAGTGCGAATTTGGTTGGGTGATTTGGGATGAAGAAGGTTCTGGTTGTCGCGGTTGGCCTGGCACTGGCTTGGGTGCTTATCCTGCCAGAGAGGTATAACTGGCGCCAGAGTTGACCATCACCGTCGAAACCCCGACGGGAGAGATCTCTGGCTCCTCGGTCAGTGCGGTCACTTGGCGCAAGCACTGAATCCAGACGGATGGCATGGGCCGGAGCTATGACCTGACCGGCGAGGCGGTGGTGGTCGATGTCTTGCCGGGGCTGTTCCTATTTGCGCTGCTCAAAGGGGCGGGCGGCTGGGGTGATCGCGGAGCCGGAGGTTCAGTATCCGATGCTGGTGACGTTTGACGACATTGCCAAGCCGGAGACGGTGCAGAGGGTGGACCTGGAGGACCTTGCTGCGGTGTTTGGCGAGGGGGTGCGATTGAAGGCGGTGACGCTGGAGATTACGGAGGAAGCGGTGACGGAGGGGCAGGTTGAGGGGGTGTTGGGGTGGCTTGGTCCATACCCGGAACCATCGCTCGGACCGCCGGGAGATGGCCCGGTGTCGATTTCGAAGGCTCCGTTCTACCGACTTGTTCACATGGGAGATTTTATCCGGCGGCAGTAGTTGGATGCGTTGTAGCGGTGCGCTTTAGCGCACCCTACGCTGACTTGGAATCGTATCCGGAAGCGAGGTCTGAGAACCCGATCCTTTTCAAGAAAGCGATGAAGTCGATGTGATCGTCGGGTGTTTCGTCACGACCTTCAATCGCTCCGACGATCTCATCCAGGTAGTTGTAAACTTGCTGAAAGTCGGAGTCTGTCGTGCCCGATCCAAGGCTGCCTCGAAGCCGCCACTCGGCTTCTCGAAGGCTGATTGCTCGGCGAATGGCCGATAAAACAATTGCTCGTTCGCTGTCCATATCACCCACCTGCTGAAGCGCGGTTACTTCCAAAGCTAAGCTACTTTCAGATGCTGTGCGATCCTAGCGCAGCGCGCGGCCTTTGATGATCGCTTCTGCTCCGAACTTGGCGCGGATGGCGTCGGTGGCGCGTTCGGCGGCGGCGCGTTTGGTGGCGTTGGGGTCTAGGAGGTCCTGGCTCAGGTCGGCCTGGTCCTCGGGGGCGAGGTCGGAGATGCCGACGCCGATCAGGCGGAAGGGGCCGGTGGTGCCCGCGTGGTCGAAGAGGTCGCGGGCGGCGCGGTAGATGCGGTCGGTGAGTTGGGTGGGGTCGCTTAACGCGTGGCGGCGGGTGACGAGCTGGAAGTCGCCCTTCTTCAGTTTCAGGGTCACAGTGCGGCCCGAGAGGCGCTTGGCTTTGGCGCGGTCGGCGACCTGTTCGGAGAGGCGCCAGATGTGGCCGTCGAGAAGGTCGGGGTCGGAGGTGTCCTCGAAGAAGGTCGTCTCCTTGGAGATCGACTTCAGCTTTTCGTCCCGGTTCACCCGGCGGGTATCGAGGCCTCTTGCCAGATGCCAGAGGCGGTCGCCCATAGACCCGAACCTTGCCCCCAGATCGGCGCGGTCCCAGCGGAGGAGGTCGGCGATGGTGCGGATGCCCGCTGCTTCCAGCGCGGCCTGCGTCGCGGTGCCGACGCCCCAGATCACCCGGACAGGTTTCGGTTTCAGGAAGGCTTCGGTCTCGGCGCGGCCGATCACAGAGAAGCCGCGCGGTTTGTCGAGGTCGGAGGCGATCTTGGCGAGGAACTTGTTGTGGCTGAGGCCGATGGAGCCGGTCAGGCCAAGTTCGTCCTCCATCCGTTTGGTCAGCCGGGCCAGCAGCACTGCCGGAGGCGCGCCGTGCAGGCGGGCAGTGCCGGTGAGGTCAATGAAGGCCTCGTCCAGCGACAGGGGTTCGATGGCGGGGGTCAATTCCTCCATCATCGCGCGGATTGCGCGGGAGGCTTCGGTATAGGCGGAAAACCGGGGTTTGACGACCACGGCCTCGGGACACAGCTTCATCGCCTGAAACATCGGCATGGCAGAGCGGACGCCCTTGATGCGCGCGATGTAGCAGCAGGTGGAGACGACGCCGCGCTGCCCGCCACCGACGATCACGGCCATATCGCGCAAGGCCGGGTTGTCGCGTTTTTCGACGCTTGCATAGAAGGCATCGCAGTCCATATGGGCGATGGACAGGACGGTCAGCTCCACATGCGCGACCATGCGCGGCGACCGGCAGGACTGGCAGCGCGCCGGGGCGGCGTCGGTCAGGGTCAGGCAATCGCGGCAGAGGCTTGGCATGATGGGGCGAGGCTACCACGCCCCGCGGAGTCTGTGGAGGGTAGCTGCCGAAACCGGTTGACCTTCCCGCAACCACTTCGTCCTATCCGGTCAAGGACGAAGGACCGCCATGCCGCACCCCTATGAGACCCTGCCCGAGGACCGCTTCTGGCGCACCGCCGTTGCCGACCGCGACGCGCTGGAGATCGCCGGCCTGTGGAAGCCGCGGTACCAGATCGGCCGCCGGACCGGGATCGTCACCGCAGGGTCCTGTTTCGCGCAGCATTTTGCCAAGGCGCTGGTCGCGCGGCGCTACCGCTGGCTGGATTTCGAGCCCGGCCCTGCGGGGCTGTCGGCGCAGCAGCGGAAGGACTACCACTACGGCACCTTCAGCTTTCGGACCGGCAACATCTACACGCCAAAGATGCTGCGGCAGTGGCTGACCTGGGCGCTGACCGATACTCCGGTTCCGGGTGAGGTCTGGGAGAAGGACGGCCGTTTCTACGACCCGTTCCGACCAGGTGTCGAGCCGGGGGGCTTTGTCAGCCCTGAAGAGCTTTATGCCTCGCGCCGGGAAACGCTGGCGGCGATTGCGGCGGCGGTGCGGGGGGCGAATGTCCTGGTGTTCACGATGGGGCTGACGGAAGCCTGGGTGAACAAGGTAACGGGCGTGGAATATGCGGTCTGCCCGGGCACGGTGGCCGGAGACTTCGATGCCGAGGCGCATGGGTTCGTAAACCACGGCTTCGCGGCGCTGATGGCGGATATGGTCGCATCGCTGCGCCTGATCGTGCGGGCGAACCGGCGGCTCGGGATCCTGCTGACCGTCTCGCCGGTGCCGCTGACGGCGACCGCGTCCGGGACCCATGTGCTGACAGCCACCTGCCATTCGAAATCGCTGCTGCGCGCGGTGGCGTCCGAGCTTGTCGCGGCGCATCCGAGGGTGGACTACTTTCCCTCCTACGAGATCATCACCCACCCGGCCTACCGTGGCCGCTTCTTCGCACCGAACCTGCGGTCGGTCCTGCCCGAGGGGGTGGACCATGTGATGACACAGTTCTTCCGGGATCAGGCTGCTGCTTTCGGCAGCGCGGGGGCCGCGCCTCCGACAGCACCGCCCGCGCCGCCGCCCGACCCGGTCGAGCCGGTGGAACCGGAACTGACCGAGGCCGAGGAACTGCGCTGCGAAGAGGAGATCCTGGCCGCTTTCGCGCCGGATCAGCGCCATGGCTGAGGGCCTGCCACGGTTCTGCATCTTCGGCGACAGCCACTACGCCTGCCTGAAACAGGCGGAACTGCAGGGGCTGGTCGATGTCTCGGGCATCGATCTGGAATACTGGGGCCATGTCGGGGGCCGGTTCCGCTATCTGCAGGCCCGCGACGGGGCGATCTATCCCAGGGACGATTTCACCGCGATGCGCTTTGCCAAATTCAACGCGAAGGGGCGGACCTTCCTGCCTGCGGCGGATTTCGACGTGATCCTGGTGATGGGCGCGCGGGTCTATATCTGGCGGATGTTCCAGCGGGTTCTGGCGCTGATTGCCGCCGGTCCGCTGGTGAGCGAGGGGTTGCAGCGGCGCATCCTGGCCGACAACCTGCGCCAGCATCTCGGCTATCAACTGGCCTGGGGCCTGGCCGCCAGCGGGACCGCGCGCATCCTTCTGGCGCCGACCGCCTACTACACCGAGGGTTTTGCGCATCTGACCGAAGCCATCCCGCCCGAATTGGCAGCGCTGATCCCTGACCGGGTGCCCGAGTTCTGGCGCTATCTGCAGGAGGCCGCGGCCGAGGACGGTGTCACGCTGTTGCGCCAGCCCGAGGAGACCGTGGTGCAGGGCATGTTCACTGGCGTCGACTATGCGGTGGCCGACCACCTGAGAAAGCCGGATTATGAGCATCACAATGCGGCCTTCGGCGCGGCGGTGCTTGCGCCGGTGCTGCCGATCGTCCGTGCGGCAGGCCGGCGTGACTAGGCGCGCGGGCTTGCAGCGACCGGAAGGCCCCGGCAAGATGGCGGCGAAGGGGGACCGGTGTGCTTGAGATCGCCGCGAAATTGCCATCTGGCGCGCTGGTCGGAGGTGACGACGACCTGCTGGCGCAGGCCGTTCTGGCAACGGGCGGCGCGCGGTTCATCGCGCGTGAGGCCGACATTGTCCGGACGGAGGGCAGCATTACCGGCTGGCGCGAGGCGACCCTCGCGGTAGAGGCGGTGGCGTCGGGGCCGAACTCCGGGAACAGCCGGTTCGACGCCGGGCCGCCGGGTGCGCTGGTCTGTCAGGAGGGGGTGAACTGCGGTTTCTCCCTGCCCGGCTTCGCGCCCGAGGTCGAGGCCTTCACGGTTGCGGTCATCTACCGTTCGGAGGGCATGGCGAAGACACTGGCCTCGGTCTTCGCGGGTCAGGCGCACAACATGATCTTCCTGAGCGAGAGTGAGGGGCAGCTGCTGGCACGGGACAAGCCGGGCACGGTCGAGGTCCGGCTGCCGGTCCCGAGGGGCCGGGATGCCAGGCTGGCGGTGCTGGGCTATGACGGGAGGAGCCTGCGGCTGATCCTTGGCGATGCGGCGGTGGAGGCGGCTGGCAAGGTGCCCGACCTGGCGCGGCAAGCGGATTTCTTCATCGGCTGCCGGTCGAACCGGGCCGGGCTGGCAAAGACCCTTGGCCAGTCGCTTCTGCACGAGGTGCTATTCTGGCCCGACCGCTGCCTGCCGGGATCGTCCGACCCGGACGACCAGGCGGTGCTGGAGACGCTGCACCGCTATCGGCGCTGGACCTATTAGGCTGTGGGCGCTGTCGACCCGCCCCTGCTGGACCTGCCCCCGGAAATGGGGCTAGACGCTGCGGCGGGGGCCAGTCGCTTCCTGGTCCGGGGCGATCACGCGAACCTGTGGTTCGAGGGGGGGCCTGATCCAAACGGGGCGCTGGTGATTTCGTTCGACAACCTCGCCACCATCGACGAGGGCTGGCCGCGCGGCCCCTGGGCCTGGAAGCGGCTGGAGCCGATGGGGCATTCGGTTCTGGGCGTCCAGAGCCACACGAAGGACTGGTTCCGCCAGCCGACCGCCCCCGCCCTGTTGCGCGGGCTGGAGGAGCGGGGCTTCTTCCGGCGTTTCCGGCGGGTGGTGCTGACGGGCGCCTCGATGGGGGGCTTCGCCGCGCTGAACTTCGCGCCCCTGATCCCCGAGGCAAGGGTGCTGGCCTTTTCGCCGCAGTCGACGATGAACAAGGTCATCGCCCCCTACGAGGCGCGCTTCCCCTTTGCAGTCAAGCGGTCGAACTGGGAGGGGATGCCGTTCCTCGACGCGGCGGCGGCTGTGCCCTACATCCGCCGGGCGGTGGTGGTCTACGACCCCTTCGTGCCCGAGGACCGCGCCCATGCGGCCCGGATGACAGGGCCGAACGTCCAACAGCTGCGGGTGCCCTTCGCCACGCACGAGGCGATCCGGGTGGTCTTGAAGTCCGGGACTTTCCCCCTGCTGATCAACGCGCTGATCGAGGCAGATGGCGCCGGGCCGGAGTTCTGGGCCGCCTACCGGACCCGGCGGGCCGTTCCCAAATGGCAGCGTGCGCTTCTGTCGGCGGCGGCGCAGCGGGGGCGGCACGGGCTGGTGATCCGGGCGGCGGACGCGATGCTGCGGCAGGGCAAGGACTTGCCCGATGAGGAAAAGGTCTTCATCCGCCGCGCAAGGCGGGGGGCAGTGAATGCGCGGAAGGCTGCGGCCGGATAAGGCGCTGCGGGCGCGACGAGAATCGTGGAGAGGCTAGGCCCCGGCTTCGACCTCATGCTATGCGGAAAAGAACGGGCAGGAACGGACCTGATGGACACGACACGCGGCCGGATGATGGCGATGACCATGGTGGGCGGGGATCACTTCTTCCTCAACCGCTGGGTCGACTATTACGGTCGCCAGCTTGGCCGCGAGAACCTCTACGTCCTCAGCCACGGTGGCGACCCCGAACACAAGCGGATCGCGGAAGGCTGCAACGTCATCTATCTGCCCTTCGATGCGACGCGGAACTGCTTCAACCAGCGCCGCTGGCAGATGCTGTCGCGGCTGACCACGGGCTTCACCAATTTCTACAACTGGGTGCTGGTGGGCGACGTGGACGAGATCGTCTGCGTCGATCCTGCCGTCTCGGACAGCCTGCCGGACTATCTGGAGCAATATGCCGTCCGGCGCGGTCCGCGCGTCATCACCCCCTTCGCGATCGAGATGGTCCACAACCCGGAGCTGGAGCCGGAGCCGATCGCCGAGGGGCGCAACATTCTGGATGTGCGGCGCATCTTCCGGCTGAACGCGAATTACGCCAAGCCCTGCATCACCAGCGAAAGGATCGACATCGCGCCGGGCGGGCATTTCGCCAACCATCCGAAGCTGCATCTCGACCCGCATCTGTATCTTTTCCACCTGCGCTTCATCGACCACGACATGACCGAGGCGCGGTTGGCCACCCGCCGGGCGCAGCGCGATCTGCAAAGCGGCTCTCTGGAAGAGGTCGAGCGGCAGAAGACCGGCTGGGACACGGCATGGGACACCTACAAGGCCCTGTCGAAAGAGAAGCCCCGCGCCGAGACGGTGGATTTCCCCGAGTTCCGCAAGGAAATGGTCGATGGCTGGCGCGAGAAGAAGGTGGTCTATTTCGCGCCGGGTGGGGCGCGGCCCAGGGGCGTCTACCGGCTGCCCGAACGGTTCAAGGCTTTGTTCTGATGACGGAAAAACCGATCCCCCCTGAAGGCGTGATCATCCGGGCCGAGAACGGCGACGTGATCCGCTATGACGAGACCGGGCTGGTGCTGCGCCTGTCGGACAAGGTGATCGCCGACATCGCCGCACGGCTGGAGCTGAAGCCGCAGGCGGTGGCACGGGCCGAGGCGCAGCCGCTGCCTGATCTGCCGGAGGGTGTGGACCTCTGGGCGCCCCGGCGTGAGGGGGACTGGGTGTTCTTCCAGGCGAACCTGCTGGGAGCCGACAGTGCGCGCGGGTATCGGCGGCATGTTTCGGGGGGGGCGGTGATCGCCGAGGCGCAGGGGCCTCTGTTGGCGGTGATGGGGATCGGCGGGGCGCGGGCGGGGCTGGGTTCGCCGGGACCGGCGCGGTTTCCATGGCATGTGCTGGCCCCGGGTGACGACATCGGCGCGGTGGGCATGGGCGGCGAGGGCGAGGCGGCGGTGACCGATGCGCTGGAGCCGCTGCGCGAGTTGACGGTCGAGGCGCTGGTGGCCGACGAAGTGCTGGCGCGGCGGCGGGTGTTGCACCAGCCGCTGCCCCTCATGCTGGTGCGGGCCGAGACGGACATGGCGGCGACGGCGCATGATCTGGGGACCGGGGCAGCGGTGGCCAATCTGGACCAGGGCTTTGCCAATCTGGTGGCGGCCTCTGCACGGCTGGGGGTGGGGGCGCAGGTTCTGGCGGTGGTGCTGGACTACACGCTGGAGGACCTGACCGGCGATGCCACGGCCTACCGCGACGGGATGATCGCGCTGATGGAGCGGATCACCCGGGGCATGGCCAAGCAGGGGCTGGCGCGGCCGGTGTTCCTGGCGGCTTTCGACTGCGGCACTCAGACCGTCACGCGCGGGCCGGGGCTGGAGGGGCAGTGGGAGCTGTCGTGGAACCACGGCGATCACCAGCTGGTCTTTGCGGCACCGTCCTATGCGTTCCAGATGGATGATACCGGGCGGCTGACCGATGCGGGGCGGACGGAGAAGGCGGCGCTTCTGGCCGAGGCGCTGCTGGCCGTCCACGGCGGGGGCAAGTGGCTGTGCCCGGTGATCCAGCTGGCGGAATGGTCCGAGGGCGGCATCCGCCTGATCTGCGAGGCACAGGACGGGCTGGAGATCGACGCCGGGGATCCGTTCGGGGCGGGAAAGCTGGCGGGCTTTGCGCTGGAAGGCGTGACCAATGGCGCGAAGATCACCGGGGTCGAGATCGACAAGGACGACCCGAAGGTTGTGGTCCTGAAATGCTCGAAACGGCCCGAGGGCGAGGTTTTCGTGACCTATGCCCATGCGGCGGCCCCGGGGGAGGGGCCTTATCCTGCGAACCGGGGGGCCTTGCGCGCGGACTTCGGCGAAGGCGCGATCCGGCGCTGGGCGCTGCCGGCGCGGCTGAAGCTGACGGGCCGGTGATGGGCTTCACGGCGGAGAGCATCCGGGACGACAACATCTGTGTCATCTGGGTCGATGACATGATCGACGTCTTCACCTGGCGCGACACATTCGGGATCACCATCCAGACCCCGAACCTGGACCGTCTGCTGAATGCCGGGGTGCGGTTCGGCAATGCCTATGCGACGGTTCCCCTGTGTGCCCCGTGCCGGGCGGAACTGGCCACCGGGCTGTCGCCGTTCCGCACCGGGCTGGTCGATCTCAACCGCTTCTGGCGCCAGGTGCTGCCGCCGGAAAAGGCCTGGGCCTATGACCTGCGGCGGGCGGGGTTCTACACCTTCACCACCGGCAAGGTGGATGCGACCTACAAGCCAATGCCGGAGCGGTACCGGCGGGTGTTGTTCCACGAGGATGTGCCGGCGCAGGACAGCAGCGGACGGACGAAGGAGAAGGCCTATCTGGACCGCGGGCCGGGGATCAAGGGGATCAACCATCCCGACGATGACGGGTCGCAGGACCACCTGTTCTACGACTTCACCGTGGCGCAGAACGCGATTGATTTTCTGGGCCGGGCCGATCCTGCACGGCGGCACCTGATCCAGCTGGGCTTCAAGCATCCGCATTACAACCTGGAATGCCCGGATCGTTTCTACCAGCTTTACGATCCCGCAGGCATCCGCTGGCCCGACATCGCGGCACCCGAGGATTACTACGGCCCCCCGCCCGGTTTCGCGGTCTATGAGGCGGCCTATATCGCCAACGGCAACTGGACGCCGGAAAAGGGCGGGGATGACGGTTGGCGGCAGGTGGTGCGGGCCTATTTCGCCGCGATCAGCCATGTCGATCACGAGATCGGCCGGTTCCTCGACGCGCTGGAGGCTTCGGCTCTGGGCGGGAAGACGACGGTGATCTTCCTGTCGGACAACGGATTCAACCTTGGGAACCACGACAGTTTCCACAAGATGAGCCAGTGGGATTCGGCGGCGCATGTGCCGTTGGGCATCTGGTCGCCGCGGATGACGGAAGGCCGGGTGATCGACCTGCCAGTGAGCCTGCACAACTTCCCCAAGACGGTGATGCAGCTGGCGGGCCTGCCGCCGCGGCCGGACTGGGTGTCGGGGCAGAGCCTGCTGCCGCTGATCGACCCGAGCTTCGGCGAGTTTGACACCACGAAATCGCCGATCACCTCGGTCTTCGGGACGCTGTCGGTGCGGCCCTCGGTCGAGGGCTACCGCCAGTTCCGCTACTTCCGCTATCCGAACGGCGAGGAGCATGTCTATGACGTGGTCGCCGACCCCGGCGAGACGGAGAACCTGATCGCCACCGCGCCGATGGACCTGCTGCGGGGCGAACTGGTGCGGGGTGCGCTGGACCTTGGCCTTGACCTGCGGGGGTTCGAGAATCCGGCGGATGGGGTCAATGCGATGATGGCGGTGGATGGCTCGGTCGTGCTGGAAGGACGGCGGGGCAACGACAATTACTGGGCCTACGGGGCCGAGGCCGAGAAGATCAGGGAAACCAGGGACGGCGGCAATGACACTCTGTGGTATCTGGGCGGCCCAGATGGCTATGTGCTGCACTGCCCGATGAACGTGGAGAACATCCGCATCGCCACGGTGCTGGCCCGGCACGAGGATGCCGAGGCGGCGAAGAAGACTCCGCGTGTGATGCGGATCGTGGCGCATCCCGACAGCCCGATCCATTTCGAGACCACCGAGCGGGTGATGGTCGACGTGCGCGGCTCACGCGGGAACGATGTGATGATCGGGCCGAAGTATGGCGGCGCGACCTTCCACGGCGGCGAGGGCGACGATGTGCTGCGGGCGATCTCGGTCAACGAAAGCTCGCGGCATTTCTTCTATGGCGGGGCGGGGAATGACCGGCTGATCGGCGGCGGCGGGCGCGACGTGCTGGATGGCGGCACTGGCGATGACACGATCATCGGCACGTCCGCGCGCAACCGGATCTTCGGCGGGCATGGCAATGACGAGATCCATGACGGCGATGGCTCCTCGGTCGTGCATACCGGGCCGGGGCGGAACCGGGTGCGGCTAGGGGGCGGCAATGACACCCTCCACGCGGGCACCGGGATCACCCATGTCGATCCGGGGCCGGGGGCGGTGGTGTTCGTGCTGGCCTATGGCGGCGTGACGCATGTCAGCCAGTGGCAGGCGGAGCAGGTCTACGACCTGAAGGCCTGGCCAAAGCCGCCCCAGGTCACGCGCCGCGCCGATGGCATGGTGGACGTGACTCTGGGGCTTTCGGTGTTGCGGATCGCCGGGGTGCCCGGCGACCACGATGTTGCAAGCCAGATCAGGCAGGGCAGTTGACCGGACGGATGGTCACTCTCCCACGCGGATGGCCTGGCCGTTGGACCCGTCGCCACCGTCCCGCGTCTTCCACAGGGAATAGAAGATGCCCGCCGCAATGATGCTGACCGTGATCCCCAGCGACAGGTAGGGGTCGGGCTTGCCGAAGAAGTAGCTGTAGAAGCCCTTCATCCCGATGAACACCAGCACCACGGCCAGCGCGTATTTCAGGTAGTGGAAGCGGTGAACCAGCGCCGCCAGCGCAAAGTAAAGGGCGCGCAGGCCAAGGATCGCCATGATGTTCGCGGTGTAGACGATGAAGGTGTCGGTGGTGATCAGAAAGATCGCGGGCACCGAGTCGACGGCGAAGATCAGGTCGGCGAAGTTGATCACGATCAGCGCCACGAAAAGCGGCGTCGCGAACAGCGCCAGCCTGCCGGTGTTGGGGTGGGGCTGGCGGACGAAGAACTTCTGCCCGTGCAGGTCCGGCGTCACATGCATGTATTTCGACACCAGCCGGACGACCGGGTTCTTCGACACGTCATGCTCGCCTTCCGGCATGATCAGCATCTTGATGCCGGTGAAGGCCAGGAAGGCCGCGAAGAGCAGCGTCACCCATTTGTAGGTCGAGATCAGCTCGGCCCCCACGGCGATCATGATGCCGCGCAGGACGATGACACCGATGATGCCCCAGACCAGCGCGCGGTACTGGTATTTCCGCGGAATGGCGAAGTAGCCGAAGATCAGCGAGATGACGAAGACGTTGTCGATCGAGAGGACCTTCTCGATGATGTAGCCCTGGAAATAGGCGGCCACCGGGTTCGAGCCGTCGCTGGTCACCAGCGTGCCGTTCGACCAGGCCCACCAGATGTAACCGCCGAACGCGATAGCGATGGCGATGTAGAAAGCCGACATCTTCAGGCTTTCCGCGATGCCAAGCTCATGGTTGTCCTTGTGCATCACGCCAAGGTCGAAAGCCATCAGCGCGATGACCAAACTGATAAAGACCAGCCACAGCCACAGGGGCTTGGCCAGAAATAGTACGAACAGGAAGTCCATCCCTCTTGCCTCATTTGCTTGCGCCAAGAGGTCAGCCTTTTTGAGGGGCAGGGGTGCCGGGCTGACATCGGGCGCGTTTTCCCGATGCGGTCCGACATCACGACTGGCGTCGTCAGAGGGGCCCGGCCCGCCTCGGGTAAGTGGGGAGGGGAAGTGGCGTTTCAACCCCCGGCGCGCCGGAAAATTCACGGAAGCGTGACCCTCGCGCCGGATCGGGCGGGTTTTCCGGGGTGTCGGGGCTTGTGGCGGGGGCCGCGTGGCCTGTATGCCCTTGGCCAAGCGAGGACGAGCCAATGAGCCTGAACACCTTCGGTCATCTTTTCCGCGTCACCACCTGGGGCGAAAGCCACGGGCCCGCGATCGGTTGCACGGTGGATGGCTGCCCGCCGGGGGTGCGGCTGTCCGAGGCGGATATCCAGCCCTGGCTGGACCGGCGCAAGCCCGGCACCTCGAAGTTCACCACCCAGCGGAAAGAGGCTGACGAGGTTCGCATCCTGTCCGGCGTCTTCGAGGGGCAGACGACGGGCACGCCGATCCAGCTGATGATCGAGAACACCGACCAGCGGTCGAAGGACTATGGCGACATCGCGCAGTCGTTCCGGCCGGGTCATGCCGAC
>JAFLCY010000098.1 GCA_017303485.1 Rhodobacterales bacterium
CGCCCCGGGCGACGGCAACGTCATCGACGATCACTTCGACGGTTGCACCCGGCGCGGCATTGCCAGAGACGACTGCCCCGCCATCCGCCGCGACGCGCCAGGTGTCGATCACCGGAACAACGGGCGTTGCAGGTTCAGAGGCAGGTTCAGAGGCAGGCTCAGCAGCGGGCACGGGTTCCGCGGCCGGGACGGCGACAGGTTCTGGCTTGGCGTCGGCGGCTTCGGCGGCGGGGGTCGCGGCGACCGTGGGCTCGGCTGCGGCGATTTCCACCGCGGGTTCGACAGGGTCGGGTCCGGGCCGGGTCATCTTCCAGCCGACATAGGCTGCGCCCGCCACTGCCGCCCCACCGAGCAGCAGGACAGCCACCCGTGTTCCCTGGCCCAGCGCCCCAAAAGCCGCCATCCCCGTCTCCCCCCGGCGCTTGCCCGCCGCTTTGCATTTCTTGTTCTCAGGAATCTCTATATGACGGGGCAAAGCAACCATTTTCAGGCCCTGACATGCCCCTTCGTTCCGTCTGCGTCTTTTGCGGCTCTCGCCCGGGCCGGAACCCGGCCCATGCCGAGGCGGCCCGGCAAACCGGCGAAATGCTGGCGCGGAACGGCTGGCGGCTGGTGTTCGGGGCGGGCGACGTGGGGCTGATGGGCGAGGTTGCCCGGGCCGCCACCGGGGCCGGAGCCGCCACGCTGGGCGTGATCCCGGTTCATCTTCTCGGCCGGGAGAGGACGGAACGGGACGGCTCGACCATGGTGGTGACCGAGGACATGCATGAGCGCAAGAAGGTGATGTTCATGAACTCGGACGCGGTTGTGGTGCTGCCGGGGGGTGCGGGTTCACTGGACGAATTCTTCGAGGTGCTGACCTGGGCACAGATCGGGCTGCACGGGAAGCCGATCCTGCTTTTGGATGTGGAGGGGTATTGGCAGCCGCTGGTCGCGCTGGTTGATCACGTGATCGCCGAGGGCTTCGCGGACGATGCGTTGCGGGGGCATTTCCGGGTCGTCGCCGATGTGGCGGGGCTGGAGGAAGGGTTAACGCGGGTCTTGCGCTAAAGTGATCACCGTCACCTCGGGACGGCGACCAAACCGGAGGGGCAGACCCGAGCAGCCAAGCCCGCCCGACACGACAAGATGTCTGCCACGCTCGCAGACATGCCCCCAGGCGTAGCGCGAGCCGTAGCGCGATGGGACGACGGGCGTCCAGCGACCGAAAGCGATCTGCCCGCCGTGCGTATGGCCCGCGATGGTCAGGGCAACGCGAGCGGGGACCGATGGAAAGATGTCGGGTTCATGCGCGAGAAGGATGGCGGGAGCGTCATCTGCAAGTTCGGCAAGGGTCGTGGGCAGATCATCCACCCCTTGCCAGGGCGACCAGCGGCCGTCCCGCCTCACTTGCTGGGTGCCAAGGCCGAAGACCCAGAACGCACCCTCTGCAGTCTCGATGCGGCGGCCCGCGTTTTCCAGAACGGTCACCCCCGCCTCGGTGAGCTGGCGGGCATAGCTTGTCGGGCCTTGCATCCTTTGCCGGGCTTCCGGGTCGGCGCGCCAATCGTGGTTGCCCATGACGGCATAGACCCCGAGCGGGGCCCGCAAGCTGGCGATGGCGCGGGCAACCTCGGCCATCGGTACGGCAGAGGTGACGAAGGCATGGTCCGCGACATAGTCGCCCATCACGGCGATCAGGTCGGCATCTATGCTGTTGATGGCAGCAACTGACTGCCACAAGCGGGAGGCCGGCATCTGCGGTCCCCCGGCATGGGGATCGGCAAGGACCGCGATGCGAAGCTGTCGTCCGGCAGGCCATGCCTCGGGGGCAATCCGCCAGCCCTGCCGGTGTAGCCAGGTGGGCCAGATCACATCCGCCCCACCCGAAACCGCCTTTGTCAGGTCAGAGCCCTGCGGCCACAGCTTCCCAATTCGCCAGCTTGTCCAGGAAGTTGGTCAGGTAGGCCGGGCGCTTGTTGCGGAAGTCGATGTAATAGGAATGCTCCCACACGTCGCAGCCCAGAAGCGCCTTCTGGCCGAAGCAGAGCGGGTTCACTCCGTTCTCGGTCTTGGTGACCTTGAGCGAGCCGTCCTTGTCCTTCACCAGCCAGGCCCAGCCCGAGCCGAACTGGCCCGCACCGGCGGCGGCGAAATCGTCCTTGAACTTCTGCACCGACCCGAAGCTTTCGGTCAGCGCCTTTTCCAGCGCGCCCGGCATCTTCTTGTTCTCGCCCGGGGCCATCCAGGTCCAGAACATCATGTGGTTCCAGTGCTGGGAAGCGTTGTTGAAGATGCCGTTCTGTGCCACGGCCCCGGCCTGGTAGGTGCCGCGGACGATATCCTCGACCGACTTGTTCTCCCACTCGGTGCCCGCAATCAGCTTGTTGCCGTTGTCGACATAGGCCTTGTGGTGCAGATCATGGTGGTACTCCAGCGTCTCCTTGGACATGCCAACCGAGGCGAGCGCATCGTGGGCATAGGGAAGATCGGGAAGGGTGAAGGCCATGGGGTCTCTCCTGTTGGCAAAGTAGGCTTGGCATGAATAAGGGGCCTTCCCGGCGGAAGGTCAAGGTGCTGCCACCCGGAAAGACCCCCTGGCACCGGGCTACCCCTGCCACATCAACCCTTCGAGACCTTGCAGGTTCCCTCGCCCGACCAGCTGTTGTCGAACCCGCCGGGTTCCGCCTTCATCTTGGCGGGCTGACCGTTGGAGAAATGCGACAAGGTGTAGATCATCCGACCGCCCTGGCCCTTGTTCCGGAAAACGACCTCCCAGGTATAGGTGGAGCGGACCTTGGTGCGTGCGCTCAGCCGGGCCGGAATCGGGCTGCCGACGAAATGCTTGATGATCGGATCGAAGACGACGATCTCGCCCTTCACGTCATCATCGGTCAGGATCAGCATTTCCGGAATCCAGCCGCCGCCCCGCCCCGATTCATATTCGAACCTGCATTCATACTGCGTAGTCTTGGCGACCGCCGGAGTTAAATCCCCGACGACTGCCAGCAGACCAGCTGCGACCACACACTTGACCAATGCCATCTCAAATCCCTCAATCATCCACTGGTTGCCGATGGTCTCAGGATGGAAAATGGCGGCCTGTTGTCAAGGCCTTGAAATTGCGTCAGTGCGACGCATTAGTAAGAAGATCAAAGACATATTTGGCAGTTGAACGGAAACAAACCAGGGTGAATCCCTTGTCTTGCTGCCACATCGCTGCCGCGACCTGAGCGGTGCGGCTGCGACGCAGCTCGCCGGGTTCCAGTTTCTCGAAGTCGACCGGCGAGAGCTTCGCCAGCACCTCGGCGGCCCTGTCTCCCTCGATCCGGAACACCGCACGGGCGTCGGAGACATCGACTGCCAAGTGATGTTCGCCCGCCATCGCCTTGGCAATCGCGGCAAGGGCGGCGGACACTTCGGCATAGGGCAGGATCAGCAGGTATTCATCCGGGCTCATCCAGCCGCAGGCGCGGTCGCCCTTCATCTCGATCCGGCGCTGTGCCGGGAGCTTGGTTCCCGTGACGGCCTTCACCGCCTTGTCCAAGGCTTTCACACCCTTGGCGCGCAGGGTGACCATGCCCAGGGGGCCGATCTCGCGGATGGTGGCGAAGCCCTGGAAGCTGGCGCCGTTCAGGGCGCTGACCGGATCAGACATTCTGCTTCTCCCCGTCCTTGTCAAAGAAGATCATGTCGCGGACCTTTGCCTTCACGGTGCCGCCTGCCACGGTGTTGAATTCCACCACCTCGCCCATCCGGGCGGGCCCCTGTTTCAGTAGTCCCATCGCGATGCCGCGCTTCAGGGTCGGCGAGTGGTAGGTGGAGGTCACGCGGCCCTGCACGTTGCGCTGGCCGTTGGCGTTCACCCCGTCGGCGATGATGTAGGCGCCATCGGGGACGACCGAGCCGTCGAGAGTTTCGAAGCCCACCAGTTTCCAGCGGTCGGGGTTCGCGAGATAGGTGCGTTCCTGGCCGCGTTTGCCCAGGAAATCGGCCTTCTTCTTGGAAATCGCCCAGTCGAGGCCAAGGTCCTGCGGGATCACGGTGCCGTCGGTCTCGTCCCCGATCATGATGAAGCCCTTCTCGGCCCGCATGATGTGCAGGCATTCGGTGCCGTAGGGCATCGCGCCAAGCGCCTTTCCGGCCTCCTGGCAGGCAGCCCAGAAGGCCGCGCCGTGGCTGGCAGGTACGGCGATCTCGTAGCTGAGTTCGCCCGAGAAGCTGATCCGGTAGACCCGGACCGGGAAGCCGCCAAGGGTGCCGTCCGCCCATTGCATGAAGGGCAGTGCTTCCTTGGAAACATCCATGCCGCCAAGGACTTGCAGCAGTTTCCGCGCGTTCGGACCGACGACGGCCACCTGCGCATATTGTTCGGTCACGTTTGCGGTGTAGACCTTCCAGTCCCACCATTCGCATTGCAGCCAGTCTTCCATCCAGGCGTGGATGCGGTCGGCCCCGCCCGAGGTGGTGTGGCAGAGCCAGGTGTCCTCGTCGATCCGGGCGACGACGCCGTCGTCCGACAGGAACCCCTGTTCGTTGCACATCAACCCGTAGCGGCACTTGCCGACCGGAAGCGTGGACATGACGCCGGTGTAGAGCATGTCGAGGAACTTGCCCGCATCCGGCCCCTTGACGATGATCTTGCCGAGGGTGGAGGCGTCGAGGAGGCCGAGGTTGGTGCGGGTGTTGATAACCTCACGGTGGACGGCCTGCTCATGCGTCTCCCCGGCGCGCGGGAAGCAGTAGGGGCGGCGCCAGAGGCCGACGGGTTCGAAATAGGCCCCGGCTTTCTCATGCGCCTCGTGCATCGGGGTGCGGCGGAGGGGCTGGAAAATGTCACCCCGCGATTCCCCCGCCAGCGCGCCGATCGTGACGGGCGTGTAGGGCGGGCGGAAGGTGGTGGTGCCGACCTGCGGAATTTCCTGACCCAGACTATCAGCAAGCACGGCGAGTCCGTTGATGTTGCTGAGTTTCCCCTGATCGGTCGCCATGCCCAGTGTGGTGTAGCGCTTGGTGTGTTCGACCGAGACATAGCCCTCACGGCTGGCGAGCTGGACGTCTGAGACCTTCACGTCGTTTTGGTAGTCGAGCCACATCTTGTTGCGCAACGTGATCGGCGCGCCTTGCGGCATGACCCAGACCGGGGGGATCGCCGAGGGAGTACCGGAGAGGTCGAGGTCACCGGAGGCCGCGCCGACAGTTTCCACCATCGCCGAACCATCGTGGTTCAGCGGCGGGCGGGCGGGATCGGGCACGAAGGCGGAGATGGTCTCGTCCCACAGAAGCTTGCCACCGCAATGGCTCCACAGGTGGACGACGGGCGACCAGCCGCCGGACATGGCGACGGCCTCGCAGGGGATCTCCTCCTGCACCGCCCCCTCGCCCGCCTGCGCGCAGATGGCGACGCCGGCGACGCGCTTGCCGCCCTTGACCTTGGCAATGGCCGTGCCGGTGAGGACCCGGATGCCAGCGGCGCGGGCAGCGTCCGGGAGGGCGCCGGTTGCCGTTTCGCGGGCGTCAAGGATGGCGGGCACGTCGAGGCCCGCGGCTTTCAGCGCCAGCGCGGTCTGATAGGCGGAATCGTTGTTCGTCACCACAACGGTGCGGTCGCCGGGCGAGACGGCATAATTCACGACATAGTCGCGGACAGCCGAGGCCAGCATCACCCCGGGAATGTCGTTTCCGGCGAAAGACAGCGGGCGTTCGATTGCGCCGGTGGCGCTGATGATCTTGCCCGCGCGGATGCGCCAGAGCCGGTGCCTCGGCCGTCCGTCGCCGGGCGTGTGGTCGGCCACGCGTTCGTCGGCCAGCACATAGCCGTGGTCATAGACCCCGAAGCCGCAGGTGCGGGTGTGGATCGTCACGTTGTCGCGGGCTGCGAGGTCGGATTCCATGGCGGAGAGCCAGGTCTCGACCGGCTTGCCATCCACCTCGGTCTGATCGACGGGCGCGCGGCCGCCAAGGGTCGGGGCCTGTTCCAGCAGGATCACGCGCTGCCCGGCGTCGGCGGCGGCTTTCGCGGCGCGAAGGCCCGAGACCCCTGCCCCGATCACCAGCACGTCACAGAACGCATAGGCCTGTTCGTAGCGGTCAGCATCACCTTCGGTCGGCGCTTTCCCCAGACCGGCGGAGCGGCGGATGACCGGCTCGAAGACGTGCTTCCAGAACGGGCGCGGATGGATGAAGGTCTTGTAGTAAAAGCCCGCAGGCAGGAAGCGGGCGGCGTAGTTGTTAACCACGCCGACGTCAAATTCGAGGCTGGGCCAGTGGTTCTGGCTGGTGGAGGTGAGGCCGTCGAAGATCTCGGTCGTGGTGGTGCGCTGGTTCGGTTCAAAGCGTCCCCCTGCCCCGAGATTGACCAGCGCGTTCGGCTCTTCCGGCCCCGAGGCGACGATGCCGCGCGGGCGGTGGTACTTGAAGCTGCGGCCGACCATGACCTGATCGTTGGCCAGCAGGCCTGCGGCCAGCGTGTCCCCCTGGAACCCCTTGAGGCGCTTGCCGTTGAAGGTGAATTCGACGGGCGCGGTGCGGTTGATCAACCGGCCGCCCTTGGCGAGGCGCGTGCTCATTTCGTGACCTTCCAGTCAGGCGTCCAGCCGGGGCGGCGGGCCTGGATCTTTGCGATGATGTCGGCGGGGGGTTCGGAAACCTGCGCGGGGTAGGTTCCGAACACCTCCAGCGTCGCGGTGCAGCGGGCGGCCAGGAACCATTTGCCGCAGCCGTAGCTGTGGCGCCAGCGTTCGAAATGCACGCCCTTGGGGTTCTTGCGGGCGAACATGTAGGCCTCGAACTCCTCGGGCGAGGAGTCGGGGCCGAAGCGCTTCAGATGCGCCTCGTAGCCGGGGGAAAGTTCGGTCTCTTCGGCCTTCACGCCGCAATAGGGGCATTCGAGGATCAGCATGAGGGTGTTCCCAGTTCTGCGGGGGTCATTCTTCGGTGTCCTGCGGGGTGCCGAGGCCCCTCTGGAAGAAGGTCAGCAGCTCTTCCAGGGGCACGGCAAGTCGGGCGGGGGCGAGGCCGGCCAGCCAGCCCGAAACGCGGAACGGATGCAGGTTGGCGGCGGTCAGGCTGGCGATGCAGGCCTCGTCGGCAGCGGTGCCGGGGGCAGAGTGGACGAGGACAAGCGCGGGGTCGAGCGCGGCAAGGTTGAGACTTGCCAGCACCTGCGCCTCATGCCCGCCGGCGTTGATCGCCAGAAGCTGTGCGCTGTCGATGCCAAGCTCGGCCAGGACGGTATCCATGCGCAGGAAGGGAACTTCCGTGCTGGTGACGTCCTCGGGCGAAGTGTCGGGTGTCGCAATGCGGTCGCGGATCAGCGAGGCCCGGCCCCGGGGCGCGCGACGCTGGGCCGCCTCGGCCTCGGGCGTAAGGGAATGCAGCGACAGGTTGGCCGAGACGTCGGAGATGCCGAGGTTCAGCACCGCCACGCGGTCACCATTGGCATGCAGCGCATCGAGTTGCGCGAAGTTCTGCGGATGCGGCTCGATGAGAAGGCCGGACCAGCCTTCGTCGCGGAAGCGCGGCAGAAGGGGAAGGCCGGTCTCGCCATTGCCCGCGCCGACCTGGACGACGAAGACCTGCCCGCGATGGTGGTCATGCACCCCGTTCAGGAGCATGGCCATGATCGGCGCATCCAGCTTGTGCGCCCGTTTCGGGACGTAAGGGCCAAGGTCGCGGATCATGGCGCATCGCCGGTCATGCTGCGGCGCGCACAATCGGTGGCGGCGCGGAAGTCCGCGACCGCGAGCCTGACAATTGCACGCCGCACCCGTTGCATCAGTGGGCGACCCCTGCCGCCACCGACTCGTCGATGAACTGGCCGTCCTTGAAGCGCCACATGTTGAAGTCTTCGGCCAGCGGGCCGGGCTCGCCCTTGGCCATCAGTTCCGCCATCGCCCAGCCCGAGCCGGGGATCGCCTTGAACCCGCCCGTCCCCCAGCCGCAGTTGATGAAGCAGTTTCCGAGCGGGGTTTTCGAGATCAGGGGTGAGCGGTCGCCGGTCATGTCGACGATGCCGCCCCATTGGCGCAGCATCTTCAGGCGCGAGATCATCGGGAAGGTCTCGACCAGCGCCCGCAGGGTTTCCTCGATATGGTGGAAGCTGCCGCGCTGGGTGTAGTTGTTGAACCCGTCGGTGCCGCCGCCGATCACCATCTCGCCCTTGTCGGATTGCGACATGTAGCCGTGGACGGTGTTGGCCATCACGACCACATCCATGCAGGGCTTGATCGGTTCGGAGACGAGGGCCTGGAGGGCGACCGCTTCGATCGGCAGGCGGAAGCCCGCCATTTCGGCAAGCTGGCCGGAGTGACCGGCCACGACCATCCCGAGCTTCTTGGTGGCGATGAAGCCCTTGGTGGTGTCGATGCCGGTGACCTGTCCATTCTCCGAGCGGACGCCCTTCACTTCGCAGTTCTGGATGATGTCCATCCCCATCGCCGAGCAGGCGCGGGCATAGCCCCAGGCGACGGCATCGTGCCGGGCGGTGCCGCCGCGCGCCTGATAAAGCGCGCCGAGGATCGGGTAGCGCGGGCCGTCGATGTTGATGATCGGCACCAGTTCCTTGACGCGCTGTGGCGAGATCCATTCGGTCTGCACGCCCTGCAGGGTGTTGGCATGGACCGTGCGCAGATAGCCGCGGACCTCGTGGTGGGTCTGGCCCAGCATCAAAAGGCCGCGCGGGGAGAACATGACGTTGTAGTTCAGGTCCTGGCTCAGCGTCTCATACAGGCTGCGCGCCTTTTCGTAGATCGCGGCGGAGGGGTCCTGCAGGTAGTTCGAGCGGATGATCGTGGTGTTCCGCCCCGTGTTGCCGCCGCCGAGCCAGCCCTTCTCGATGATCGCGACATTGGTGATGCCGAAGTTCTTACCAAGGTAGTAGGCGGTGGCAAGGCCATGGCCCCCTGCCCCCACGATGATCGCGTCATAGGCGGCTTTCGGCTCGGGCGAGGCCCAGGCGCGTTCCCAGCCCATGTGGTAGCGGATTGCCTCGCGGGCGATGGCGAAGACCGAATAGCGCTTCATCGGGGCCTCTTGTCGGACGGGATGCGCCGGGAAGGTCCGGCAGGGATTTCATGGAACGGAAGCGGGTTATAGCCGCACCTTTCTGCGGCACAATCGGGAAAATTGCGACATTTGCCAAGCCGCCACCGCACCGGACCCCGCAGGTCCGGGGGCTGCGGCTGAATGCCCCTTTCTTGGGCGGGGGGAAACGACTATGTCGGGCCGTGATCCGCGCCCATCGGGCGTTACTTGCAGGCGACGTGGCGAGTTTTGGCATGACGGGCTGGGAATTCTGGGCAGTGGCGGCGGCTCTGGCGGCGGCAGTGGCAGCGGTGCTGGTCGCGGCCCTGCGCAAGGCGCCGCAGCCGGAAACCCGGACCGCCGAGGCCGATCTTGCGGTCTACAAGGACCAGCTGGCCGAGATCGGGCGCGATCTGGCCCGGGGCACCATTGGCCCGGACGAGGCGGCGCGGCTGCGGGCCGAGGTCGGTAAGCGGGTGATCGAGGCCGACCGGGCGCGGCAGGCAGGTGAACGTGTTCAGGGCGGCGGCCCAGCCGCATGGGTTGCAGTGCTGATCCTTGCCCTGGTGCTGCCGGGCGGCCTTGCGATCTATTGGTGGCTTGGCGCACCGAGCTATCCCGACATGGCGCTGAAGCCCCGGCTGCAGGCCCTGGATGCCGGCATCGCGGCGCGTCCCTCTCAGGCCGACGAACTGGCCCGTCTGAATGCGCCGCGCGATCCGTCAGTGGACGAGCGGCTGACAAAGGAGCTTGCGGCAGCGACCGATCCTGCCGCCTTGCAGGACGACTTCCGCGCCCGGTTCGAGGCGGGCGAGTTGCAGGCGGCGGTGCGGGTGCAAGAGCGCATCCTTGCGCTGAAGGGCGATGGGGCGTCGGCGAACGACCATGCCAACCTTGCGCTGGCGCTGGTGGCGGAAGCGCAAGGCTACGTCTCTCCCGAGGCCGAGGTCGAGCTGCGGGCAAGCCTTGAGCGCGACATGGGCAACGAGCTGGCGCGCTATCTGGTTGGCGAGATGTTCCTGCAGGGCGGGCGCTATGACCAGACCTTCCGCTTCTGGCGGCCTTTGGCCGAGGGCGGGATGCCGGGCTCGCCCTGGGTCACCTCGATCCGCGAGCGTATCGAGCAGGTGGCCGAACTGGCGGGCGTCCGCTACACGCTACCGGCGGCGGCAGGGGACGGGCCTTCGGCAGAAGACATGGCGGCGGCGGGCGAGATGAGCCCGGAAGACCGCCAGGCGATGATCGAGGGCATGGTCGCCCAGCTCAATGACCGGCTGGCCAGCGACGGCGGCACGGTCGAGGAATGGAACAAGCTGATCCGATCGCTTGCCGTCCTGGACCGGAAGGACGAGGCGCAGAAGATTTACGACGAGGCGAAAGCGAAGTTCGAGGGTCATGCGGCGGAGATGTCGTTCCTGAAGCAGGCGGCGGTGGAAAGCGGGCTTCAGCCATGATCTGCGACGGGATCGAGACCTTTGCCACCACCCTGCCCCCGAACCGCGCCATCGCGGGCCTTGACCTTGGCGATAAGACCATTGGCGTTGCCCTGTCCGACCTGCGGCGACAGGTGGCGACGCCCATCGAGGTGATCCGGCGCGAGAAGTTCACCCTGGATGCAGGCAGGCTGCTGGCCCTGCTGGAGACACGGGGGGCCTTTGGCATCGTGCTTGGACTGCCCCTGAACATGGACGGAACGACAGGCCCCCGGGTGCAGGCGACGCAGGCTTTTGCCCGCAATCTGGAGAAGCTGACGGCGCTGCCGATCTGCTACTGGGACGAGCGCCTGTCCACCGTTGCGGCAGAAAGGGCACTGCTGGAGGCGGATACGTCGCGAAAGCGTCGGAAAGAGGTGATCGACCAGGTGGCTGCGGGATATATCCTTCAAGGCGCACTGGACCGGATGGCGCATCTTGCCAAAGGCTGAAGACGAGGGTGAGCGGGTGAAGGACGACGTCTGGAAGCGCGACGAAATCGCCTCGCCCTGCGTAAGGCTTTGCGTCGTGCATCCCGAGGAGCGGATCTGCGTCGGCTGCATGCGGTCGATCGAGGAAATCTCCGGCTGGTCGCGGATGACGCATGAGGAGCGGGCGATGGTGATGGCGGAGCTGCCGTCGCGCGCACCCCGTCTGGCCAAGCGGCGCGGTGGACGCATGGCCCGGCGGGAACGCTAGCGAAGCGGAGCGCCTGGCGGCGCAAATCATTCTGGTCGCTGGCGCGGGCCTTGGCACGCTTGGCTCCGGATGGGGGCATTCTGCCCCCAAACCCCCGGAGAGTATTTCGGAAAAGAGCAATATCAGGGCGCGGTCAGCCACTGATGGACGCTGGCGAATTGCGGGCGAAGGTAGGCGATCATCCGGCCTTCCGGCGGGGCGCTGTCGTCGGGCCGCCAGGCGGCGACGCCATGCAGGGTGAGGCGGTGGAGGAGCGTGGCCTCCCCCGGCTTTGCGACAAGTTCGATGCGGCGGCAGGAGGCGAAGATCTCGCGACGGGCCTGCTGATAGGGGTCGGCCAGGTCGACATCGGCCCAGGTTTCCGGGGGATGGGCCTGCAAGGCCGCAAGGATGGCTGCGCGCAGGATCTCGTTGCTGCCTTCCCAGACCGTGAGCGGCGCGGCGCGGGTGTCGTTCAGCGGCAGTCCGAGAATCCAGGCGTGAGGTTCCCTGACCATGCGGTGTTTCTGCGGGCCGATGGCGAGCAACCCGTCGAGATGGGCAGCGTCGCGGTCGCGGCGAAAGGCGTAGGCGGCGGGGCTTTCCTCGGGCGAGGGCTGCGGGTAGCCGGGGCGGATCACGGAAAGCTGCGCGCGGTGCAGGGGTTCGGGCGTCAGGGGCAGCGCCTGCCACGGAAAGGGAGTGTCCGCAATAGCGCCGTCGGCGTCGTTCGGCAGGGCGTCGACGCCGACGAACCATGTGCCGCCGCAACGCCAGTCTTCCTTCGTGGTGGCGAGGACATCTTGGGCGGCGCGGTGGGCGGCGTCTGCCCAGGCCCGGATCGCCGGGTCGGGGCCGAGGAGGCGCCAGCCCGGATTCACCACCCGAGGACCTTGCGCAACATGTTCAGCGCCACCAGGGTCAGAAAGATGGCGAAGGCGCGCTTCAGGGGCTTGGGGTTCATCGCATGGGCGAGGCGCACACCCAATGGCGTGGTCATCAGCGTGGTGCCGATGACGACAAGGAAGGCGGGGATATTGACTGCCCCCACGGTCCAGGGCGGCGCATCCGCTACGGGCAAGAGCAGGAAGCCCAGGACGGACGGAACCGCAATCAGGACGCCGAAGCCCGAGGCGGTGGCGACAGCCCGGTGGATCGGCATGGCGTAAAGCGTCATCAGGGGCACGCCGAAGGTGCCGCCACCGATGCCCATCATGGCGGAGAAGAACCCGACCGCGCCGGCCAGCAGACTGCGGACGGGTTGTCCGGGCATGGCCTCGCCCAGCCGCCAGGCGTCGCGGCCGAAGGCCATCCAGAGACCGGCAATGCCCGCGAGTACACCGAAAACAGCTTGCAGGGTCGTCGATGAGACGCGGCCGGCGACGAATGTGCCGATGGCGGCGGCGATGACCAGCGTGGGGCCCCAGGATTTCAGCACCTCCCAGTCGACCGCCCCCTTGCGGTTGTGCGCGGAAACCGACCGCAGCGAGGTGACGACGATGGTGGCCATCGAGGTCGCGACGCAGACCTGCATCAGCTGGTCGCCGCCGTAGCCGAGATGACCAAGGGCGTAGAAGAAGGCCGGGACCAGCACGATCCCGCCGCCGACGCCGAGCAGGCCGCCGACCACCCCCGCAAAGGCTCCGATCACCACGAGGGCAAAGATCATTGGCAGTAGCGTGGCGAGGTCGGGCATGGGCGGGTCCGGAACTGGGGGCGGTCCGATCATTTAGCGGCCAGCCCCGCAAAGGGCCAGCCGGGAAATGCCCTGCGGGCTTTCCTTTCCCGGTTCGGCGGAGTAAGTCTCCGCCCTTTCGTCGCATGTTCCCGAAGGATGGCCTGGCATGACCCGCAACATTTCCCCGACCTCGATGTCGATCGTCCTGGGACTGGTGGCGGCGGTCGGTCCCTTTGCCATCGACATGTACCTGCCCGCGATGCCCGAGATCGGGCGCGAGCTGAATGCCAGCCAGCTTGCGGTGCAATGGACCCTCGTCGGCTATTTCATCACCTTTGGCCTCGCGCAGCTGATCTATGGCCCCTGGGCCGACCAGGCGGGGCGGAAGCCGCCGCTTTATGTCGGGCTGGCGCTGTTCATTCTGGGCACGGTGATCTGTGCGGTTGCGCCGACGCTCGGCTGGCTTGTGTTCGGCCGAATGGTGCAGGGCGTGGGCGGGGCGGCCAACATGGTCGCCCTGCGTGCGGTGATCCGCGACATGGCCACGGGACCGGCGGCGACACGGATGATGTCGACGATCATGATCGTGATCGCAGTCTCGCCGCTTCTGGCACCGCTGTCTGGCGCGGGCCTTCTTGCGATCGGCAGCTGGCGGTTGGTGTTCTGGGCGCTCTTGGTCGCGTCGCTGCTGAGCGCGGTGCTGATCCGGTTCGCGGTGCCCGAGACGCTGGCCGAGGAGAACCGCCAGCGTTTCGACCTGGCCAGCACGGCGCGGGGCGCACGGGTGCTGCTGACCGACCGCGGCTTTCTGGTGATGACCTTCCTGGCCGGCTTCGCCTTTGCCAGCTTCTTCGTCTTCATCTCGGCGGCTTCGTTCGTCTACATCGGCAGCTTCGGATTGACCGCGACGCAGTTCTCATTGGCCTTCGCGGTCAATGCCATCGGGTTCTTCGTGGCCTCGCAATTCTCGGCAACGATCTCGGCCCGCGTCGGCACACTGCGGATGATCCGGCGGGCGACCATCGGCTTTGCGCTGGCGACCTTCGTGGGCTTTGCGCTGGCGCTGGCGGGACTGGCGAGCCTGCCAGTGACGATGACCACGCTGTTCATCGGCAACATGTTCCTTGGCGTGCTGATGCCGAGCGCGCAGGTGCAGGCACTGGAAGAGCATGGCGCAATCGCAGGGCTGGCGGCCTCGCTGGGGGGGACGTTGCAGATGCTGGCAGCGGGGGTGCTGGTGGTGTTGGCGGGGCCCTTCCTGGACGGCACGGTGACGCCGATGCTCGGGGCAATCGCATTGTGCGGAGCGCTGGTGCTTGTGCTGTCGCGGCTGATCCCGCGTCAGGCGGCGGCGCTGGTCTGAAGCTCGGCCAGCGCGCGGTCAATCACCGCCAGCCCGGCGCCGCTGCGGGAGGCCTGGTCCGACAGAACCCGACGCCAACCGCGCGCGCCGGGTTTGCCGGCGAAGAGGCCGAGCATGTGGCGGGTGACCTGGTGCAGGCGGCCGCCAGCAGCGAGGTGGTCGGCGATATAGGGGCGCATGGCGTCGACGACAGCGACCGGGTCCGGTGCGAAACTGTCGCCCCAGAGCGCATCGGCACCGATCAGCACCGCAGCCGGGTCGTGGTAGGCTGCGCGTCCAAGCATCACCCCGTCCAGCCCCTTGTCGAGCAGCGCCCGCGCCTGGGCGAGGCTGGTGATCCCGCCGTTGATGCAGATCGTCAATTCCGGAAAGCGCTGCTTCATCCTTAGGACAAGCGCGTGGTCAAGCGGCGGAATCTCGCGGTTTTCCTTCGGCGAGAGGCCCTGGAGCCAGGCCTTGCGGGCATGGACGATGATGTGGCGAACCCCTGCCCCGGCCAGCGTCTCGATGAAGGCGGGCAGAATGGTTTCGGGGTCCTGCTCGTCCACCCCGATCCGGCATTTCACGGTCACGGGCGTGTCGGTTTCGGCCTGCATTGCCCGGACACAATCGGCGACAAGCGCGGGGCGCTCCATCAACACGGCCCCGAAGCAGCCCGACTGCACGCGGTCCGAGGGGCAGCCGCAATTCAGGTTGATCTCGTCGTAGCCCCATGCGGTCGCAATGCGAACCGCCGCGGCCAGCTCGCGCGGGTCGGACCCGCCGAGCTGCAGGGCGACGGGGTGTTCGACGGCCGAGAAGTCGAGAAGGCGGGGCTTCGGCCCGTGGACGATCGCGGGGGCGGTGACCATATCGGTGTAAAGCATCGCCCGCCGGGTCATCAGCCGGTGGAAGACACGGCAATGCCGGTCGGTCCAGTCCATCATCGGGGCGACGGAGAGGCGATGGGAGGCGGCGGCGGTCATGGGCGGGATATGGCACGGGCTGCGCCGGGATTCCAGTGCCGGAGGGCGTACCGGCTGCGCCGATCGGCACCATGGTTCCGAAACGACGGTTTGACCGTGGGCCGTGATCTTCCGGAAAGGGCTCGCCGACGCGGGCGGTTTTCAGATTGAGCGCTTCGCGCGCGGCCTTTGTCTCGTCGTCGGGCTTCGCCTCCTCCTCGGCATTGGGGGCGCTTCGCCCCCCAAACCCCCGGAGAGTATTTCGGAAAAGTGCAAACGGATCGGATCGGGAAAGGTTTGTCCTTGGGATCAGCCCGGTGGCAGGATCAGGACGGCGCGGAAGTCGTTGACGTTGGTGAGGGTCGGGCCGGTGATGACCTGTGCCCTCGCGCGGGCGAAGAAGCTGTGGGCGTCGTTGCGGGCAAGCGCCTCGGCCGCGCCGGGGGTCTTCAGCGTGTCCGGGCCGACGAGCGCGCCTGCCACTTCGGCGGCGCCGTCGACGCCGTCGGTGTCGCAGGCGAGGGCGTGGATCTGCGGATGGCCCTGCAGGGCGAGTGCCAGCGCGAGACAGAATTCGGCGTTCGGCCCCCCTACCCCGTCGCCGGTGCGGGTGACGGTCAGCTCTCCGCCGGAGAGAAGCAGGATCGGGCGGTCGCCGGGCCGCAGGCTGGCGGCGAGGGAGGTAGCCAGCGCG
>JAFLCY010000099.1 GCA_017303485.1 Rhodobacterales bacterium
TCTGACTGCCGGGCGCGGCCAAGCCGGTCGCAAAGCTTGGCCGGGTCGTCGAACTGGATCACGAAGCAGCCGGTCGCGCCGCCCTTGTCGCGCGTTTCGGACAAGGTTGCATCCATGCGGGCGATCACCTGGTCTGACATCGCTTCGGGCAGCACAGGAGGCGCACGCCGGCCAAGGGCCAGCACGGCAAGGGGCAGCGCCGTCGCCAGCATGGTCAACCCAAGCTCCCCCCAGAACCAGAAGGCGAGCAGTCCGGCGACGGGCAGCAGGGCCGCCAGCTGTCGCGGGTGTCCGGTCAAGCGTGAAAGCGCATTGGTCATCGCCGGCCTTCCCCTGTCGGCGGGCGAAAGGCCCGCGTCTCAAGGGTCAGGCTAGGCGGATGTTCCTGATCAGTTCCTTAACGCTCATCTGAAAGTTGCGAAGAATTGTCGCTATCTCCCAGCGCGGCAGTCAGCGCCGCGAAGTCGAAGAGCGTCGGGTCGGCCAGATGCGAGGGCCGCACGTTCATCAGCGAGCGGAACATCACCTGCCGCCGGCCCGGGGTCCGCGCCTCCCACTCGTCCAGCAGCTTCTTCACCTGCGCGCGTTGCAGGCCTTCCTGGCTGCCGCAAAGGTCGCAAGGGATGATCGGATAGCCCATGCCATGCGCGAACTTGCCGCAATCCTCTTCCGAGACGAAGGCGAGAGGGCGGGCGACGAAGAGGTCGCCGTCCTCGTTCAGAAGACGCGGCGGCATCGAGGCCAGACGCCCGCCGTGGAAGAGGTTCATGAAGAAGGTCTCAAGAATATCGTCGCGGTGATGGCCGAGGATCACCGTCGAACAGCCCTCTTCGCGCGCGATGCGGTAGAGGTTGCCGCGCCGCAGCCGGGAGCAGAGCGAACACATCGTCCCGCCCGGCTTGATCTTGTCGATGACGACGGAATAGGTGTCCTGATACTCGATCCGGTGTGGGACGCCCATTTTCGTGAGGAATTCGGGCAGCACGGTCGCCGGAAAGCCCGGCTGGCCCTGGTCGAGGTTGCAGGCCAGAAGGTCCACCGGCAGAAGGCCGCGCCATTTCAATTCGTGCAGGATGGCGAGCAGGGTATAGCTGTCCTTGCCACCGGAGAGGCAGACCAGCCAGCGGTCGCCCGCCTTCGCCATGCCATAGGCGTCGATGGCCTCCCGCACCTGTTGCACAAGGCGCTTGCGCAGCTTGCGGAACTCCAGCCCCTTCGGCGCGCCGTGGAACAGCGGGTGGATGTCGTCGGTGTCGTCAAGCATGGGCGTCCCCCTGGGCGTGCCAAGCCGATTGCCATAAAGGCCGGGCTTTGTCATCGTCAATCAAACAAGACTTGGGCCCGCAAGACTTGGGCAGGTGGGACGCGGGAAGGGTCGATGACAGAGCCGCAGAAGCAGCCGGAACCACCTGCCGGAGCCGGGCCAGCCACAGGCGGCAGGCTGGTGCCCGGCGGCATGGGCGTTCTGCTTTTTGGCTTCGGATTGGCGGCGGGCATCCTTGGGGCCTATACGGCGACCGGCTTTCTGGAAGACAGCGCCGGGCTGATCCTGTCGGTCTTCCTGTCGGCGCTCCTGGTCGTGCTGATCCTGGGCGGGCTGGTCTTTGCCCTGAGGAAGACGATCCTGAGCCGCCTTTTCGGTCATGCCGAAGTGGCGCTGGAGCAGATCGCCGACCCTCTGGCCCGCATTGCCGACCGTGCCATCGAGCGTGATCCGGGCGGAGCGACCTCGGCTGCCCGAGACCTGGTGGCGATGGTCTTGGCGCGCTATGCCTGGATCGCGACGCGGCGCTGGATCATCGCCGCGCTGACGGCGCTGATCGCGGCGATGGCGGCGCTGGCAGGGACTGCGCTTTTGTTCAAGCAGAACCAGCTTATCGCCGTCCAGACCGAGCTTCTGCGCGAGCAGAACTCCCGCATTCAGGAACAGACCCAGCTGATCCAGACCGATGTGCAACTGGCCGAAGCCTCGCGCAATGCGGCGCTGGCGGTGGAGATTACCGACATCGCGGCGGAGCTGGGCAAGGTCGTGGACCGGGTGCATGGCAAGGGCCTCGACAATCCGTTCAACGTGCTGGACCCCGCGACCGACCTTGAGCGCAGCCTACTTCTGCGCATCGTCTCGATCTCTCGCGCGCTGATGCCCTACCGTTTCCTCGACACCGGCCTGCATGAGGAAGACGCATCGGACGGGCTGCGGCGGGCGCTGCAACGCCGCCGGGCGGATCTGGGTGACGCCTATCCGAAGCTTGAGGCCTATTTCGGCTGGGCCGACCGGCCGGACGGCACCTATCTAGTCGACCGCCCGGCCAGCCCGGAGCGGGGGCAGTTGCTGCGGGTCATGGTTTCCAGCGGGCTGCGCAATCTGGAGCTGTTCACATTTACGGGGCTGACGCTGGACTATGCGATGCTGAAAAGCACCGACCTGTCGCTGATCACGGCGCAGCAGGCGCGGCTGTCCTATGCGGATTTTTCGGGCAGCTATCTGGTGGAATGCGACTTCGGCTCGGCGATCCTGGAGAATGCCCGCTTTCGCCGCGCCCATATCAGCCGGACCCGCTTTGCAGCCCTGACGGAGGATCAGGTGCTGCCGCCCCTGCCGCCGCAGACGGCGTTTGCGATCACCCGACTGTCGGGGGCCGATTTTGCCCGCGCGACGATCACCGCCAGCGACTTTTCCGGTGCCGCGCTGACGGCGGCGATCTTCGATGGCGCTTTGCTGGACGGGGTGAATTTCTCGGGCGCCGATCTTTCCGCCGCGACCTTCCGAGGGACAGTGATTTTGCAGGCGGATTTCGCCGGCGTCTCGCTGAAACGCACCGATCTCGACGGAGCCGTGGTCTTCGGCGAGGATTTCCTGACCCGGCTGGCCCAGACCGCCGCGCCCGACAGCTTCCGGCCCGAGCTGTTCCGGCTGGACCCGCTGAAGGCCGGGGCGCTGGACGGGATGATGGTGGTGCAGGACGCCCTGACGCCCGAGGACATCGCGGCCCGGACCGGCGGCGCGGCGCCCTTCCGCATCACCCGGATCGGCGAATTCGGCCCTTAGACGTGCTGGGCGCCGTTCACCTCGATCTCGGCGCCCGAGATGTAGCTGGACTGGTCGGAGCAGAGAAACCAGATCACGTCGGCCACTTCCTTCGGCTGGCCAAGGCGCTGCATCGGCAGCTTCTCGACGATCTTGTCGGTGCCGGGCGAGAGGATCGAGGTCTCGACCTCTCCGGGGGCAATCGCATTGACGCGCACGCCCAAAGGCCCGAAATCATGAGCCATTTCCCGCGTCAGCGCGGCGAGGGCAGCCTTTGAGGTGGCATAGGCCGCCCCGGCGAAGGGATGCACGCGCGAGCCCGCGATGGAGGTCACGTTGACGATGCTGCCTTTCGCGGCGGTCAGTTCGTCCTTCAACCCGCGGGCAAGGATGACGCTGGAGAAGAAGTTGACGTGGAAGACATGGCCCCAGGTGCGCAGGTCGGTTTCCAGCGTGTTCAGCCGTTTGCCGCCCGGCCCCTTCGGGCTGATCCCGGCATTGTTGACCAGCGCGTCGACCCTTCCGCCGACCTTTTCCTTGATCGTCTCGATCGCCGCGATGGTCTTGTTCGGGTCGGCGAGGTCGATCTCGATATGGTTGGCCTCGCCCCCCGGCCAGGGGCAGCGCGCATCGAAGGGCTGGCGCGAGCAGGTCAGGACGCGCCAGCCCTCGGCGGAAAACCGCTTTACGGTGGCATGTCCGATGCCCCGGCTGGCTCCGGTCAGGACAAGAGTCTTCAGGTCGGGGGTTTTCGGCTCGGACATCGGGGATCTCCTTTGCGCGACAAGCTACGCGCCCCTGCGGGGAAGGCAAGGCTTGGCAGGGGGTTGGAAAAGCCGTATGCGGCCCTCAAGATGGAGGTCCCGATGAAAAAGCAGACCCTGACCATGCAAGACGCAATCACCACCGCAAAGATGCTGTCCGAAGCCCTGCCGTACCTTCAGCGCTTCGAGGGCGCCGTGGTCGTGGTCAAGTTCGGCGGCAATGCGATGGGCGACGATGCGGCGATGGCGGAATTTGCCCGCGACATCGTGCTGATGAAGCAGGTGGGCGTGCATCCGGTCGTAGTCCACGGCGGCGGACCGATGATCAACGAAATGCTGCAGAAGCTGGGGATCAAGTCGGAATTCGTGCGCGGCAAGCGGGTAACCGACAAGGCGACCGTGCAGGTGGTCGAGATGATCCTGTCGGGCCTGGTGAACAAGCGGATCGTGCAGGCGATCATGGATGCCGGTGGCCGGGCGGTCGGTATTTCCGGCAAGGACGACGACCTGATGGTCTGCGAGGCGGACGATCCCGAGTTGGGCTATGTCGGGCGGCCGGTGGAGATGAACGTGCAAGTGCTGCGCGACCTCTACAATGCCGGGATCATCCCGGTGGTGGCGCCGGTCGCGACCGGGATGAAGGACAACGAGACCTTCAACGTCAACGGCGACACTGCGGCGGGGGCGATTGCCGGGGCCTTGCAGGCGGACCGGCTGCTTCTGCTGACCGATGTGCCGGGGGTGAAGGATGCCAGCGGTCAGGTGATGACGCAGATCACGCCGGAGGAAATTCGCCGGATGACGGCGGAGGGGGTGATCTCGGGGGGCATGATCCCGAAGACCGAGACCGCACTGATGGCGATCGAGGCGGGGACGCGGGCGGTGACGATCCTGGATGGCAAGGTGCCGAATGCCTGCTTGCTGGAGCTGTTCACTGACCACGGGGCCGGGAGCCAGATCCGATCCACCGAGCCGCGGGTGAAGCCGCATGTCCGGCGCTGAGCGGTCGGAGATTTAACCGGCTGAAACGGCTTGGTTTTCGGAATCTCCTTCAAGTCTTTGATCCGTCTCTACGCACGGAAGGCGCGGAAGGCGTTAACCTGACCGGGCGAATCGGGCTTGGGCACGGGTATGCAGCACGAACTTCTCTGGCGGCTTGGGACCTTCCTGACGCTCTTTGCGCTGTTCGCGGGGCTGGAGGCTCTGGTGCCGCGCCGGATGCGCAACCTGTCCCGGGCGCGGCGCTGGCCGACGAACCTTGCGATGACCGTGCTGAACTCTGTTGCGCTGCGCGGTCTGGCGGTGCTGCTGCCACTTCTGGCCATCGGGGCGGCGCTGGATGCCGGTGCGCAGGGTTGGGGGCTGTTCAACCGGATTGATTTGCCGGTCTGGCTGGAAGTCTTGCTGGCTGTGCTGATCCTCGATCTGGCGATCTGGGCGCAGCATCTGGTGACGCACAAGGTGCCCTTGTTCTGGCGCTTTCACCGGGTCCATCATGCCGACCGCGACATGGACGTGACCACGGGGTTCCGCTTTCATCCGGTGGAGATCCTGGCCTCGATGCTGCTCAAGATCGGGCTGATCTACCTGCTAGGCCCTGCGGCGCTGGCGGTTCTGCTGTTCGAGATCCTGCTGAGCGCGACGGCGCTGTTCAACCATGCGAACATTGCCCTGCCGGGTCCGCTGGACCGGGCGCTGCGGCTGGTGCTGGTCACGCCGGACATGCACCGGGTGCATCATTCGATCAACCGCGCCGAGCATGACAGCAATTATGGCTTCTGCCTGTCGCTTTGGGACCGGCTTTTCCGCACCTATGTGCCAGAACCGAAGGCAGGGCAGGATGCGATGACCGTGGGGCTGGAATGGCAGGACGAAAGACCGGCGAAGCTGGGCTGGGCGCTGGGGCTACCCTTCCGGCGCTAGGGGCTCGGCTGGCCGAAGACCGGCTGGAGATTCTGGGCGGCTTTGCCGTGGCGGAGGGCGAGGCGGAGTTCCCGGCAGGCACCCGGACCCTGCTGATGCTCGGACCGCGTGAGCCGGGGTTCTGGGCGCATCTGACGGCGCAGCCGGAATGGGATGGCGCCCCCGACCCGGTGGACCGCTGGTCGCGGCGGGTAATAGGACGCATCGCCTGCGATCTGGGGGCCAAGGCGCTGTTTCCCTTCGGCGGGACGCCTTGGCATCCGTATTACAAATGGGCGCTGCGCACCGGGCGGGTCTGGGACAGCCCGGTCAGGCTTCTGGTCCATGCCGGACAGGGGCTGATGGTCAGCTTTCGCGGCGCGCTCGCGCTGAAGGAGGTGGTCGCGGTGCCGCCCCCGGCGGCGAAGCCCTGTGACAGTTGTGCCGCCCCCTGCCTGACCGCCTGCCCGGCGGGCGCGGTCACAGCGGCGGGTTATGATGTGCCCGCATGCCATGCCTTCCTGAACCGGCCGGAGGGGGCGGACTGCCTGACTGGAGGCTGCCTCGTGCGCCGCGCTTGCCCGGTGTCGCAGACCTATGCAAGACTGCCGGAACAGTCGGCCTATCACATGGGGCAATTCCACAAATGAAGCGGTTGATCCTGACGCGGCACGCGAAATCCTCCTGGGACGATCCGCTGACCCCTGACCATGACCGCCCCCTGAACGAGCGCGGCAAGGCGGCGGCGGCGGATCTGGGGCAGTGGCTGGCCAGCCGCGACTACATTCCGGGCGAGGTCCTGTGTTCCGACGCGCTGCGGACGCGGAAGACGTTCTCGGGGATCGCCCCCGCCCTGCCGGGGACGCCGGTGCTGGAGTTGAAGCCCGCGCTCTATCACGCCGGGCCGGATGTGATGATGGCGGTGCTGCGCCACGCGAGTGCCGATGTGGTGATGATGATCGGCCACAACCCCGGGATCGCGGAATTCGCGGCACGGCTGGTGGCGCATCCCCCCGCGAACCCGGAATTCGCCCGCTATCCGACCGGGGCGACGCTGGTTGCCGACTTCGACGTGGATGACTGGGGGCAGGTGGGCTTCGGGTCGGGCGTGGCGGTGGATTTCATCATCCCGCGCGAGATGGCGACCTAATCCGAGAGAAAGCCCCGTCCGAGGGAAGCCGCGGGTCGGGTGCCTTTCTGGACCTGGATGGCGTCAACCCGCCGCGCACTGACCGATCATGCGGTGTTTCAGGGCAGCAACCTCGGCCTCGGCGCCCACGGGCATCACACCGAAGACAGCGTTGAGATCGCTGACATAGCCGCGGATTTGCTGGCGGATGCAGCTTTTGAACCGATCGGGGATCAGGCCGACATTGCGGAACTCTGTTTCGGTCACGTCGCGACGGCGGGGATAGGTGAAGAGGTTGTCGAGGATCATCCCGGCCGAGGGCGTGGGCTTGCCGGTCTCTCCCTGCCGATAGGAGCGGATGACCACGGCTGCCCGGAGCGCCGCGCCGAAGCCGTGCCGGGCCAGCCGTTCGGCGATGACGCAGTTCTCGGCGGCGCGTTCCAGGACCGGCTTGTCGATCGAGGAGGCCCATTCGGCGGCAGTGTAGCGGCGGAACTTCTGATCAGGGTGGGCCGCGCGCACGACGGCCGGATCGGGGGCGAGCGGATGGTCATAGGCGCAGTTGCCATCGGCCGCCCGCAGGATCTTCATCTGCAGGTCGGGCACGTAGAGCGCCCAGGTTCCGGCCTTGATCGCATAGGACTTGCCGTCGATCACGGCGCTTTCCTTGGCGACGACGACTTCGTCGATGGTGACGACGGGCAACTCTCCGACGGGCTTGGCGGTAACGAAGGTGACGCGCTTCTTGGCGTTCTCCTCGATGACCGCCTCGTCGACCATGGTCAGCCCGACACGGCGGAACATGGCGCGGACATCCTGTTCGTCATGCAAGTGGTAAATGCCCTTCTCGCGGATGCCGAGCCGGGTGCGGAGGTTCTTCCACGAGATGCGGAGGCGGGCGCGCAGCCGTTTGGTCGCCGACCAGTCCTGCGGAATATAGGCGATCATCAATAGAAAGGTGCCCGCCCCGGTCTGCCGCATCTTGCGCAGGCAGATTTCGACATCGGCGAGGGAAATCCAGTTGAGGAAGTTGGTGGTGACAACCGTCTCGGCCGGGGGGAAGGGGGTATCGTCGATGGCGCTGATCTGCTCGACCCGCGCCTCGACCCCAAGCGACTTGGCCTTTTCGGCCGCGATGGCCAGCATGTCGGCGGAGGCGTCGGTCAGCGTGACCTTCAGCGCAAGGTCCTTGTAGACCGGAAGCCAGCGCGCCGTGCCGGCGGCGACGTCAAGAACGCTGCTGCCGGAGGGAATGCCGCGCAGGACGGGTTCGATCACCGAGGCCTCGCGTTTCCAGCGCGGCAGGCGGTTGCGGACCTCGTCATATTTGGACGCGACAGAGCCGGTGTAAACGTCGTCGATCTTCTTGGCCATCGGTTCACTCCAGCGGCGGATTTGCGCCCGTCAATACAGTCGGGCCGCCCGGATGTCTATCGGCGGGGCCGCCACCCGGGTCATGCGGGCGGGATCTAGGTGGCCCTCAGAAGCAGAACCACGCCGAGGAGGAGGATGCCGATCCCGGCCAACTGGCGGGGGCTGGCGCGCTGCGCATAGGCGAGCCGGGCGAGGAGGAGCGCGAAGACCACTTCGACCAGAGCGAGGGTGCGGACATTGGCGGCGGTCGTCAGCGCAAAGCCGGTGAACCAGCAGGCCGAGGCGAGCGCGCCGAGGAAGCCTGCGGCGAGCGAGGGGGTGAAGGCCCGGACGCTGCCGACAAGGGCGGCGCGGTCGCGGAAGGCAAGCCAGAGACCAAGGGCGAGGGTCTGGAGCGCGAGCGACAGGACAAGGATCGTCAGGGCGCGGATCAGGAAGGTGCCGTCAGGCAATGCGGTGATCGCGCCCCGGAAGCCGATGGCGGAGAGACCGAAGGCGAGACCGGCAAGGAGGCCGAGGGAGGCGGGGCGGAGATCGGCCAGCATGGCGCGGCCCTGGCCGGGTTTCAGCGTCATGACGAGGACACCGGCCACGGCGACGGCGATGGCGGCGAGCATGGGCAGGGTCAGCGCCTCGCCCAGGACGGCCCAGCCGATGAGGGCGACGAGGACGGGCTCGACCTTGAGCCAGGCGGTGACGATGCCGAAGCCCTGGGTTCGCATCGCTTGCAGCATGAGTGCGGTCGCGGCGATCTGGGCCGCCGCACCGAGGGCGGCAAAGCCGAGGGCGCGCGGGGTGAGGGCGGGGGCCGGGACGCCGGTGAACCAGAGTGCGAGGGCGAGGAAGAGGCCGGCGAAGGGCAGGCCGTAGAGAAAGCGGACATTGGTCGCGCCAAGGGTGCCCAGACGCTCGGTCAGCCCGCGCTGGGCGGCGTTGCGCCCAGTCTGGGCCAGGGCGGCGGCCAGCGTCACCCAGACCCAGAGCGACATCGTCAGGTGCCCCGGATCGTGTCGATCATCAGTTGCACGTTGTCCGGATGCGCCTCGGGGGTGATGCCGTGGCCGAGGTTGAAGATATGCGGGCCTTTGGAAAAGGCGCGGACGACGTGCTGGGTGGCGGCGATCAGGGCCTGGCCGCCGGTGACCATGTGTTCGGGGGCGAGGTTGCCCTGCACGCAGCCGTCGACCTGCACATTCGCCGCCGCCCATTCCGGGCTGACGGAATTGTCGATGGCGACGCAATCGGCCCCGGTGCGGTGGGCAAAACCGATGTAGCCCTGCCCGGCCTCGCGCGGGAAGGCGATGACGGGAATGCCGGGATGGCGGGCCTTCAGCGCGGAGATGATCGCGGCGGCGGGGGCCTCGGCGAAGTCGCGGAAGTCCTGGCCTTTCAGGCTGCCGGCCCAGCTGTCGAAAAGCTTCACCACCTCGGCCCCGGCCTCGATCTGCGCGGAGAGGTATTCCACGGTGGCCTCGGTGATGCGGTCAATCAGGGCCTGGAAGGTCGGGCGGTCCTGCCTTTTCAGTGCGTGGGCGGCGCCCTGGTCCTTGGAGCCGCGCCCGGCGATCATGTAGGTGGCGACGGTCCAGGGGGCACCGGCGAAGCCGATGAGGGTGGTTTCGGGCGGCAGGGCGCGGGAGAGGATGCGGACGGTTTCGTAGACCGGGGACAGGGTTTCGTGGATCGCCTCGGTCGGTTTCAGGTTGGCGACCTGGCCGGGGGTGTCGGTGGTCTCCATCCTTGGGCCTTCGCCGGTTTCGAACCAGAGCTTCGGGCCGAGCGCTTGCGGCAGGAGCAGGATGTCGGCAAAGAGGATGGCGGCATCGAAGCCGTAGCGGCGGATCGGTTGCAGGGTGACTTCGGCGGCGAGGTCCGGGGTATAGCAGAGCGAGAGGAAATCGCCCGCTTTCGCCCGCGTCTCGCGGTATTCCGGCAGGTAGCGGCCCGCCTGTCGCATCATCCAGATCGGGGGAGTGGGCAACACCTCGCCCTTGAGCGCGCGCAGGATGGTCTTGGTCATCGGGGCCTCCATTCTGCTGCCCTGCCTTGCCCGCCTGCGGCGGCATGTCAAGCTATGGGCCGTTGAACGGCGCTTCTGTCGCGGATAGAGGTGGGCCATGCGCGATGATCTGCCGACCCCCGCCGAACCCCTGAAGATCGGAACCCGTGGCTCGCCGCTGGCCCTGTGGCAGGCGCATGAGGTGCGGCGCTGCCTGATGGCGGCCTTCGACCTGCCGGAGGCGGCTTTCGAGATCGTCGTGATCAAGGTCATGGGTGATCAGGTGCAGGACAAGGCGCTGCGCGAGATCGGCGGCAAGGGCCTCTTTACCCGCGAGATCGAGGAGGCGCTCCTGGAGGGCGGCATCGACATCGCGGTGCATTCGATGAAGGACATGCCGACCTTGCAGCCTGAGGGGCTGATGCTGGACTGCTATCTGGAACGGGCGGATGTGCGGGATGCCTTCGTCTCGCCGCGCTATGGGTCGATTGCCGAACTGCCGCTGGGGGCGACCGTGGGCTCATCCTCGCTGCGGCGGCGGGCGCAACTGGCGCTGCGACGGCCGGATCTGAAGCTGGTGGAATTCCGCGGCAACGTGCAGACCCGGATGCGGAAGCTGGAGGAGGGGGTGGCGGATGCCACTTTCCTTGCCATGGCGGGGCTGCTGCGGCTGGGGATGGCGGAGGTCGCGCGGTCGGCCATCGCGCCGGAGGAGATGCTGCCTGCGGTGGCGCAGGGCGCGATCGGGGTGGAGCGGCGGTCGGACGATGCCCGGGTGGCGGCGATGCTGGCGGCGGTGCATGACCGGGAAACGGGTCTGAGGTTGGCGGCGGAGCGCAGCTTCCTATTGCGGCTGGACGGGTCGTGCCAGACGCCGATTGCCGGGCTGGCAGTGGTCGAGGGCGATGAGGTCTGGCTCCGGGGCGAAATCCTGCGCCCGGATGGCTCGGCCTCGGTGACGGGGGAGCGGCGGGGTCCGGTGGCGGAGGGCGCGGCCATGGGTCGTGCTTTGGCCGAAGAGTTGCTGGGTCGGGCCGGGCCGGGGTTCTTTGGCTGAAGGCGCGCGGGCAGTGCGCTTGACCCGGTCCCGGTGCTGAATGGTCGACGGTTCTGGCTGACGCCGGCGCGGCTGTGGCGGCAGGTTGGTAGCTCGTCGTGCGGCTTAGTCTTCTCCTCGCGGGCAGGTCGGCCAGCGAGGAGAAGACGAAGTCATCGACGAGCGTCGGGTCAGGCGTGGATCGCGCCGTCGCCGCAGGCCAGCGCGGCCTCGCGGACGGCTTCGCTGTAGGTCGGATGCGCGTGGCAGGTCAGCGCAAGGTCCTGCGCCGAGGCACCGAATTCCATCGCGACGCAGACCTCGTGGATCAGGTCGCCCGCCGCCGGGCCGATGATGTGGCAGCCGAGAATGCGGTCGGTCTCCTTGTCGGCAAGAAGCTTGACGAAGCCCTCGGCCTGGAACACCGCCTTGGCGCGGGCGTTGCCCATGAAGGGAAACTTCCCGACCTTGTAGGCGCGGCCCTCGGACTTGAGCTGCTCTTCGGTCTGGCCGACGGACGCGACCTCGGGCGTGGTGTAGATCACGCCGGGGATGACGCCGTAGTTCACATGGCCATACTTGCCCGAGAGGATTTCGGCGACGGCCATGCCTTCATCCTCGGCCTTGTGGGCCAGCATTGGACCGGCAATCGCGTCGCCGATGGCATAGAGGCCGGGAATGTTGGTCTTGAAGTGGTCGTCGGTCTTGACGGTGCCGCGCGGACCCATCTCGACGCCCAGGGCTTCGAGGCCAAGGCCCTGAGTATAGGGTTTGCGCCCCGTCGCGACGAGGACGATCTCGGCGTCAATCGAAGCCTCGGTATCGTTCTTCTTCAGCTTGTAGCTGACCGTCGCGCCCTTCTTGCCCTTCGTTACCGATTGCACCGCTGCGCCGAGGACGAATTTCAGCCCCTGTTTCGTGAGGATGCGCTGCAGGGTCTTGGCGACCTCGGCGTCCATGCCGGGGGTGATGGCGTCAAGGTATTCGACCACGGTTACTTCGGTGCCGAGGCGGGCATAGACCGATCCCATCTCAAGCCCGATGACGCCCGCGCCGATGACGACCATGCTCTTCGGCGGCTTCGCCAGCGTCAGCGCGCCGGTTGAGGTGACGACGGTCTTTTCGTCGATCTCGACGCCGGGCAGCGAGGAGGCTTCGGAACCGGTGGCGATGACGATGTTCTTCGCGCTGTGGATTTCATCGCCGACCTTGACCTGGCCGGGGGCGGGGATGCTGGCCCAGCCTTTCAGCCAGGTGATCTTGTTCTTCTTGAACAGGAATTCGATCCCCTTGGTGTTGCCGGTGACGACATCGGCCTTGTAGGCCTGCATCTTCGACCAATCCACTTTCGGCGAAGGCCCGATCAGGCCCATCTTCTCGAAATTCTCATGGCTTTCGTGCAGGAGATGCGTGGCGTGCAAGAGCGCCTTTGACGGGATGCAGCCGACGTTGAGGCAGGTGCCGCCCAAAGTCTCGCGCCCTTCGACGCAGGCGACCTTCTGGCCAAGCTGGGCGGCGCGGATCGCGGCGACGTAACCGCCGGGGCCGGCGCCGATGATGATGGTGTCGAAGTCTGCCATGGGTCAGGTCCTTTGGTTTGGCCGGGGAACCGGGGGGTTTTGTACCCCCGGACCCCCGCAGGATATTTGGAGACAGATGAAAGGGTCAGATCAGGGCGGCCACGATCATCGTCAGGGTTGCGAAGAAGCCTACCGCCCAGATGGCCGAGCGCCAAGGGCGCCAGCCGAGGGCATAGGCGGGGATGTAGAGGATGCGGGCGGCGAGATACGCCCAAGCGGCATATCGGGTGACTTGGGTGGACTGGTCGCCGAGGGTGACCACGGTGACGGCAAGGGTGAAGAGGATCAGCGCCTCGAAATGGTTGTTCAGCGCGCGCTGCATCCGGCCGGTGAAGATGGACAGCGGGCGGGGCAGCGGCGTGTCGCGGGGGCCGGAGGTGTAGGCGGTGCCAAGCTCCATGTTCGCGGGGATGGCGAAAAGGCCATATTGCGCCACCTGCAATAGCCCCGCGAGCGCAAGCGCAGTGAGTTCGGCGGTCATGCGGCGGTTCCTTTGGTGCGGCGGGGGGCGGGTGCTGCCGCCCGGGTGCGGGCGGTGAACCAGTCGCGGCAGGCGGCTTCGGCCCCGGCCACACCGGGAAGCGCGCGGAGGCGGGCAAGTTCGGCGGCGGTTTCGGGCCAGCGGCGCAGGATCGTGCGGTCCTGCGCCTCGTTCCGGTTGGCGTGGCGGTGCCATTTCGAGCCGGGGCGGTATTTGCCGGAGGGCGGGCCCATGCCGACACCACGATCCTGCTTCAGCAGGAACACGTCGGTCGAGCGGGTGGCATAGTGGTTGATGACCGCGCCGCCGCGAATGGCCGTTTCGACCGGGTGGTAGCGGGCGCGGGGCTGACCGTGCAGGACGACGGAGGACAGGGGTTCGCCTGCACTGTTCACCGCTTGCGGGGTTTCGATCCGGGGGGCCGTTGGCATGTGCTCGGAGGCCCCGGCGAAGGCGCGATGGCGGAAGAGCGACTTGAACTTGACGGTCGCCGGGTCGATGGCCGTTTCGCAGGCGGTGAAGGCGGGCAGGGTCTCGCCGGGCCAGGTGGCATGGCCGTTGTCACCGAAGAGGCGCCAGGGGAGCGCAATGGTGTGGGCATCCCCGGCGCGGGCGGCAAGTTCGGCCACCGGCGCGCCGCCGGGGGCGATGTTCAGGAATTCGTCGCTGTCGAGATGGGCGAGCCAGTCCACCGGGCTGTCCGCCAGCCAGGCCAGGACGAGGGCGATGCCGCTGGCCTGCGGCGAGGTGTCGGGCAGGCGCGGGTTCGGCAGGTGGTCAAGAACGCCGTGGCTGGCGAGGAGGTCGAGCAGGTGGTCGGAGCCATCGTCGCAGTCGTTCGAGCAGACGATCACCGGGCCGAAGCCGATCACCCGATGGTAGGCCAGCCATTCGAGGAGATGGATGCCTTCGTTCCGCATGCAGGACATCAGTGCGATGGGCGTCACTGGAAGGCTCCAGGCAGTTTCAACTCCAGGATTGTCAGGTTGAACTGTAAATAGTCCTGCTGCCAGTCCGGATGGGTGTCGCAGAGGCCCCGGACCTCGGCCCAGGGGGTGTCGTCGGCGGGCATCAGCGCGGCGGGGGCGGCAGCCCGGGCGAAAGCGGTGACGGCCTCGGGCGGGACCTTGTGGGTTTGCAGGATGGCGACCGCGCCGGCAGTGTCCTTCTGCCAGTTGGTCAGGACCTGCTGGTGAGTGAGGGGGTCGAGGGCGGAGCAGGTCACGAAGACGCGATGCTCGGCGACGGCTTGCGAGAGAAGGATATCGGCGGAGGGAGAGCCGGTGGGGATCACTTGCGCGAAGGTCGGGGCGGCGAGGAGGGCGAGGAGCGATGCGCTTAAGCCAACCCTGCGTGGACCGCAGGGTCCGGCGATCCCGCCCCGGGCTTGGCACGGGACCTCGTTCGTCAGCGTCGCGAGACGGGTGGAGAGAGGCCCCGGCGCGGGGCCGGGGAAGGGTTTTGTGGTTGGGCAGACCCCCACGCCCGACCCCGCCCCGTGACGGGGTGGGGAAGTGCTTGTCGCGGCAATGGGGGCAGCGTGGGTCATGCGGTTTCGAGGAACTGGGCCCGGTAGCCGCGGCCGAAGGCGGACTGCTTGTCGAGCCAGGCTTGCGCATTCTTCCGATCGGCGACCTCGAAGAGGACGAGAACGGCGCCCGCATCTCCCTTCCAGATCTGGAGGGTGTTGAGGCTGGCGGCGGCGATGTTCTCGCCTTCCGCGTCGAAGGCGGCTTTCCATGCGGTGTAGTCAGGGGCGGAGGTCTGGATCAGGAGTTGGGTCATGTGAGGTCTCCGGGGTCAGGTTGCAGACGGATTGACCGCCCCATCCGCCGGCCTGGAAGGCGTGCGGAGGCGATTGGGGCGGCGGCGGGAATTTCCATTCATAACAGAGTGATCGCCAAATCATCATCGGGCAACGTGCGATTGAATGACGCGTTCCAGATAGTTCCGGAGACGATACCCGGAGGCCAGGGTCCGGATTGATCCGAAAACATGCTCGGTCCGCTCGCGGGTCGCAACCTCGTTCAGTTCAAGATAGTGTAGCCCGGCGACAAGCGGCGCGGAAAGGGGTTCCGAGATGAACGGCTTTCCCGCCAGATACGCCTTCAGGAACCTGGGATATTCGGCGTATTCGGCCTCTTGATAGTGGATGTTCAGCACCGATCCATGGGCGGCCAGCAGCTTGTCCAACCCTGCGCCGAAGGTCCCGTGGCTGGCGATCTCCAGGGGCCGGACGCTTTTCAGCCGGTCCAGGATACCCCGGCGACGATCATTCAGCGAGCCGAAGAACAGGGGCGGAGCATCGACGAATTCATGCTCGATGTCGTCGTCCGGAAAGATGTGCGGGCCGAACTGGATCTTCTGGCGCAGGTCCGCCTCAAGAAAATCATACGCGGTCGCGTTGTCGGGGCTGAGGTCAAGCAGGGCATCGTAGGACTGGGCAAAGACCCTGCGCTGGCGCCGCTTCACGAAGCGCCACATCCTGTTCCCGTCGCGATCCAGAATATGTTCGGTCTGGAGCCCAACTCTA
>JAFLCY010000100.1 GCA_017303485.1 Rhodobacterales bacterium
AACCATGTCCTTTTCACCAACTACCAGTTCTATGTCGACGAGTTCGAGGCCTATGCCCGGGCGGTGCTGGGTGACCGCGCCTCGGGCTACACGGCCTTCGTCGCCACCGGGAACCAGATCATCGAGACGCCGGACGGGGTGATCCTGCCCTCGACCAAGATGCCGCAGATGCCGACCTATCACCTGAAGCGGGCGGACGGGAACGGGATCACCCTGGTCAACATCGGGGTCGGGCCGTCGAATGCCAAGACCGCGACCGACCATATCGCCGTACTGCGCCCGCACGCCTGGCTGATGGTCGGCCATTGCGCGGGTCTGCGGAACAGCCAGAGCCTTGGCGATTTCGTCCTCGCCCATGCCTATCTGCGCGAGGATCACGTTCTGGACGACGACCTGCCGATCTGGGTGCCGATCCCGGCGCTGGCGGAAATCCAGATCGCGCTGGAAAAGGCCGTGGCGGAGGTAACCCAGCTGGAGGGCTACGAGCTGAAGCGCATCATGCGCACGGGGACCGTTGCCACCATCGACAACCGCAACTGGGAACTGCGCGACCAGTCCGGCCCGGTGCGTCGCCTGTCGCAATCCCGTGCCGTCGCGCTGGACATGGAATCGGCCACGATCGCGGCGAACGGCTTCCGGTTCCGGGTGCCCTATGGCACGCTTCTCTGCGTTTCCGACAAGCCCCTGCATGGCGAGTTGAAGCTGCCCGGCATGGCCTCGGACTTCTACAAGACGCAGGTCAGCCGCCACTTGCAGATCGGCATCCGTGCGATGGAGCGGCTGCGCGACACCCCCATCGAGCGGCTGCACAGCCGGAAACTTCGCAGTTTTGAGGAAACGGCCTTCCTTTGATGGCGAAAAATCCGTCAAACGCCCTCCGTTCGCGGTTCGGGGGTTGATTTTGGCCCTCAAACCGTGTGTCTGGGCCGTGGCCCCGGAACCGGGGGGACGTTCGCCATTTGCGGGCCGATACGTGCATAAGACACGAGACAAATAACAACGAAGGATGATCCAATGTCCAAACCGATGACCAAGACCCAACTGGTGGCTGCCGTCGCCGATGCCATGGGCGCAGACAAGAAGACCGCGAATGCGGCTTTGGATGCTATTGCGGCCGTTGTGTCGCGCGAAGTTGCCGCTGGCGGCACCGTGACCATTCCCGGCCTCGGCAAAGTGGCCTGCAAGGCCCGCCCCGAGCGTCAGGTCCGCAACCCCGCCACCGGCGAGACGATGACCAAGCCCGCCGACAAGCAGGTCAAGTTCGCCATCGCCAAGGCGCTGAAGGACGTTGTCAACGGCTGAGGCTTCTGCCCGACCGGATATCGTGCGAGGGTCGTCCTGGGGGCGACCCTTTTGCTTTTGGAGGTAGGGATGGCCAAGGTTACCGGCATCGGCGGCATCTTCTTCCGCGCGCGCGACCCCGAGGCGCTGACCGACTGGTATCGCCGCCATCTTGGCATCACCCAGCCCGACATCGCGGTCTGGATGCAGGAAGCCGGGCCGACGGTCTTTTCGCCCTTCAGGGCCGAGACCGACTATTTCGCCGCCGACAAGCAATGGATGCTGAACCTGCGGGTCGACGATCTTCCTGGTCTTGTCGCCCGGCTTCGCGAAGCGGGCATCTCGGTCGAAACCCGCGCGGACTGGGACGGCGACGGCAGCTATGGGACTTTCGCCCGTATCCATGACCCCGAGGGAACCCCGATCGAGTTGTGGCAGCCGCCGGCGGGTTGACCGCCTGCGACTGCCGCATCCTTCAGGCCGCCAGGCGACCGATATCCGCCTCGATCACCCGATGCCGTGCCGGACGCGCCTTGCAGCGGTCCACCCAGTCGCGGATCAGCTGATCGTCGGGCGTCGCGTCGGGGAAAAAGGCATAGGGCGCGTGGATCAGGAGGTCTGCCGCCGAAAACTCGTCGCCCAACAGCCAGGGCCCTTTCTCCAGTGCCGAACGGATCCGCGCGGCGGCGGTCTTGTGGTCGCGGAAGGTCGCCTCCAGCCAGGGATGGCTGATCCCGGCGGCCTCGAAGATCACCACCGGCTCCAGCACGCCCTGATACCAGGTCAGCCAGCCGACGAACCTGCCCCAGTCCGGGGTGCCGATCCGCGGTGCGAGGCCGGAGTCCGGGAACAGCGTTGTCAGGTGCAGCATGATCGCCGCGCGTTCGGTGATCAGCTGGCCGTCATGCAGCAGTGCCGGAACCTTGCCCTCGGGATGCGGGTTTGCCGGGTCGCGATGGCCGCTGCCGTCGACGCGCGGGATGGAGACCAGCCGGGTTTCAATCCGGTCGGCGATTCCCATCTCCTCGATCAGCACCATGATGGCCGATGACCGGCTTTGCGGGGAATGGAACAGGGTCAGCATCTTTCTCTCCTTTGCTTTCCGATAACCCTGTTCTAGTCTCCCCCTCCTGTCAGAACCTGTCAGGATGACATGCCCAAGCCCGACCGCCTGTTCCGCCTGCTTTCGGCCTTCCGGATGTTGCCGCAGCCCGTCACCGCAGCCCGGCTTGCCGAGGAAACGGGCGTGTCCGAACGCACGCTCTACCGTGACATCCAGTCCCTGCGGGCAGGCGGCGCGCTGATCGACGGCGCGGCAGGGGCGGGGTACACGCTGACGGAAGACCCTGCGCTGCCGCCGCAGATGTTCACCCGGCTGGAGGTCGAGGCGCTGGTCCTCGGCCTGGCCGAAGTGGCGCTGTCGGGCGATGCGATGCTGGCCAGGGCGGCGGCAGAGGCGCAGGCGAAAATCATCGCCAGCCTGCCGGACCGGGTGCAGCGGCAGGCGATCCACGCCGTCAGCAAGTCCTACCGGTTCGAGCCCCGCAATCCGGCCCCGCCGCACCTCCACCTCTTGCGCGAAGCCGCCTGGGAGGAACGCGCGGTGGATATCAGCTATCGCGATACCTCGGGCAGGATGACCACGCGCCGCATCTGGCCCTTGGGCACCGTCTTTCTGGACCGGGAGGTGCAGGTCCTTGCCTTCTGCTGCCTGCGCCAGGATTTCCGCCGCTTCAAGGTGTTGCAGATGGCAGATATCGCGCTGGCCGACGAAAGCTTCCGCCCCCGCCGCGTGCCGCTCTTGCGCGCTTTTCTGGAGAAGCTGCGCGGCGAGCGTTTGGCGGCCCGTGCTTGAAAGCCCTCGAATCCGCGTGATAGCGTCGGCTGGCACGCCCAAGGAAGGCCAGATGTCCGAACCTCCTGCCACGCTTGACCCGACGAAGATGCCGGCCGGGGCCGTCACGATGGTCTATCAGGATCATTTCTTCCTGGAGCGCTGGGTCGAGTATTACGGCCGGCAGTTCGGACGCGAGCATCTGTACATCCTGTCGCATGGCGGCGACCCCGAACACCGGCGTATCGCCGAGGGGGCCAATGTCATCGCCCTGCCGCGCGACCCGACGCTGTTCCGGCTGACGCGGCGGCGCTGGATGCTGAAGTCCAGCTTCGCCTCTGGCATGCTGCGCTATTACAACTGGCTTGTCGTCGGCGACATTGATGAGATCGTGATAGTCGACCCCGCCACAGCACCCGATCTGGTCACCTATCTTGGCCGCTACACCAATCCGAAATCCACCCCGGCCTCGCTGTGCCCGTTCGGGATCGAGCTGATCCACAACCCTGAGGCGGAACCCGACCCGATCCTGCCCGGAGAGCCGATCCTGGCCCGGCGCAAGGTGTTTCGCGCCAATGCGAACTATGCCAAGCCCTGCGTGATCCGCAAGGAGACGCTGTTCACCATCGGCGGGCATGCGAACAACCACCAGCCCCGGGTGCTTGACCCGCACCTTTACCTTCTGCACCTGCGCTACGTGGACTATGAAACCTCGATCGCGCGCCTGGAATCGCGCCGCGAAATGCGGCAGCTGATGACGGCGGGGAACGAGGAGGCGAAAGGCACCGGCCATTGGGGCCAGAACCTCGACGATTTCAAACGGCTGTCCAGCCGCGTTGCAGTCGGCGAGGACGCCGAGTTGCCGGAGTTCCGCAAGAAGATGGTCGAGGGCCAGCAGCACTTGCACGACGGCAAGGTCACCTTCTTCGGCGGCGGCCGCACCAAAGAACTCTACCGCCTGCCCGACCGATTTGCCTCGGTTTTCTGATCCCTGTCCAAAGGCCCGCGCATGACCCTGAACCGCCGCCCTGTCGCTTCGCTCTGGATTGGTGAAAGCCTGCACTACGTCAACCAGCTGTGCCTGAAGTCGCATCTGGTGATGGGGCATCCAGTTACGCTTTACACGATGGGCCCGGTCGCCAACGTCCCCGAGGGCGTCGAGATCAGGCCGGCGGACGAAATCATCGCGGTGGACGAAACCTTGCTGGGGCTGACCAAACCCGCTTTTGTGGCGAATGTCTTCCGCATCAAGATGATCCGGAAGACCGGGGCAATCTGGATTGATTGCGATGCCTTCTGCCACCGCCCCTTCCCCGAGGATGCCGAGTATGTCTTCGGCCTGCATGGCATGTCGGGCGCGCTGAACAACGGCGTCGTCGGCTTCCCGCCCGAAAGCCGGATCGTCGACCTCCTGCTCGACTTCTTCGACAACCCCCCGGACTATCCGGGCTGGTGGGGCAAGCGCCAGCGCCGCAAGATGGACGAGATCGACCGCTCGATCCCGCAGGCGGCGCGCATCTTCGAGGTCGAGCGCACCGCCTTCGGGCCGCAGGCGCTGACCTGGTGCGCCCAGCAGGCCGGGGTCTTCGACAAGGCGATGAGCGTCGATTGCCTGTACCCGGTGCCCTTCCAGCTGAACGACGTATTCTACGACCCGCATTCCAACGTGGAGGGTCATTTCACCGACGCGACGCTTTCGGTCCACATCTACACCAATGCCGCCCGCCCCTGGTGGCGCAAGAACCCGCCCCTGAAAGGCAGCTACATCGCCCGCATGTGCGAGAAGCTGGAGATCGACCCCACCGCCGCGCTGGAAGAATGACCTTCACCAGACAGTCCAGCCCGCACGGGTCATTGGTGGCGCTGTCCACCATGAAGGACGAAGGGCCGACGGTAGTGGAATGGGTCGCCCACCACTTCGCCGTGGGCTTCACCGAACTCATGGTCTACACCAACGACTGCTCGGACGGCACCGACACCCTGCTGAAACGGCTGCAGGCGATGGACATCGGCGTCCACCACCGCGAGAACATCATCCCCGAGGGGATGAAGCCGCACCCCTCGATGCTGAAAAGCGCCGTGGACGAAGACCTGATCATCGACTCCGACTGGCTGCTCGTGCTGGACGCCGATGAATTCCTTTGCATCAACCATCCGTCCGGCACGCTGGACGGGATGGTGGCCGATCTGAACGCGATGAATGCCAGCGCGATGGTGCTGACCTGGCGCATCTTCGGCTCATCCGGCATTCGCGACTGGTCGCGGCAGCCGATCACCGACCAGTTCACCCACGCCGCGCCCGAGTTCTGGAACAAGGGCTGGGGCACCAAGACCCTGCTCAGGTTCGACCCGAAGTATCTGCGGCTGGGGATGCATCGCCCGATCATCAAGTCGCAGCACAAGGACACCGACTATCCCGAGAGCATCCTCTGGGTGAACGGCTCCGGCCGACCGCTGGAAGACTGGTTCAAGTTCCGCGGCTGGCGCTCGATCCGCCGGACGGTGGGCTACGACTGGGCGCAGATCAACCACTATGCCATCAAGTCGATGGACGCCTATTCCCTGCGCAAGTTCCGCGGCAACGCCAACCTGAAAAAGGACAAGTACAATTCCGACTACTGGTCCTTGCAGGACCGCAACGAGGTCGAGGATACCCGCATCTTCCGCCACCGCAGCCGCCGCGCCGAGATCATGGCCGAACTTCTGAAAGACGACGAAGTGCGCCGGTTGCACGAAGCCGCCCATGCCCGGGCCGAGGCGCGGCTGGCCGAGTATCAGAAGTCTCCCGAGTATCAGGCCTATGTCGCGAACCTCGTCGCCGCCTCCGATGTGCCGATCAGCCAGGTCACGGCCAAGCCGCCCAAGGCGCGTGATCCCGAGGCGGTGAAGGCGGTCCAGACCAAGCTGGAACAGCGGCGCAACGCGCAGCCGAAGGAAGACCGCCGCACCCCGCCGCCGCCCGGCTGGGGCTCGCCCTTCGCCTCGCCCTATGTCTCCGGCTCCGCCGACCTTTCCGCGGACATCCCGCTGGAACTGGTCGAGAACCAGAGCCTGAAGATCCCGCTCGATCCTCGCCTCTTCACCGCCGCGACGCTGGAGGTGCTGAAATCCGGCAAGTTCGACCGCCGCCACGCCCGCAACATTGCCGGGTTCCTGAATGGCTGCACCCGGCTCCTCGACCTTGACTGTGGCATAGGCTTCGTCGCCCTGCGCGCAAAGGCGGCCAATCCGGACCTGCAGGTGACGATCCACGAGGAACGCCCCTCGCTCCTCCTGATGTCGCGCCGGATCGCCGCGCTGAACCTTCCCGACCCTGTCGGCATCGCCTGGTCGCAAGCCACCCTCAACCCCGATGGCATCTGGTCCGGCCTGCACAAGCTCCTCACCAACGCCCGCCCGGAAGTGATCCGCCTTTCAGGCACGCTCCTGCCGCCCGAAGCCCTGACGGAAGCCGCACTGGCCGGTGTCCGCCGCATCCTGATCCCCTTCCTCGACCCCTCCGAAGTCGCCGCCGCGCGTTCAAAACTTGCCCCTGCTCTCGCAACCATGGGCTTCGCGGAGGACACGAACGGCGAACCGAACGGCACGATCTGGTTCCGTCGCGACTAGCGCGGCGGCATTTGCTCCACGCGAAACACCCTCTTGCGCCCTCGCCGCATTCGCCTATGTTCCGCCCTACCTCGGGGAGTCCGGTAACGGGCTGAGATGCGCAAGCGAACCCGTCGAACCTGAACCGGATCATACCGGCGGAGGGAAGGTGCATGGGTTCTCCATCCCCGACCAATCCGTCGCAACATGGAGAAAGACATGCAAAAACACCTCCTTGCTGCGGGCCTTCTGACCATCGCGATGCCCGCGCTGGCTGATACCCCCGTTCTCACCGTGCTGACCTACGACAGCTTCACCTCGGAATGGGGCCCCGGCCCGGCGGTGGAAAAAGCCTTCGAAGCCACCTGCGCCTGCGACCTGCAATTCGTTCCCGCCGGCGATGGTGCGGCCCTGCTCGCCCGTATCCAGCTTGAAGGCGCGGCCTCGGATGCCGATGTCGTCCTCGGCCTCGACACCAGCCTTACCGCTGCGGCGGCGGCAACGCAGCTTTTTGCTCCGCACGGGAAAAGCCCGACGCTGAACCTGCCGGTGGACTACGCCGACCCGCTGTTCCTGCCCTTCGACTGGGGCTGGTTCGCCTTTGTCTACGACAAGACCAAGGTCACCGATGTTCCGAAAACCTTCGAGGCGCTTGCTGCCTCGAACCTGAAGATCGTCATCCAGGACCCCCGCTCTTCCACCCCCGGCCTTGGGCTGCTGCTCTGGGTGAAGGCGGCCTATGGCGACAAGGCGGCTGGCGTCTGGTCGGCACTGGCGGACAATATCGTCACCGTCACCCCCGGCTGGTCCGAGGCCTATGGCCTGTTCACCGAAGGCGAGGCCGACATGGTGCTGTCCTACACCACCTCGCCCGCCTATCACCTGATCGCGGAAAGCGATGACAGCAAGGCGGCCGCGCTGTTCGACGAAGGCCATTACATGCAGATCGAGGTTGCCGGGAAACTGGCCGCGAGCGACCAGCCGGAGCTGGCGGACAAGTTCCTCGACTTCATGCTGACCGATGCGTTCCAGTCGGCGATTCCGCAGACCAACTGGATGTATCCTGCCGTGACCCCGGCGGCGGGCCTGCCGGATGGCTTCGACACTTTCCGTCCGGCGAAGTCGCTGCTGCTGTCTGCCGAAGACGCTCAAGCCGCCCGCGACGCGGCGTTGCCCGAATGGCAAGCGGCGCTCGCCCGCTGAGCCTGCTTGCACCTGCGCTGGCGGCCTTGCTGCTGGCGCTGGTGATCGCCCCTCTGCTGGCCGTCGGTTGGCGGGGGGCGGGCCTTGCGCTTGGCCCGGCGGATTGGGCGGCGGTGCGGTTCTCGCTGGTGCAGGCCGTTCTGTCCGCCGTCTTTTCGACCCTTCTCGCCATCCCGGTCGCCCGCGCCCTGGCCCGCCGCAGGTTCCCCGGCAGGTCCGCGCTGATCACCCTGATGGGTGCGCCCTTCCTGCTTCCCGCCGTTGTCGCGGTGCTGGGTCTTCTGGCAGTCTTTGGCCGCTCGGGCCTTTTCAATCAGGTCCTTGCCGCACTTGGCCTGCCGCAGGTGTCGATCTACGGTTTGCATGGCGTGGTGCTGGCGCATGTCTTCCTGAACCTACCCCTGGCCACCCGGATGATCCTGCAAGGCTGGCTTGCCATTCCGGCCGAGCGCATCCGGTTGGCGCAGTCGCTCGGGTTCGGTCCGGGCGCAACTTTCCGTCATCTGGAATGGTCGATGCTGCGTGAGGTGCTGCCGGGGGTCGCGCTGGTGATTCTGGTGATCTGCCTGACCAGTTTCGCGGTGGTCATCACCCTTGGCGGCGGGCCTTCGGCGACCACCATCGAACTGGCGATCTATCAGGCGGTGCGGTTCGAGTTCGATCTGGGCCGTGCCTCGGGATTGGCGGGAGTGCAACTGGCCATCGGGTCGCTTGCCGCACTGGCCGCATGGGTGCTGACGCGGCCCGCAGGCTTTGGGGCCGGGTTGGACCGTGACCTTCGGCTGAGCGCCCCCGCGGGCTGGCGGCATTGGGGAGATACCAGCGCGCTGGTGGCGACGGGCCTTTTCCTGACCATGCCGCTTGGCGCGGTCCTTCTGCGTGGCCTTCCGGGGCTTGGCGACCTGCCCGCATCGGTCCTGCCAGCCGCCGGAAGGTCGATCCTGGTGGCTGTGACATCGACGCTTCTGACCACCGTCATCGCGCTGACGCTGGCGCTGGCTGCGGCCCGCCGCCGCAGCGCGCTGGTCGAACTGGCCGCGACCCTGCCGCTGGCGACCTCGGGTCTGGTGCTGGGGACCGGGTTGTTCCTGTTGATCCGGCCCTTTGCCGCTCCGATGAGCCTTGCGTTGCCGGTGACAATCCTGGTCAATGGCGCCCTGTCGCTGCCCTATCTCTTCCGGATCCTGCTGCCCGAGACGCGGGCCTTGCAGGCCGCCTATGGTCGCCTTGCCGACAGCCTGTCGCTGACAGGCTGGCCCCGGCTGCGCTGGCTGGTGCTGCCGCGTCTGGCGCGTCCGCTGGGCTTCGGGGCCGGGATCGCGGCGGCGCTGTCGATGGGCGACCTCGGGGTGATCGCCCTCTTTGCCGGGGAACGGCAGGCCACCCTGCCGCTGGTCGTCAGCCAGTTGACCGGGGCCTACCGGATGGAGGCCGCCGCCGCCGCCGCGCTGATCCTTGTCGCCCTCTCCTTTGCCCTGTTCTGGGCCTTTGACGCCGGAGGCCGCCGTGCTGCAGCTTGACCGACTGACCATCACGCAGGGAGAGTTCCGCCTGACCGCCGACTGGTCCGCCCCCGCAGGCAGCCGGATCGCGGTGATGGGGCCATCGGGCGCGGGCAAGTCCACACTGCTGTCGGTGATCTCCGGCTTTTTCCCGCAGACTGGGGGACGGGTGCTGTGGCAGGGGCGGGACCTCACGCCGGTTCCGCCGGGCGAGCGGCCGGTCACGATCCTGTTTCAGGACCAGAACCTGTTTCCGCATCTGACCGTGGCGCAGAACCTTGGCCTTGGCCTGCGCCCGGACTTGCGACTGACCGACAGCGACCGTCACCGGATCGACGAGGCCCTAGCGCGCGTCGGCCTTCAGGGCCTTGGTCCCCGCCGCCCGGCGCAGCTTTCCGGCGGTCAGGCCAGCCGCGCAGCCCTTGCCCGCGCCCTGCTGCGTGCGCGGCCCATCCTTCTTCTGGACGAGCCCTTCGCCGCGCTTGGCCCCGCCTTGCGCACGGAAATGCTGGAGCTGGTCCGGGACGTGGCCGACGAGACCGGTGCGCTGGTTTTGATGGTGACGCATGATCCGCAGGACGCCGTCGCGCTAGGCGGTGACACGGCCTTTGTCGCGGAGGGAGTTGTCCATCCGCCAGTCCCGACAGGTGAGCTTCTCGCCAATCCGCCACCCGCCGTGCAGGACTACCTCGGCCGGAAATGAAAAACCCCGCGCGAGGGCGGGGTTTTCCGATACTTGCTGGCGTTACGGTCAGGCGTGCTTCTTGCCCTTGATCCCGGCCCAGATCCGCTTGTTGGTCAGGTACAGAAGGGTCGACAGCACCAGAAGGAAGATCACGCTGACGAAGCCGGCGTTCTTGCGGTCCATCAGCTTCGGCTCGGCGGCCCACATCAGGAAGGACGAGACATCCATCGACATCTGGTCCACGGTCGCCTTGGTGCCGTCGGCATAGGTTACCTGATCGTCCGACAGCGGAGGCGGCATCGAGATCCAGCCCGTCGAAAAGGCATGATTCTCGTAGAAGGTGGTGCCGAATTCTTCCTTTTCCTCGCCGGTATAGCTGGTGAGGATCGCGTGGATGTATTCCGGCCCGCCCATGCCACGGAAGAACTGGTTGATGCCCGAGCCATAGGGCCCGTGGAACCCGGCCCGCGCTTTCGCCATCAGCGACAGGTCAGGGGCACCCGCGTTGGTGTTGGCGGGGAAGTTGTCGGCCGGAATGGCCTCGCGGTCCTCGCCGGTTTCCTTGTCGGTCACGGTGAACTGCTTGGCATAGGCCCGGACCTGATCTTCCGGAAGCCCCGGGCCACCGTGGTCGGACAGGGTGCGCAGCGGCACATATTTCAGCCCGTGGCAGGCGGCGCAGACCTCGGTATAGACCTGAAGGCCGCGCTGGAGCTGGAACTGGTCGAATTTGCCGAACGGGCCTTCATGGGCGAAGGCCACGTCCTCGATATGCCCACCACCCTCGGCGGCGAAGGCGCCGCCGGTGGTCAGGGTCAGGGCCGAAGCGGCGATGAGTGCGATCTTGCGGAACATGCTGGATATCCTCTCACTCGGCCGGATGGGCTTTGGAGCCATAGTGGGCGTTGAAGTCTTCCTCGATGGTCGCGGGCTGGGCCAGCGGCTTCTCGATCACGCCCAGAAGCGGCAGGATGACCAGGAAGTAGGCGAACCAGTAGGCCGCCGCGATCAGGCTGATCGTGGCATAGGGCTCTTCCGCAGGCATCGCGCCGCACCACATCAGCACGACGAAGTCGATGCACAGCAGCGCGAACCACCACTTGAACATCGGACGATAGCGGCCCGACCGCACCGACGAGGTGTCCAGCCAGGGCGCAAGCGCCATGATCGCGATGGCGCCGAACATCGCCAGCACGCCGAAGAACTTGGCGTCGATGATGCCGAAGGACAGCCAGTTGGCCGCGATCACCACCCAGACATCCGCGGTGAAGGCGCGCAGGATCGCGTAGAACGGCAGGAAGTACCATTCCGGCACGATATGCGCGGGCGTCGCCAGCGGGTTCGCCTCGATGTAGTTGTCGGGGTGGCCCAGGAAGTTCGGCATGAAGCCGACCACGGCGAAGAACACCGCCAGGATCACCGCCAGGGCGAAGAGGTCCTTGATCACATAGTAGGGCCAGAACGGCACGGTGTCGCGCTCGGCTTCCTCTTTCGAGCCACGGCGCACCTCGACCCCGGTCGGGTTGTTGTTGCCGGTGGTGTGGAAGGCCCAGATGTGGACCGCGACCAGCGCGGCGATCACGAAGGGAAGGAGGTAGTGCAGCGAGAAGAAGCGGTTCAGCGTGGCGTTGTCCACCGACGGGCCGCCCAGAAGCCAGGTCTGGATCGCTTCGCCGATGCCGGGGATCGCGCCGAAGAGGCCGGTGATCACGGTGGCGCCCCAGAAGGACATCTGACCCCAGGGCAGGACATAGCCCATGAATGCGGTGCCCATCATCAGGAGGTAGATGATCATCCCGACGATCCAGGTCACCTCGCGCGGGGCCTTGTAGCTGCCGTAGTAGAGGCCGCGGAAGATGTGCAGGTAGACGGCGAAGAAGAACAGCGAGGCCCCGTTGGCATGCAGATAGCGCAGCATGTAGCCGCCGTTCACGTCGCGCATGATATGCTCGACCGAGGCGAAGGCCTTGTCGACATGCGGGGTGTAGTGCATCGCCAGGACGATGCCGGTGACGATCTGCAAGGCAAGGCAGAAGGTCAGGATGATGCCCCAGATCCACATCCAGTTCAGGTTCTTGGGCGTGGGGATCATGATGGTGTCGTACAAGAGCCCGACGATGGGCAGGCGCTTGTTCAGCCAGCGCTCACCAGCGGTCTTGGGCTCGTAATGGTCGTGCGGAATTCCGGCCATGATTCTGGTCCTTACCCAAGCTTGATCGTGGTTTCGTCAGAGAAGGCCGCGACGGGAACCGCCAGGTTCCGGGGTGCGGGCCCTTTGCGGATGCGTCCGGCGGTGTCGTAGTGCGAGCCGTGGCAGGGGCAGAACCAGCCGCCGAACTCGCCCGAGCCGTTGCCCAGCGGCACGCAGCCGAGATGGGTGCAGACCCCCATCATCACCAGCCATTCGCCCGCCTCGTCCAGCGTGCGGTTGGTGTCGGCGGCATCGGTGCCCGGCTTGTTGGCATTCTCGGAATTCGCATCGACGAGGTCGGTCAGCGCGGTGTTGCGCGCGGCGTCGATCTCTTCAGGGCTGCGGCGACGGATGAAGACCGGCTTGCCCAGCCATTTCACCGTGAGCTGCGTGCCGACCTCGACCGCCGAGACATCGACCATGATCGAGGCCAGGGCCCGCGTGTCGGCCGAGGGGTTCATCTGGTTGACCAGCGGCCAGACCGCGGCACCAGTGGCCACCGCCCCGGCGCCCGCCGTTGCGTAGTACAGGAAATCCCGCCGAGTGCCTTCGCCGGTGCCTGCGTGATCGTCTGCGTGGGACACGAGATCTTCTCCCCTTTCAGGTCGGTGACGCCGACCTCCATATACCTTGAGGGGCAATGGAAATCCACGCCCCGCCGGGCGCGTGTTTAGCCAAGGCTTTTGCCCACGTCCAGCGGACAAAGGCGCACAGTGGGCGGAATGGCACAGGAAACCAGTCGACTGTGCTGTCGAGGTGTCGCCGTCGCGCCCGCAACCCGGTTTTCGCGCCGATGCCGGTTGAGAAAACGGGCCCGAGCCGATATCGGGTTGGTAGAGCAGAAGCGACCGGCAGGAGCGCAATTGGCAAGATACGCAGCCTTGACGATGGTCCATCAGGAGGAGGCATATTTCCGGCTCTGGCTGGGCCATTACGGCGCGATGCTGGGGCGGGAGAACCTGTATGTCATAACTCATGGTGGTGATCCGGCGATTGTCGCCCTGGCCGAGGGCTGCCGGCTGATCTACCTGCCACGGCTCTCGGTTGACGGGAACTTCGATTCCAACCGCTTCGAAGTCCTGAACACCTTCGCGAATTTCCTTCTGTCCCAGTATGATGGCGTGATTGCGGGGGATGTCGACGAGCTGGTCTTCGTCGATCCCGCGCTTGGTGTCTCGCTGGTGGAGTTTGCCGAACAGCACCGCAGCGCCTCGCCAGCCCTGCGGGCGTTCGGTTTCAACGTCTTCGAGCGCGAGGGCGAGGCCCCGCTGGATATGGACCGCCCGATCCTCGCCCAACGCCGCCATGTCCGCTGCGAGCAGGATTACTGCAAGCCGCTGATCGTCTTTTCCCGCCCCGGCTGGTCAGTCGGCTTTCACGCGGTTCCGGGGCAACCCTATCTCCCGAACGGGCTTTACATGGCCCATCTGCACTATGTCTCCACGGGTCTCGTGGCCGATATCGCCGGACAGAGGGCCGAAACACTGGCCGAAAACCCCCAGATTCGCGAGGCGCGGGCGTTCCGGGCCAAATGGTGGGGCAGGCGGGCCAAACATGCCCGCGACTACATGAGTCTTATGAGCAGCCGGCCGGTGGAAGATCTGGACGACCGGATCGAAGAGCTGCTGGCCGAATTGCGGGCCAATATCGTGCAAAGCCGCTGGGGCGGGCGGGGCTATTTCCAGATGGCGTTCCAGAAGCGGCAAGACTATGTGGTGCGCCTGCCCGAACGCTTTGGCCGCGTGTTCTGATCGCGCGGTTCAGGTCGGGGCGGTCGCCTGCATTGCCGGGCGGTCTGCGTAGGTGGCAAACCAGTTGGCCAGCGCAGGGCGATTGTTGCGCCAGTTCCGTTCGGAATGGCGGAAGTCGAGATAGCCAAGCGCGGCGCCGACCGCGACCTGGCCCATGTCGACCGGGCCGGAGAGATGGCTCATCCAGCGTTCCTCCAGTGCGGCCAGCGCGCGGGCGATCTTCTGCCACTGCGCCCCGGCCCAGTCGGGCGAGCGGGTCGCTTCGGGACGGACGTGCATCTCGTAGCGCATGAGGACGGCGGCCTCGGCGATGCCGTCGCCGGTGGCCTCGATCACCAGCGTGTCCCAGAGATGCGGGGCGGCGGGATAGAGACCTGCGTGCAACAGGTCGTCCAGGTAGCGGGTGATCACCCGGCTGTCGTAGAGGGTCGGGCCGTCAGGCCGCTCCAGCGCCGGGATCTTGCCCAGGGGGTTGCGATCGACCGGCATGCTGCCGGGGTCGAGCGGGGTGCCCATCGCGGGCACCAGCGTCACGCGGTCGGTGGCCTTCGCCTCATTGAGCAGGACCATCACCTTGCGGACGAAGGGCGAGGCCGGGGAATGGTAGAGCTTCACTCCGGCCGCTCCCGCAGGCGGAAGCGGGCCATCAGGCCGGCGTCGACCTCATAGGCCCGGCCCCGGAACCGGATGACGCGGCGCAGCCGGGCACTGGCGTTGGTCTGCTCGCTCCGGTCGGCGGGGCGGTGCAGCGAGAGGCCTTCGCCAAGATCGTCCAGCGCATCCTCGGCCCGCTGGTCGGTGCGGCCGGGATGGCTTGCGGACTGGATCAGCCGGGTCAGGGCGAAGGTGGTTGTCGCGACGACGCCGAGGCGGATGGCGAGGGGGATCAGGGGGGCGAGGGGCAGGGGCATGGCGACCTCCGGGATGCTGGGGGAGTGTAGGGGCGGAGGGGGGCTGGTGTAAACGGGCGGATGGGGTGGCCGTGCGCGGCCGACGACGTGCGCGAACTGATTTCAATGGGTTGGT
>JAFLCY010000101.1 GCA_017303485.1 Rhodobacterales bacterium
CTTCTCTCCCGCAGCGCCGAAGTCGGCAGTTTCGACTATGTCGGCTTCGTCGAAGGCACCGACATCCTGTCGGATCGCGTCGATGTGATCGTGACTGACGGCTTCACCGGCAATGTCGCGTTGAAGGCCATCGAGGGCACTGCGCGACTAGTTGGCGACCTGCTGAAACAGACCCTGACATCGACGCTGCTCGCCAAGTTCGGCGCGGCGCTTGCCCGGGGGGCGCTTCATCGGTTGCAGCGGCGCATTGATCCGCGCCGGGTGAACGGCGGGGTGTTCCTTGGCCTGAACGGCACCGTGGTCAAGTCGCATGGCTCGGCCGACGCCACCGGGATCGCTGCCGCCATCGGACTGGCCTACCAACTGGCACAGGTTCGTTTCCTGGAACGCCTTGCGGCGCGGGTTGCATCCGCCGAAGCCGCGGGGCAGGATGCGCAAGTGGGGGCCGAAACGGCCGGGACCGGAGGCAATCCTTCCGAATGACGTTACGCGCCGCAGTCAGGGGCGTCGGGCACTATCTGCCCGACCGTGTCGTCCCGAACGCTGAATTCGAAGCCATTGTCGAAACCTCGGACGAATGGATCCGCTCGCGCTCGGGCATCGAGCGCCGTCATTTCGCCGCCGAAGGCCAGGCGACCAGCGACCTTGCCACCCGCGCCGCGACGGCGGCCCTTGCCGACGCCGGAATCGACGCCAGCGAGATCGACGCGATCATCGTCGCGACCTCGACCCCGGACCTCACCTTTCCCTCGGTCGCCACCATGGTTCAGGCTGCGCTTGGCATGACCAAGGGCTTCGCCTTCGACGTCCAGGCGGTCTGCGCCGGATTCGTCTTCGCCCTGACCAATGCCAATGCGCTGATCCTCTCGGGCCAGGCGACCCGTGTGCTGGTGATCGGGGCCGAAACCTTCTCGCGCCTGATGAACTGGAAGGACCGCGGCACCTGCGTCCTGTTCGGCGATGGCGCCGGGGCCGTGGTGCTGGAAGCGACCGAAGGCGCCGGGAACACCGCCGACCGCGGCATCCTTGCGACCGACCTGAACTCGGATGGCCGCTACAAGGACATCCTCTACGTCGACGGCGGCACCTCGACCGGCACCACCGGGCACCTGGTAATGGAGGGCAAGGAAGTCTTCCGCCACGCCATTGAAAAGCTTGCCGAAACCGCGCATCACGCGCTGGACAAGGCGGGGCTCACCAGCGAGGACGTCGACTGGATCGTGCCGCATCAGGCCAACATCCGCATCATCGAGGGCACCGCCAAGCGGATGCAGGTCCCGATGGAGCGCGTCGTCGTCACCGTGCAGGACCACGGCAACACCTCGGCCGCCTCGATTCCGCTGGCGCTGTCGGTCGGCAAGGCCCGCGGGCAGATCAAATCCGGCGATCTGGTGGTGACCGAGGCCATCGGTGGCGGGCTGGCCTGGGGCTCGGTCGTGCTGCGCTGGTAAGCGCCTTTAACGCCGCTTCCCAAGTGCTTGATATTGACTCGTAAATCCATCCGCAGCATCCTCGCCCGATAACAAGCTCACGGGGGGATGCGATGAGCGAGAAGACCTTGACCCGGATGGACCTCAGCGAAGCCGTGTTTCGTGAGGTGGGCCTCAGCCGCAACGAATCTGCCAACCTCGTCGAAGCGGTGCTGCAACACATGTCCGATGCCCTGGCCTCGGGCGAAACCGTGAAGATTTCCTCCTTCGGCACCTTCTCGGTCCGGTCCAAGACCGCCCGCGTCGGCCGCAACCCCAAGACCGGCGAAGAGGTTCCGATTTCGCCCCGCCGCGTCCTGACCTTCCGCCCGTCGCACCTGATGAAGGACCGCGTGGCCGCCGGAAAGAAGCGCTGAGAAGGGCTAGCGGATGGACAAGTCGCCGGACGCCTTCCGCACCATCAGCGAGGTCGCCGATTCCCTGGACACCCCCGCACATGTGCTGCGGTTCTGGGAAAGCCGGTTTCCGCAGATCAAGCCGGTGAAACGCGCTGGCGGGCGGCGGTACTACCGTCCGTACGATGTGGCGCTGCTGTCCGGGATCAAGCGGCTTCTGCACGACGAGGGTCTGACGATCCGGGGCGTGCAGAAGATCCTGCGCGATCACGGCGTGCGCCATGTCGCAGGCCTGACCGACGATTCGGTCAGCATCGACGAACTGACCGCCGCGCCAATTGCCGATGCGGTCGATCCCGGTATGGACGACGCCGAGGTGCCCGAAGCCGGTTTCATAGCGGTCGAGGATGCCGAAGCCGACCCTGCCCCGCCGCCACCCCGCAGTCGAGCGCCCGTCGAGCAATCCGTTCTGCCGCTGTTCGACACCCCACCCGCGCTTTCGCGGGCCGACCCTCCCGCCGCGCCGGCCCCGGCCCGCAAGCCAACGCTGCGGACCGACACCACATTTGCCAGCATGATCAGGGCATTGCCGCGCGGAAGCCTGCGGGGTCACCAGCGCAACCTTGCCGATCTGGTCCAGCGCCTTGCCGCGCTGCGCGCCCGGTTGGCCGAGCGTGCCGAAGGCGGCGACCGCTGACGTCAGGATGCGCTTTCCCGCTTGCACCGGCCCGGAATACCAGTATGTATCCCCCCGTGTCGGGCCGTAGCGCAGCCTGGTTAGCGCGTCCGTCTGGGGGGCGGGAGGTCGAGAGTTCGAATCTCTCCGGCCCGACCATCGAGAACCCGCCCGCCTGCCCTGCGGCAGCGCGGGCGGTTTCATATCTGACCGGCGGGGGAAAGCGATGACATCCGGAGTGTTGCCTGCGCAGACCCTGCGCCAGTTGATCGCCCAGGGCGCGCTTGCCGCGACACCGGCCATCCAGGATGACCAGCTTCAGCCCGCCAGCCTTGATCTGCGGCTTGGCCCGGTGGCCTATCGCGTCCGCGCCTCCTTCCTGGCCGGAAAGGGCCGCTCGGTGGAGGAACGGCTGGCAGAGTTCACCATGCACGAGGTCCGGCTGGCCGATGGTGCGGTGCTGGAAAAGAACTGCGTCTATGTCATTCCCTTGGCCGAGCGCCTTGCCCTGCCGCCCGGGATCACCGCCGTTGCCAATGCCAAAAGCTCCTCCGGGCGGCTGGACCTTCTGACCCGCACCATCACCGATGGCGGCGTGGAGTTCGACCGCATCCCCGAAGGCTACACGGGGCCTCTCTACGCCGAGGTCTGTCCGCGCAGTTTTTCGGTTCTCGTGCGGGAAGGCCAGCGGCTGAACCAGATCCGCTTCCGGCAGGGTCAGGCGGTCCTGTCCGACGCCGAACTGACCGCGCTCCATGCTGCCGACTCGCTCGTCTCGGGCCAGGCGGTGATTTCCGAAGGCCTCGGTTTCTCGGTCGACCTGAAGTCCGCCACCGGCACGCTGGTCGGCTACCGCGCCAAGCCACATACCGGGGTGGTCGACCTAAACCGGATCGGCCATTACCCCGCCGCCGACTTCTGGGAAGAACTGCATTCCACCGATGGCCGCATCATCCTCGACCCCGGCGCCTTTTACATCCTCGTCAGCCGCGAGGCGGTGACTATTCCGCCCGACTACGCCGCCGAGATGGCCCCCTATCTGGCGATGGTCGGCGAGTTCCGCGTCCATTACGCCGGCTTCTTCGATCCCGGCTTTGGCCACGCCGCTGCCGGGGGCGCAGGCTCACGCGGGGTGCTGGAGGTACGCTGCCACGAGGCGCCTTTCGTGCTGGAGCATGGCCAGATCGTCGGTCGGCTGGTCTATGAACGGATGTCCGAACGCCCGGAAACCCTTTACGGAGCGGGGATCGCCTCGAACTACCAGGGCCAGGGCCTGAAACTCGCCAAGCAGTTCCGGTCGGCCTGACGGCGATTTCGTGCTAGACTGCCCGCAGGCGACGTGACCCCGGGAGGGGCGCCGATGCGGGTTCACCGGGCACAAGGGCTGGCGCTTGGCCTCGCCGCGATGATCGCGGCCCTGCCCGCCTATGCCCATCGCCTGACCTTCGAGGTCTGGCCGGACAGCTCGCCCGATCATGTGATCTCCTGCTCGGTGGCGCTGACCGACGGCTGGTTCAGCCTTGTGCAGGTAACGGGGGCCGGGATGCCGGGGCCGGTACCGATGCGCTGGCGCGCCTCGCAGGACGAGGTGGAGGCTTTGTCCGACAGTCTGTCAGCCCTTGTCGGGGGCGAGCTTGGCTCGGTGAACCCCTACCTGTCCCGCCAGCCCCCTGCACCCTTCCTGTCTGTGACCTGGATGACGCGGCTGGATGACCGGCTGGCGACCGGCCTCTACATCCAGCCCGGGCTTTCCCTGCCCGGCCCGCTGTCCCGGACCATGGCCTTGCTGGGTCTTGACCGCCCCTGCGGGCTTACCGCCAGAGACGGCGGGTGATCCTCGACACGTCCTTCGCCCGGGCCGCAAGGTCGCGTGCCTTTCTCGCCTGCTCGCGCTCTTCCGGGGTCATTTCCGCCTCCGGCTTGCCCCGGCTGGCCGCGTAGTCTACGCCCACATCCACGGCAGTGCGGATGAACATCTTGGTCAGCATGTTGAAAAGGCCGTTCAGGTTCATCTTGCCGCCCTTCAATCCTCGAACAGTTCGCTCTGTCCGGTTGCCGCTTCCTCATCCTCGTCACCGGCCTGGGCCTGACCCGGCAGGGGGCGGTTGTCCAAAAGACCGGCGGCCCGCAACTCCTTGAGCCCCGGCAGGTCGCGCGCAGACCCCAGACCGAAGTGATCAAGGAATGTCTCCGTCACCACGAACGTCACCGGTCGCCCCGGCGTCATACGCCGCCGCCCCAGGCGGATCCATTCCAGTTCCATCAACTGATCGACAGTGCCCCGGCTGACCGCGACACCGCGGATTTCCTCGATCTCGGCCCGGGTCACCGGCTGGTGGTAGGCCACGATGGCCAGCGTCTCGATGGCGGCGCGGCTGAGCTTGCGCACCTCGACCGTCTCGCGCCGCATGAGGAAACCCAGATCGGCCGCCGTGCGGAAGACGTAGGCATCCCCCACGCGGACAAGGTTGACCCCCCGCCCCTCGTAGCGCCGGGTCAGATGCACCAGCGCCTCGGCCGGGTCCGCGCCATGCGGCATCCGCGCGACCAGTTCCGCCACCGTCACGGGTTCGGCGCTGGCGAACAGGATCGCCTCGACCATACGCTCCTGTTCGCCCATCGGCGGTGCGTCGAACAGGCTTTCTTCACTCGTATCCATCACCCGTCCTTCCGGCGCAACTCGATCGGCGCGAAGGTCTCTCCCTGCCGCAAGACCACCTGACCGCGCTTGGCCATCTCCAGCACTGCCGCGAAATGGGCGGCAAGAGAGGACCGACGCGCCATCGGGGTCACGTCCCAACCCTCGGGCAGGAAGCTGACCAAGGCGGCCCAGTCACCCACATAACCGATCAGCCCGCGCATCCGGTCCAGTGCCTGTTCCATCGTGTAGACATGTTCGCGGTCCAGCACAAAGGGCCGGAACTCGTCCTTCGTCCTGATCTGCGCATAGGCGCGCATCAGGTCCAGAAGCGTCGCCGTGTAGCTGACCTTGCGGTGATGCGTCAGGTCTTCCGGCACGCCCCGGGCGAAGAAATCGCGCCCCAGCTGGTCGCGCCCCATCAGCCGCGCCGCCGCATCCCGCATCGCCTGCAGCCGTTCCAGCTGGAAGGCCAGATGCGCCGCAAGATCCTCGGCGGACGGCCCCTCATCGCCCGGCTCGGGCGGCAGCAAGAGCCGCGACTTGAGGAAGGCAAGCCAGGCCGCCATCACCAGATAATCCGCCGCAAGCTCGATCCGCAGCGTCTGCGCGCGTTCGACAAAGCCGAGATACTGCTCGGCCAGCTCCAGCACCGAGATCTTGCGGAGGTCGACCTTCTGCGTCCGGCTCAGCGTCAACAAGAGGTCCAGCGGCCCCTCGAACCCGTCCACGTCGACGATCAGCGCCTCGGCGGCCAGCCGGTCCTCGGGCGAGATGCGTTCGGGCTGGTCCCAGGCCTCCTCAGCCATGCGCCAGCCCGGCGAGCGCCGCCTCGACGTCCACCGTCGCGACTCGCCGGGCCGCCAGTGCCGCCCCGGCCCGAACGAAAGCATCCGGCGCCATCACTCCTGCCGCCCCGGCAACCTCGACCATCTCGGCCATGTCGCCCTTGCAATGCAGCGCAATGTCGACCCCCGCCGCGATGGTCCGGGCCGTCCGTTCCGCCAGCGTGCCCGACAGCGCCTGCATGTTCAGGTCGTCCGACATCAGTAGTCCCTTGAAGCCGATCTCCTCGCGGATCACCCGGATCATCACCTCGGACTGCGTCGCGGGACGCCCGCCATCCAGCGCAGCAAAGACCAGATGCGCGGTCATTGCCATCGGCAGGTCGGCCAATGCCCGGAACGGCGCGAAATCGACCGCCGTCAGCTCCTCGTGCGAGGCGTCCACTGTCGGCAGGTCATGATGCGTGTCGACATGGCTGAGCCCGTGGCCCGGCATGTGCTTCATCACCGGCAGGACGCCCCCCGCCATCAGCCCTTCCGCCACCGCGCGCCCGATGCGCGCCACGGTCTCCGGGTCACGGCCATAGCAGCGGTTCATCAGGAAGGGGTGGGTTTCCGGCCGCACCACGTCCAGCGTCGGGATGCAGTCGGCGTCGATCCCCACTACCGCAAGCTCTGCCGCCATCACCATGGCGCGCAGCCGCATGATCCGCTCCGCCGCCTCGACCGACCCTGCCCCGTCCACCGTGTCCAAGGGCGGGGTCCATTCCCGCCAGTGGGGGCTGCGGAGCCGCTGCACCCGGCCGCCCTCCTGATCGACCAGCACCGGCGCATCCCGCCCCACCGCCTCGCGCAGATCGGAAGTCAGCCGCCGCAGCTGTGCGGGGTCCTCGATATTGCGGGCAAAGACGATGAAGCCGAAGGGATCGGCATCGCGGTAGAATGCCCGCTCCTCGGGCAGCAATTGCGGCCCGGCGCAGCCGAAGATCGTCGCCCCGCGCCCCACGGTCATTTCTGCGGCACCGGGATGCAGACCGCGTTCTCGCTGACGAAGGCAGAGCAGAAGCGCCGCGCATCATCCTCGCCCTCGAAGCCATGCGCGCGCAGGCGATAGAAGGTGCGCCCGCCGCTTTCTGCCGGTTGCACGACCATCGCCTTTTCCGCCATCAGCTCGCCAAAGCGGCCCTGCAAGCGCACCCATTCGGCGCGCGCCTCTTCGGCGGTGTCGAAGGTGCCGAACTGGACCAGCCGGGTTCCGGGTGCGATGGTTGCGGGATCGACCTCCATCACATCAGCCGTCGCCACCGCCTCGGCGGGGGCCGCAGTCACCGCACCACCGGCACGCGGCCGGGCCTTCGGCCGCAGAGAGACCGTAATCGCACCTTCCGGGGCGGGTTCGTCCAGCGCCTCGGTCAGCGGCAGGTCATCGGCCACGGCCGCATCACCGGGGATTTCCCCCAGCGCCTCGGCCAAAGCTGCATCGACCGCCACTTCGGTCGGGTTGGCGCTTTCCGTCGGAGGGGCCGCGGCAAGCGCCAGATCCGGGTTTCCGGTCAGAAGATCAGTTGGGGCCGAGGCTTCCGACAGCCCCGGCATCGGCGTGCCACCAAGGCCCGCCGTATCCTCGGGCGCCAGTTCCACCGGGCGCGGGGCCAGCACCAGCTTTTCCGGCGGCGGGGCGGCGATGCCCACGGCAGCCACCGTATTCACCGCAAGGCCCTGATTGTCGGCGACCTCGCCCCCCGGATCGGCGGGGGCTGGATCACCGGGACGCCGTTCACATCGCGCACCGCCAGCTTGTAGCCCCAGACGCCAAGGCCCACGACCAGTGCCAACGAGGTCAGCCCCCCGGCAAGATTGACCCGGCGTTGCAGCTTTTCGGTCGCCCCGACGTCCCGCACGGCCTGCCGCGGCACTTGCCGCGCGGAGGAGAAGCCGCCACCGAAGTCATGATCCGCGTCCGCCATCTGCTGCCCCTGCCTGCGGGGTGGTTGATCCGCCCCTCGCATTCACGCCTCACACCCGGCGGGGCGCCCTATCGTCAGCGCATTTCCTCGACCGGAGTCACGCCAAGGATACCAAGGCCAGCGCAAATAACAACGCCCACGGCCCGGGCAAGGGCGATTTTCGCCGCAGAAATTGCGGTATCCCCCTGGATGAACCGCAAGCTGTCGTCATCATTGCCCCGATTCCACAACCCATGGAAGTCGGAGGCGAGTTCGTAAAGGTAGAAGGCCACCCGGTGCGGCTCGTGCCCCTTGGCGGCGATTTCCACCAGCCGCGGCCATTCGCCCAGCTTGCGGATCACTTCCAGTTCCGCAGGATGCCCCAGATGCGCCAGATGCGCGGCGGAAAGCGAGGCATCGCTCACATCCAGCCCGGCCTCCCGCGCTTTCCGCAGGATCGAGTTCACCCGGGCATTGGCGTATTGCACATAGAAGACCGGGTTGTCCTTCGACTGCTCGGTCACCTTGTCGAAGTCGAAGTCCAGCGCCACGTCGTTCTTGCGGGTCAGCATGACGAAGCGGACGACATCCGGCCCCACCTCGTCGATCAGGTCGCGCAGGGTGACGAAGGTGCCCGCCCGCTTCGACATCTTGACGATCTGGCCGCCCTTCAACAGCTTGACCAGCTGGATCAGCTTGATGTCGAGGCTGACCCTGTTTTCGGACAGGGCCGAGACGACGGCCTTCAGCCGTTTGACATAGCCGGAATGGTCCGCGCCGAAGATGTTGATCAGCTCATCAAAGCCGCGCTCCACCTTGTTCCAGTGATAGGCAATGTCGGGGGCGAAGTAGGTCCAGCTGCCGTCCGACTTCTGCACCGGACGGTCCTGGTCGTCGCCGAACTCGGTCGAGCGGAACAGCGTCTGCTCCCGCGCCTCCCAATCCTCCGGCGCCTTGCCCTTCGGAGGTTCAAGCACGCCCTGGTAGATCAGGCCAAGCCCCTTGAGCCGCTCGATCGCCGCCTCGATCTGGCCGGTGCCGTACAGCGCCTTTTCGCTGGAGTAGACATCCATCTCCACGCCCAAAGCCGCAAGATCGTGACGGATCATCGCCATCATCATGTCGGTGGCAAAGACCCGCACTTCCGCCAGCCACTCGCTTTCCGGCATGTCCAGCATCCGGTCGCCGTGCATTGCCTTCAGCGCCTCGCCGACCGGGATCAGGTAATCGCCCGGATAAAGCCCCTCGGCGATCTCGGGCGACAGCCCGTTCGCCTCGCGGTAGCGCTCATAGGCCGAGCGGGCCAGCACATCGACCTGCCCGCCGCCATCGTTGATGTAATATTCCCGCGTGACCGCATAACCGGCGAAATCCAGAAGCGAGGCCAGCGCATCGCCCACCACCGCGCCCCGCGCATGGGCCACATGCATCGGCCCGGTCGGGTTGGCGCTGACGAACTCCACGTTCACCTTCCGGCCCCCGCCCAGCGAGGACCGGCCATAGTCCACCCCCCGCTCCAGCACCTCGCGGACCAACCCCTGCCAGGCCGCCGGTTCCAGCCGCAGGTTCAGGAACCCCGGCCCCGCCACATCCGCCCCCGCGACCCGCGGGTCCTGCATGAGCTTCGCTGCCAAGAGATCGGCAATCACGCGGGGTTGCATCCCCGCCGGCTTCGCCAGCACCATCGCCGCATTGGTCGCCATCTCGCCATGTCCGGCATCGCGCGGCGGCTCCACCGCGACGGCGGCAAGGTCCAGACCGCCGGGCAGCGCGCCTTCGGCCATCAGGCCCTCCAGCTCGGCCACCACAAGCTCACGGATATCGGCGAACAGGTTCATTTGATCACATCCTCTGATCCCCAAGGCCATGCCAGAGGCCCGATCAGAGGTCAAGGATCGGCAGGGGGATCACCCCTGCCGCCAATCCTCCAGCGCCGCATTCTCCTCCGCCGCCGCCCCGCCTGCTGCAAATGGCGAGGCGACCGCGCGGTTGCGGAAGTAATAGGTCTCCCGCGCGCCGAAGTAGAAGGCGACGATGGCGCCCAACAGCCACCACAACGGCTCCGGCACGGCATTCAACCCCACCATCCGCAGCGCAAAAGCCTGCGGGTCGACCATCGCATAGACGAAAAGCCCGATGGTCCCGAAAGCGAGGAACGGCCGCGGCAGCCGGTTCAGCCCGTTCACCAGCCGGTCGAACCAGCTCAGGGCCGGATGCTGATACTCCTCTCCCAACTGCCGCAGCGCCGCCATCTGCGCCTCGGCGGAATATTCCATCTTCTTCGTCGCCGAAGGCACGAAGACCTCCGCCACCCCCTGCGCCGCTTCCCCCAGCGCACTCACCGCCGCGGGAGAGCCGATCAGCTTGCCGATCACCCCCATGCCGCCACCCGTGCCGCATGCTGCGCCGCCGTCAGCCGGTATTTCGGCGCCATGAACTCCTCCGCCCGTTTGATCCAGCCTCCCTTGCCGCCATCCTTCGCGCGGGCATATTTCCGGCTCGCGGGGCGCTTGTCCGCCAGGGCGTAATAGTAGTTCCGCCGCGCGATCCCGTAAGCATCCACCAGATGCGAGGGCGCCGCTTCCCAGGCCGCTTGCGCCGCACGAATGGTCTGCGGCCCGATCTCGCCATCCGGCTCGCAGGGAAAGCCCATGTCGGTCAGAAGCCGTTGAAGGATCTTCACCGCGTTGCCGCCCGCGTTCACATACATGTCGAAAACGCTCGCCTGCAACGCCTCGGGCAAGGCCCCGATCCCCGGCGCCTCGAAGTAGTGCTTCAGGTAGATCTCCACCGCCTGTGCCCGGCTCAGCGCCTTCACATCGCCTGCGTCGATCCGCGTGTCGCGGTTCACGTCGATCCCCAGCCGCCGCAGCGTGTGGATCGTCACACCATGGTTCGTCGCCCCGCCGGGATCGTCGGGATCATTCACATAGCCGCCTTCGCGGGCGACAATCTCTTCTGCAATCTCGCGGACATTCGGCATCGGCCCCTCCCCTCACACGGGGGAAAGCCTGACAAGGCGACCTTAACGCCGCCCTGCCGCAGCGCGCGCTCAGCTTGCGGGCTTGGCCTTGGGGTCGACGTAGACGCCCTGCTCCTTCAGCGCGTCCACCACTTCCTTCGGCATGTAGCTCTCGTCATGCTTGGCCAGCACCTCGGTCGCGACGAAGGTATCGCCCTCCATCTGCCCCAGCGCGATCATCCCCTGACCCTCGCCGAAGAGATCTGGCAGGATGCCGGTATAACGCACCGGGACGGTGGCATTGGTATCCGTCACCGCAAAGGCAACCTCGGTGCCATGCCCCCGTTTGATCGAGCCCTCGACCACCAGCCCGCCGATCCGGAAAGTCTCGCCCGCGCGTGGCGGCTCGGTCATCACCTGGCTGGGCGAGCGGAAATAGTTGATCCCGTCGCGCATCGCATAGCCGACCAGCCCCGTCGCGCCCAACAGCGCCACCGCCGCCAGCGCGATCACCTGGATGCGCCGTTGCTTCTTCAGCCCCTTCAGACCCCGGAATTCCTTGCCGCTCATCTGCGTCACCCCTTCAGACGCGCGCCTTCTACCAGCCCCATAGCTGGCAACGCCTTGACCCTGGTCAAGCCCCTAGGGGAAGACCGGGGCCAGCATCAGCCCCTCGGTTTCGGGCAGACCCAGCATCAGGTTCGCGTTCTGGATCGCCTGACCGGACGAGCCCTTTGTCAGGTTGTCCAGCACCGCGACCACCATCGCCCGCCCCGCAATGCGGTCGCCGATCACGCCCAGATGGCAGAAGTTGCTCCCGGCGATGTCCCGGGTAGAGGGCAGCGCGCCAAAGGGCAGAACCTTCAGGAACGGCTCGTTTTCATAGGCCTTTTCAAGCACCTGATGAACGGTCTTCGCGTCTCCCTTCACATAGACCGTCGCCAGGATGCCCCGGTTCATCGGCAGCAGATGCGGCGTGAACTGCACACGCACGGGCCGTCCGGCGATCTTGGAGAACTCCTGGTCGAATTCGCCCAGATGCCGGTGCTTGCCGCCCGCCGAATAGGTATGGGTGCCGCCGGACAATTCCGCGTGAAGCAGGTTCTCCTTCAGGCTCCGCCCCGCACCCGAGACCCCGGCCTTGAGGTCGATCAGGATATCGTCAAGGTCGATCACGCCAGCCGCGATCAGCGGCCGCAGCGCGAACTGCCCCGTCGCCGCGTTGCAGCCCGTGCCCGCCACCAGCCGGGCACCCCGGATTTCGCCGCGATAGAACTCGGTCAGCCCGTAGACCGCCTCCTTCTGGATCTCCACCGCCGTATGCGGCTGGCCATACCACTTCTCATATTCCGCCGGGTCACGCAGCCGGAAGTCCGCGCTCAGGTCGACGATCTTCAGATTGCGCGGCAGTTTCGCCACCACCTCCTGCGTCGTTGCATGAGGAAGTGCGCAGAAACACAGGTCAACATTGGAAAAATCGATCTCGTCGATCTTCACCAGCTTCGGCAGGTCAAGGTGCCGCAGAAACGGAAAAACCTCTGCCATCGCCATGCCAGCCTTGCGGTCGGCCGACAGCGCGACGATCTGCATCGACGGATGCGTCGCGATCAGACGAACCAGCTCGGCGCCGGTATAGCCCGAGGCCCCGAGGATGGCGATACGATGGGTCATGCCTTTGCTCCCGCAGACGAAACGCGCCCTCTTTGCGCCCCTCACGCCCCCAATGCAAGACGTGTTGGGCCCGGGACACCAATTCGTCAGCCCCCTTTGCTCTTTTCGCAAATACTCTCGGGGGGTTCGGGGGGCGAAGCACCCCCGGCGCCCGAGCCGGTTGGCGCTCTGCGCCAGAGGCGAGACAAAGACTTGCGGCGTATGCCGCTCAATCTGAAAGCCGCCCCGACCGATGCGTCCGGCGACAGGCCAGAAAGGGCTGAACACCCACTGACAACCCGTTGAAATCAAATGAGCATGAACTCTGCCCGCCCGTTGTGGCTTATGGCACCGGGGTCCACATCACATCGTCGATCCGGGGCGCCCCCGTGGCCAGCATCACCACCCGGTCGAACCCCATCGCGATCCCGGCTGCCGGTGGCATCCCCGCCAGCGCCGACAGGAAATCCTCGTCCAGCGGGTAGCTCTCGCCATAGACCCGCGCCTTCTCCGTCATCTCCGCCTCGAAGCGCCGCCGCTGCTCTTCCGGGTCGGTTAGCTCGCCGAACCCGTTCGCCAGCTCGACGCCGCAGGCATAGACCTCGAACCGCTCCGCCACCCTGGCATCCCCCGGCACCTTCCGCGCCAGTGCTGCCTCGGCCGAGGGATAATGATCCAGGATCGTCACCCGCCCGATCCCAAGCTTCGGCTCCACCTTCTCCGACAAGACCCGGCTCAGCATGTCCGACCAGGTGTCATCCGCCGCCCGCCGCAGTCCGATGCGGTCCAGTTCCGCCCCCAGAGCCGCCGCGTCCGTTGACCCGTCGCCCCGGATCGACTGCAGCAGGTCCACCCCGGCATGGGTCGCGAAGGCCTCCGCCACCGATACCCGCTCCGGCGCCTGAAACGGATCGCAGACCCGCTCCCGGAACCGGAGGACCCGCGCGTCGGTCTCCTCTGCAGCCATGCGGAGGAAGGCCATCGTGTCGGCCATCAGGACGTCGTAGCCTTCCCCCACGCGATACCACTCCAGCATCGTGAACTCGGGCGAATGCAGCGCCCCCCGTTCCCGGTTCCGCCAGACATGGCTGAAGGCGTGGATCCGGCTCTCTCCTGCCGCCAGCAGCTTCTTCATTGCGAATTCGGGCGACGTGTGCAGATACATCGTTCGCGGAACACCATCGTTGCCGATCGCCTCGGTTGCGAAGCCATGCAGATGCGCTTCGTTCCCCGGGCTGGCCGCCAGCGCGGCAGGATCGACCTCGGTGAACCCCTCGGACGAAAGCCAGCCCCGGATCGCTGTCTGGATGCGGTTGCGCGCCAGAAGCAGCGGCCTCCGGTCGGCATGGCGTGAGGGGCTCCACCATCGGGATGCGGGATTCATCTGGAAATTCCGGTTCGGATCGGTTACGGGCGCGGGCAGACGCCGGTCTAGGGGACCGGACCCCCATTCACAAGGACCCGACCTTTGAAAGTCATCGCCTCCTCGCTTCGCAAGGGCAACGTCGTCGAAATGGACGGCAGGCTCTACGTCGTCCTGACTGCGTCCAACTTCCACCCCGGCAAGGGCACCCCCACGACAAGCGTCGACATGCGCCGGATTTCGGATGGCGTGAAGGTCAGCGAACGGTGGCGGACGACCGAGATGGTCGAGAAAGCCACGGTGGACGAGCGGGAATATGACTACCTCTATGAGGATGGCGAGGGTTTCCATTTCATGGAGCCGACCACCTACGAACAGGTCGTCGTCACCGAGGACATCATGGGGGCGAACAAGCCCTACCTGCAGGAAGGCATGCGCTGCTATGTGAAGACCTTCGACGGGGTCCCGATCGCGCTGGAAGTCCCGCAGAAGATCACCGTCGAGATCACCGAGACCGAGCCGGTGGTGAAGGGTCAGACGGCCTCGTCCAGCTACAAGCCGGCGATGACCGACAACGGCCTTCGGATCATGGTTCCGCCCCATATCGGGCCGGGCACCCGGATCGTCATCAACACCGACGACGACAGCTATGTGGAACGGGCGAAAGACTGACTGCCCGCGTGCGGGCGCCTTTTCGGCCCTTTGAGTATCGATGAGTTGCCTGCGGACAATAGTAAATCCGAAAGGCTGAAAGGCACGCCGCAGGGCGTGCCTTTTCGCTTTGACGGTAGCGCATAGGCGGCAGGCCGGTCGCCTTGCCGTCAGCGCGATGCGAACGGGCGAGTCGGGGCACGCGCCGACCTATGGGGCCAGTTCCCCCGCCTCAATGCGGAACGGAAGGACGTTGCCCGGCGGCGGCAGCGGGCAGATGGCAAAATCGGTGAAGGCGCAGGGCGGCGAGATGGCGCGGTTGAAGTCGAGGGTGATCCCGGTTTCCGTGGCATCCGCACCGAAAAGGAAGCGGCAGGCCGGGTAGGTTTCACCCGCCGTGGCGTCGCGAAAGACGAACATCGGCTTGCCGGATTTCACATGCGTCGGCGTCAGCGTAACGGTCTTGCCCTG
>JAFLCY010000102.1 GCA_017303485.1 Rhodobacterales bacterium
CCAGCGGGTTTTCCGGTGGCGAAGAGAGGCCGATGAACCACCAGGGGACCGAGACCATCTCGATAGAATTGAGGCCCGCGATCAGCCATTCGAGGGTTTCAGCGTGACCCTTCGGATCAGCGGGCATCAGGGCTTCGGACTTTTCGGCAAGGTGCAGCAGGCAGGCGCCGCTTTCGAAAAGCCGGATTTCGCCATCCTGCAAGGCCGGGACCTGGGCAAAGGGCTGGCGGGCGAGGTGATCGGGTCCGGTGCGGTCCTCGAACCGGACGGAAGCGACGGTGTAGGGCAGGCCTGCTTCCTCGCAGGCCCAGCGGAGGCGAAGATCGCGAACATGGCCACGGGGGCCTTGCGGAACCCAGTCGTAGGTCCAGATCGTCAGGGTCATTGCGGCCTCCCTTTGGGCGTAGGATGGCCGGGAGCCGGAAAAACACAAGGCCCGGAGATGTCTCCGGGCCTTGATCGCGTCCTTTGGGGGACGCCAAACTCGTTAAGAATTACTTCGCAGCCGCAGCGGCTTTCTTGGCGACCGAGGTCACGTCGGCAGTGGCTTTCTTGACGGCGGCGGTGGCGTCTTCCGACATGTCCTTGCCCGCAGCCAGCATCAGCTCGACGGTTTCCATCTGCACTTTCTTGGCGACTTCAGCGAAAGCGGCCAGGTTCTCGGCAGCCATCTCGGCAGCGGCCGAAGCGAAATCGGTCGCGGCTTTGGTGTAGTCGGTCGGCTCGGCCTTGGCTTTCGAGATGTCGGCGACCTTGGCCAGGGTGTCCTTGGTCCACTTGGCCGAGATTTCGGTCGACTTTTCAGCAGCTTCGATCGCCACTTTCGAGAATTTCTCGGCGAAGGCAGCCTGGGTCTTGAACGCGTTCTGGAACGCCGAGGCGTCAACCGGGAACGAAGCCATCATGTCCTGCACGACTTTGGTGAAGTCCGGGGTCTTGGTCATGTCACTCTCCTGTGGGCCGGGGAGGGGGGAGGAGGCGGCCCGTTTCATGAGCAAGTATATACGCGCTGCAGTGCAGCATTTCAAGTCTTTTTCTGCATTGCAGCGAAACCCGGAGTTGCGCGGGATAACCCTGCGGAATGGCGGGGAAAGTCAGTTCGCCGGGACTGCGCTGACGTAGGTGCCGGGCGCGGGGGCCAGCGAATCGGCGGGTTTCCGCGCCTTGACCATCGGGCCGGACTGCCCGGCAAGCCAGGCGCCCCAGCGCGGCCACCAGCTGCCCTTGTTGAAGGTCGCGGAGGTGAGCCAGGCTTCCGGCTCGCCCGCGACGGGGGCGTCGTTGGTGTAGTGGCCGTACTTGTCCTTTGTCGGCGGGTTGATGATCCCGGCGATGTGGCCGGATTGCGAGAGAAGGAAGGTCTTGTCCTTCGATCCCATCTGCTTGATGCCGTTGAAGCTGCCCTTCCAGTGGGCGATGTGATCGGTCTCGCAGGCGATGGCGCAGACCGGGAGCTTGATGTCGGCAAGGCTGACCGGGTGGCCGAAAACCTGGAATTCGCCTTTCGCGAAGCCGTCGTTCTGGCACAGGCCACGAAGGTATTCGACGGCCATCTTGGCGGGCAAGTTGGTGCCGTCGCCATTCCAGTAAAGGAGGTCGAAGGCGGGCGGCGCCTCGCCCAGCATGTAGGACTTGATGGCGGGGGTGTAGATCAGGTCGTTCGAGCGCAGGAAGCTGAAGGTCCGGCTCATGAAGAAGCGCGACAGGATGCCGTCGCGTTCGGTCTGGCGTTCGATGCCGTCGACGAAATCGTCGTTGAGGAACACGCCGACCTCACCGGGGTCGGAGAAGTCGGTGAGGGTGGTGAAGAAGGTGGCGGTCTTCACCGTTTCGTCCCCGGCTTTCTGCAGATGCGCAAGGGTCAGGCCCAGCGTGGTTCCGGCGATGCAGTAGCCGACGGCGTTGATCTGCTTCTCGCCGGTGATCCGCCGCACCTCGGCCATCGAACGCAGGTAGCCGTCGCGGATGTAGTCGTCGAGCGCGGTGCCAGCGTAACTGGCATCGGGGTTGACCCAGGAGACGACAAAGAGGGTGAAGCCCTGATCCACAATCCACTTGATCAGCGAATTCGCTGGCTTGAGATCCATGACGTAGAACTTGTTGATCCAGGGCGGGAAGATCAGCAGGGGCGTCTTGTGGACCTTCTCGGTGGTGGGCGCGTACTGGATCAGCTCCAGCATCCGGTTGCGGTAGACGACCTCCCCCGGCGTGGTGGCGATGTTCTGGCCGACATGGAAGGCCTCGCGGTCGGCCAGGGTGACCAGAAGGTCGCCCTGGTTCGCCTCGATATCGCGGACGAGATTCTCCAGCCCCAGCACCAGGCTTTCGCCATCAGTCTCCACCGCCTTTTCCAGCGCCTCGGGGTTGGTGCCGAGGAAGTTGGTGGGCGAGAACATGTCGACGATCTGCTTGGTGAAATACTCCACCCGGCGGCGATCTTCGGGTTCCAGCGTCTCCATGTCGCCAACGGCGGTCGAGATCGCATCGGCGTTCATCTGGTACTGCTGCTTGAGGTAGTTGAAGAAGGGATGCGTTTCCCACAGGGGATTGGCGAAGCGGCGGTCCTTGGGGTTCGGGTCCGGGGGCGCCTTGAAGTCGCCCTTGGCCAGTGTCTGCTGGGCCTCGACATAGTGCTTCAGCGTCTTGCCCCAGTAGTTCACCTGATGCTCGACCACCTTGGCCGGGTTCGAGACCATCTCGGCGAAATAGGCGGCGGCGGCCTTCATGTAGACATCGGGGGCGGGGCCATGGAGCGAGGGGTCGACCTGGCGGCGCTGGGCAAGGGCGGCAGTGAGCCGCTTTGACAGTTCTTCAACCCTTGCAAGGTTAGCGTTCAGACGCTCGACTCGTTCTTTGGTATCGGGGGTCTTGTCTTCTGTTGTCATGCTAACCAAATCCCCCTATCGTCGCCGCTGTGCAGCATTGCGGCGCCTCCCTCCCGCACTGCGACGGCCCGCCGGGGGCAAGGAGACGTAATTGAAGTATATGTTCACCTACGACCTGATGGAAAGCGCCCGCAACACGAATGAGTGGTTGGGCGCATCTGCCAGGGCCTTTGCCAGCTATCCGGCCTTTGCGATGTCGATGAATCCGATGCTGCCCCTGATGGCCGCCTGGGGCGAGGTGACAGAACGCACCTTCAGCCGGATGGTCGCCAAACCCGACTGGGGGATCCGGTCTATCGTCGGACCTGACGGGCAGGACCACCTGGTCGACGTGAAGCCGGTGGTGGAAAAGCCCTTCGGCGATCTGGTGCAGTTCTTCGTGCGCCGCCGCTCGCCTATGGCGCGGAAGGTGCTGCTCGTCGCCCCGATGTCTGGTCACTATGCCACGCTCCTGCGGTCCACGGTCGCCTCGCTCTTGCCCGATGCCGATGTGTTCGTGACCGACTGGCACAATGCCCGGGACATTCCGGTGAGTGCAGGCAAGTTCGATGTCGAAGACTACACGCTTTATCTTGCAGAATTCATGAAGGTGCTGGGGCCGGACACCCATGTCATCGCAATCTGCCAGCCGGCGCCCTTGACCCTTGCGGCGACGGCTTATCTAGCCGCCGAAGACCCGGACGCACAACCGAAGTCGCTGGTGCTGATCGGCGGGCCGGTCGATCCGGATGCCGCAGCGACCGAGGTGACCGATTTCGGCCGCCGGATCACGATGGGGCAGCTGGAACACATCGCGGTGCAGCGCGTCGGCTTCAAGTACAAGGGCGCGGGGCGGCTGGTCTATCCGGGCCTTCTGCAACTGCAAAGCTTCATGGCGATGAATGCCGAACGCCACGGCAAGGCGTTTTCCGAACAGATCCTGCGCGCCGCCCGGGGCGAGGCGTCGGATCATGACGCGCACAACCGCTTCTATGACGAATACCTCGCCGTGATGGACATGACGGCCGAGTTCTATCTGTCGACGGTGGAACGCATCTTCAAGAACCGCGAGATTGCCCGGAACGAGTTCGTGGTGGCGGGCCGCAAGGTGGATATTGGGGCGATCACCAAAGTATCGGTGATGACGGTCGAGGGCGCGAACGACGATATTTCCGCGCCGGGCCAATGCGTTGCGGCGCTGAACCTGCTGACGGGCCTGTCGGACGACAAGAAGGGCCATCATCTGGAAGAGGGCGCTGGCCATTACGGCATCTTCGCCGGGAAAAGCTGGCGGCTGAACATCCGTCCGCTGGTGCTGAACTTCATCGACAAGGCCGCAGGCAAGCCGAAGACCAAGATCGCACTGGCCTCGGCGCAGTAAGCTTTCCGATCCGCTCGTCGAGCATTTCATGCACTCCTCGGAGGAGCGTGCATGAAATGCTTGACGTGGCCTACTTCAGCATCAGCGTCGGCAGGCGGCCCGCAAGGAAGGTCTCAAGGGCTTTGGTCACCGCCTCGGGCTGTTCCAGCTGCGGCAGGTGGCCCGCTTCGGCGATGATCTCCAGACAGCCCTGCGGCATCATCGCGGCCAGGAATTCGGCCCGTCGGCGCGGAATCAGCGTGTCGCTTTCTCCTGCGATGATCATCGTCGGCACATGGACCTTGCGCAGGGTCTTCTGCTGATCGGGGCGGCGTTGCAGCACGCGCAGATGGCGCTGGAACTGGTCGGGGCCCAGGGTTTCGGCCATGTCCATAACCAGCGCCATCACCTCCTCGCGCCAGGGCGCGTCGTGCAGGGCGGCCAAGGGCAGCATCTGCTGCATGCAGGCATTCAGGTGCCCCGTCTTGGCGGCGACCAGAAGGGCCTCCTGTTCGGCGGCGAGCTGCGGGGTTTCGGGCAGGGGATCGGTGGCGATCAGCGCGACGCGGGTCACCGCCTCGGGGCGCTTGCGCAGGATCTCGATGGCGATGTTGCCGCCAAGGCCATGCGCGACAAGGGCGAAGCGCGGCGGCAGGTGCGGCGCGATGTCGGCGGTGATCTTTTCCAGCGAATCGCCAAGACCGGGTCCGACAAGGATGACCGGGCGGTCGGCCCCGAGCCGGGCCAGTTGCGGCATGAAGCTGCGCGCATCGGCCATGAAACCGGGGATCAGGACAAGAGCTTCACTCATGACGAATGCCTCAACGCAGGATTTCTGCAAGCGGCGGATTGGGCCAGAAATGAAAGCCTAGCTCACAAGAGACTGGACTCAAAGCGGGATTCCGGACGTCCGGTCCCACCATGGCGTAAAGGTCACATCAGCGGATGTTCGAAACCTTCAATCCAAGGGTATCGTCCAGCGGCAGCGCCTCACGCGCTCGGGTCACGTCCTCGATTGCCTCGGTGATCATGGCGAGACAGGGCGGCGTGGAAAAGCGGTGGTCGGCGTCCTTGACCAGCGTGAGCCGCAGGTCGGGGCTGGTGATCTGGTGGAAGAGGGATATGGCCACGGTCGGCGGCACGTCGGTATCGGCGCTGCCCTGCAGAAGGCGCACGGGCATGTGGAGGGGCAAAGGGCCATGCATCACCAGGTTCTGCCGCCCATCCTCGATCAGGCGCAGGGTGATCGGATAGGGGTCGTCGGAATAGTCCGACGGGCGCAGGAAGACGCCTTCCTCCAGCAGCGTGGTGCGTTCGGCGAGGGTGAACTCTGCCTCCCACATCCGCTCGGTGAAGTCGGGGGCGGCGGCGATGCCGACGAAACCGGCGATGCGCGGGCCCATGTCGCGGGCGAGGAGCAGGGAAATCCAGCCGCCCATCGAGGAGCCGACGAGGATCTGCGGACCCTCGGTCAGGACGTCGATGACAGCGGCGGCATCCTCGCGCCAGTCTGTGATCGCACCATCGACGAAGGCGCCGTGCGAGGCCCCGTGGCCGGAGTAATCGAATCGCAGGAAGGCGCGGCCGGTCGCCTCGGCCCAGGATTGCAGCGCAAGCGCCTTGGACCCCGACATGTCGGACCGGAATCCGCCCAGGAACACCACGCCGGGCCCCTTTCCAGAGGTCTTGTGGTAGGCGATGTGGCGGCCTTGCGGAGTGGTGAGGAAAGTTGTCATGCGGGAAAGATAGCAAGCGCCGGAGGGTTTCGTCAGAGCGATTTCAACCCGCGGGCGAAGAACCGCGCATGGCTTGACTTCGGCCCGCGCCGGGGGCAAATACCCGCCCGACATAACCCGCAACCGGGCGTTTTGTAGGCGCCAAACTGACGAGGAGCCGGCCATGAGCCAGATTTCCCTGACATTTCCCGATGGCAACATCCGCCAGTATCCGGCGGGGGTGACGGCTGCCGAAGTGGCAGCCTCCATCGCGCCTTCGCTGGCCAAGGCGTCGATCTCGGCGCAGGTCAACGGCAAGCACTGGGACCTGGCCTGGCCGATCCCCAGCGACGCCACGATCAGCCTGAACACGCTGAAGGACGAGTCCCCGGCGCTGGAGCTGATCCGGCACGACCTCGCCCATATCATGGCCCGCGCGGTGCAGGAGTTGTGGCCGGATGTGAAGGTCACGATCGGCCCGGTCCGTGATCAGGGCTGGTTCTACGATTTCGACCGGGAAGAGCCGTTCACGCCGGAAGACCTGGGCGCGATCGAAGCCAGGATGAAGCAGATCATCAACGCGCGTGAGCCGGTGAAAACCGAGCTGTGGGAGCGCGCCCGGGCGGTGGAATACTACCGGGGTCGCAAGGAGCCGTTCAAGCTGGAGCTGATCGACCGCATCCCCGAAGGCGAGGACCTGCGGATGTACTGGCACGGCGACTGGCAAGACCTGTGCCGGGGGCCGCATCTGCAGCACACCGGGCAGGTTCCGGCCGATGCGTTCAAGCTGACACATGTTGCGGGGGCCTACTGGCTGGGCGATGCCACGCGGCCCATGTTGCAGCGCATCTATGGTGTGGCGTTCCGCAACCGCGATGACCTGAAGGCGCATCTGACAATGCTGGAAGAGGCCGCCAAGCGCGACCACCGCAAGCTCGGCCGCGAGATGGAGCTGTTCCATCTGCAGGAAGAAGCGCCGGGCATGGTGTTCTGGCATCCGAACGGCTGGACGATCTACCGCCAGCTTGAGGATTACATGCGGGGCCGTCTGCGCAGCGCGGGCTACAAGGAAATCCGCACGCCGCAGGTGGTGGACCGGGTGTTGTGGGAGAAATCGGGCCACTGGGAGGCCTACCGCGAGAACATGTTCATCGTCGAGGTGGACGAAGAGGGTGCCAGGGAAAAGCGGATCAACGCACTGAAGCCGATGAACTGCCCCTGCCATGTGCAGGTCTACAATCAGGGCCTGAAATCCTACCGCGACCTGCCCTTGCGGCTGGCGGAGTTCGGGTCGTGCCATCGGTACGAATCAAGTGGCTCGATGCACGGGTTGATGCGGGTACGCGGCTTCACCCAGGACGACGCGCATATCTTCTGTACCGAAGACCAGATTCAGGACGAATGCGCCGGGTTCATTCGGCTGCTCTCCTCGGTCTACAAGGATCTGGGCTTCGACACATTCGACATCAAGCTGTCCACCCGGCCGGAGGTGCGGATCGGCACGGATGAGCAGTGGGACAAGGTCGAGGGCGCGCTGACCGGCGCCATCGACAGCCTTGGCCTGCCCTACGAGATCAACCCCGGCGACGGGGCGTTCTACGGGCCGAAGCTGGATTTCAAGCTGACCGATGCCATCGGGCGGCAGTGGCAGTGCGGCACGTTCCAGGTCGATGCGCAACTGCCGCATCGCCTCGGCGCGGAATATGTCGGTGAGGACGGGGCGAAGCACATGCCCTACATGCTGCACCGCGCGGTTCTGGGGTCGTTCGAGCGTTTCATCGGCATTCTTCTGGAAAACTACGCCGGAAAGCTGCCGTTCTGGCTAGCGCCGCGGCAGGTGGTCGTCGCTTCCATCGTCTCGGATGCTGATCCGTTCGTGCATGAGGTCGTGGCCGCGTTGCGCAAGGCGGGGGTCCGGGCCGAGGCTGATACGCGGAACGAGAAGATCAACTACAAGGTCCGCGAGCATTCGGTGGGCAAAGTTCCCGTGATCCTGGCCATCGGCATGCAGGAGGTTGAGGCAAGAACTGTTTCAGTGCGCCGCCTTGGCGAGACGCGGACTGAAACGATTCCCCTCGATGCTGCGATTGCGACGTTCAGGTTTGAGGCTCTGCCACCAGCGAACGTCTAGGCCAACTTACTGACACGAAAGCAAAAGCCCTGCCATCCGGCGGGGTTTTTGTCTTTTCCGCACCTGCGAATGCAGGGTCACGAAGCCGTGGCTCACGGGGCCGTGGGTCGTCTGTGATCGGTTTCGGGGGCTAGTCCTTGATCAGTCGCAACAGATGCGGCGGTCAACAGGAAGGATTTGAACCATGAGCTATCAATCGAAATCGCTGGTTATCGCCGGGGCGCTTTGCGCGGCCCTTTCCTCGGTCGCGACGGTCGCATCGGCCGAGGGTGCGAACGAGAAGTGCTTTGGCGTGGCGCTGGCCGGCCAGAACGACTGTGCGGCGGGGGAAGGCACCACCTGCGCCGGAACCTCGAAGGTCGATTACCAGGGCAACTCCTGGAAATATGTGCCGGCGGGGACCTGCCTGACGATGGAACTGCCCGCGGACATGGAGGGGATGATGCGGAAGGGCGCGTTGGAAAAGCTCGACCGCGACCTGCCGAAAGCGTGATCTCAGATCCCCCCGGCCTGTCAATCCGGGGGGTATTCCATGGGAGAGAGCGAGATGCTGGATATGGGAACGGGGCTGCCCGCAAAGCCCGGAGTGGGCTACAAGCCGCAGCATTTCCAGGCGATACTGGCCGACGCCGGCCCGGTCGGCTGGCTTGAGATCCACGCCGAAAACTACATGGGCGATGGCGGCCGTCCGCTCGCCCAACTGCGTCATCTGGCCGAGCGATTCCCGATATCGGTGCATGGGGTGGGCCTGTCGATCGGCGGCGAGAGCCCTTTGGACCGCGATCATCTCCGGCGGCTGAAGCAGCTTTGCGGCTGGTTGAACCCGGCCAGCTTTTCCGAACATCTGGCCTGGTCGACGCATGACGGAGCCTTTCTGAACGACCTCCTGCCGCTGCCCTATACGGCGGCGACGCTGGACCGGGTGGTTGATCATATCGACGAGGTGCAACAGGTGCTGGGCCGCCGGATGCTGCTGGAAAACCCCTCGACTTACATCGCCTTCGCCGAGACCTCGATGGACGAGGTCACGTTCCTGACCGAGGTGGCCCAGCGCAGCGGCTGTGGCCTGCTTCTGGATGTGAACAACGTCTATGTCTCTGGCACCAATCAGAATTACGAACCCGAGGCCTATCTCGACGCCTTCCCGCTGCATCTGGTGGGCGAGGTGCATCTGGGTGGTCATGCGGAAGACTGCGACGATCACGGCCGGCGGCTCCTGATCGACAGCCACGGGGCCGAAGTCGTCGATCCGGTCTGGTCGCTCTATGCGCGCGTGATCGGTCGGGCGGGCGCGATGCCCACGCTGATCGAATGGGATAACGATGTGCCCGACTGGCCGGTCCTGGCCGCCGAGGCTGGGCGCGCGGCCTTGGTGCTGGAGGGCGTGAGATGAACCAGACTGCCTTTGCGGCCGCCCTCATGGACCCCGGGGCCAAAGTGCCCGTGGGCATTGCCGATCCCGAGGGCCGTCCTGCCCCGAAGCGGTTCTCGGTCTATCGCAACAATATTGCAACCTCCCTGACCCGGGCGCTGCAGGCGGCCTTCCCGACCGTGGGCAAGCTGGTGGGGGAGGAGTTCTTCAAGGCGATGGCCGTGGTCTTCCTGCGGGTGCATCCGCCAAGGTCGCGTATGCTCATGCTCTACGGTGACGCGTTTCCGGCGTTTCTTGAGGGGTTCCAGCCGGTTCGCCATCTTGGCTATCTCCCGGACGTGGCGCGGCTCGATCAGGCGATGCGGGAAAGCTACCATGCGGCAGACAGCCGGGCGTTGGGCGAGGCGGATTTTCAGCGCCTGATCGGCGAGGATCTGGCCGGTTTGCGCCTGACGCTGGCACCTTCCCTCCGGCTGGTCCGCTCGGCCTGGCCCATCGTTTCGATCTGGGCTGCGCATGCCGAGGGCGGGCCGCCGCCCCGCGCGGTGGCAGAGGATGCCCTGGTGCTGCGGCCAGAATTCGACCCGAAACCGCGCTGCTTGCCCAAGGGCGGCGGAGCCTTCGTGGCCGGGCTGCTGGCCGGGGAAAGCCTGGGCGCGGCGGTCGAACTTGCCGGACCGGGGCTGGATCTGCCCGCGGTCCTGGGCTTGCTGATAGCGGGACAGGCGATCACTGGGGTGTCGGGATGACGGGATGGTTCGCCTTGCAGGTCACGGCCTCCCGGCTGGGGGACTGGCTGTTGCCGGTGCTGGCGCGGCTCGTCTTCGCCGGGGTGTTGTGCGGCTACTTCTGGGCCTCGGCCCTGACCAAGTTCGACGGCCCCGTCACGCCCTCGATCGGAGCCTACGGGCAGATCTTCCCGCGCGCCTTCGATGCAGTGGGTTTCGACCCGGCCGGGCTTGGTCTCTGGCACTTGCTGATAGCTCTGGCCGGCGGCTATGCCGAAGTCCTGCTGCCCGCCCTGATCGTCCTGGGCCTGCTGACCCGGCTGGCGGCACTGGGCATGGCGGGGTTCGTCCTGCTGCAAAGTCTGACGGATGTCTTCGGGCACGGGCTGGCGGCGGGACACTGGTTCGACCGCGCCTCGGACGCGCTGATCCTGGACCAGCGGGCCCTCTGGCTGCTGCTCCTTGCCGTTCTGGTGCTGAAAGGAGCGGGGCCTTTTTCGGCAGATCGGTACCTTGGAGTTGAGCCCGCTCGCCTTGCGGCTTGATTTTCGGCGAATCCTTGGCATCATCGCGGCAGTGACGACAGAATTCCTGTACGGCTCTCTGAACGAAGCCCTGGAAGACCTGGTGGCACGGCTCGGGGCAATGACGCCTCGGGGGGTTCTGAGAGGAGAAGCGGCATGCCGACGGGCACCGTGAAGTGGTTCAACGCTACCAAGGGCTATGGGTTCATCGCGCCGGATGATGGTGGCAAGGACGTGTTTGTCCATATTTCGGCAGTGGAACGTGCGGGGCTGAAGGGGCTCAGCGACAACCAGAAGATCGGCTACGAGCTGCAGTCGGGCCGCGACGGCAAGCAGTCGGCCGGCGACCTGCGCCTGCTTTGATCTAGTCGGTCAGCGCGGCTTCGGTCGCGCTGTCCCACCCGAGATACCAGCGCTCTCCGTATTGGATGACCGGCCGTTTCATCACGGTCGGCTGTGCCATGATCTGCGCCTCGGGGTCGGAGGCTTTCAGGAAATCGTTGAAGCTGCGGTAGGTGGTGGACTGCTGGTTCACCGCCTTCGATCCGAATTCCTGCACGATGCGGTCGACCTCGGCTTGGCTGAGCGGGGTGGCCCGGATGTCGCGGAAGGTGACCTCCTTGCCGGCGTTCTGGAGGGCCTTCAGGGCCTTCTTGCAGGTGTCGCAGGTGGGGATGCCGTAGAGGATCATGCTTGCGGGTCCTTCGGGTGCCCACGCGTGGGCAAGTTTTCGGGGTGAATGAAATCAATGGGTTGGGTGCGGGCGTTTACCCGGTGGTAACACATGTTCCCGGGGGCCGCAAAGGCTTCGGGCTGGGTAACTCATGGTTAACCAGAGCCGGGCAGGATGGGCGCCATGTCGCGTTACATTCGCCCGAAGGTGCCTGGTGCTTGCGTCTTCTTCACGGTCAATCTGGTGGACCGGGGGGCGGAGACGCTGGTGCGGCATGTTCAGGTGTTGCGGCAGGCGGTGGCGGTGACGCGGGCGAAACGGCCGTTTGTCATTGATGCCTGGGTGGTGTTGCCCGACCACATGCATTGCGTCTGGACCTTGCCGGAGGGGGACAGCGATTATTCGGTGCGCATGGCGGCGATCAAGGCGCAGTTCACGTCGGGATTGCGTAGGTCGGGCTTCAGACCGACTCCTTTGCAACGGAATGGGCATGGCGTGAATGGTGGGCGTCAAAGAGTCGGTCTGAAGCCCGACCTACGGGGGGACGTGCGGCGCGGCAACGAATCCCCCATCTGGCAAAAACGGTTCTGGGAGCATCACATCCGGGACGAGGCGGATTTCGCGGCCCATGTGCGGTATTGTTGGATCAACCCGGTGAAGCACGGGTTGGTCGGGCATCCGCGGGATTGGCCGTTTTCGTCATGGCACCGCGATGCGGGTGGGGCGGTGTGGTAGGGCGGGGCCTGCCCCGTCGTATTGGGAGAGAGAGTCGGGGGAGGCTCCGACTTACGGGCATCCCAACTTGTGTGCTACTGCACGATGATGCAAGATGATCGCAGTGTCGGAGCGCCTTGATGATTCCACAATCCGTGATAATCGGAATAATAGTTGCAATAGTTGGCTATGTTCTGCAGCAACGTGCTTGGAAGCACAAACTATACGAGGACACTAGGCAGCGTGAATTCGAAGAGTGCTTGAAGCTAATTGATTTGTTGAGTCGTGCAATTGATAAGAGACTGATGGCGATCTCGGTCTTTCATGGTGAAGTTGAGAAGGGGATCGCAAATAAAGAGGATCTATCGACCTATAGAGATAGCATTAAAGAATGGATGCACGAGTTCTCGTCGTTTAAATCAAAAATATACCACTATTTTGGGCGGGATCACATGCTCGTATTTGAGAACGAAGTTCACGCCCAGTTGCGAGAAGTAAGTGATATAGTGCTTCGCACACACAAATTTGGTAAGGGGAGGTTGAGCACAAAGGATCGAAAGGAGTATGAATCTGCGCGACAGTTAATGGATTTTGCCCGACACACTGCTTTTCGATTTCTTCGCGAGCTTAATGAGAAGCTTTCCGATGGAGAGGTTGGACGGACTGCCTTGTACAACAACATAGCTGTCGGCCATCTGGATCTTATTTCTCGAACCTACCTTATTCAAAGGCTCTTGGGCCTGAAGTCCTGATGCTTTAGCGCATGTCGCATTCTTGCGGCCACTCTCTTTGACCAGCGCTCTGCTGGTCCGCTGCACAGTGTGAGCACGTCAAGCGGATCACTCATCGGATAGCCTAAGTCTGAACTGTAGGTTTCCCATGCAGCCTTTGGAAAAGGCAATGGATACAAAGAAGCGACAAAAGCTGCTTGTTCCCACGTTAAGTCGGAAGCACTGCTGCCAAATATCTTCTGTGCGGCAATTTCACATCCTTCAATCCGATAGCCAAGGTATGAATTGTGCAGATAGTAGTCAAAAATCTCTTTCTTCGAGAGGTGAAAGTTGCAAAGGTAGGCCAGCGTAATCTCGCGCAACTTTCGTCTAATGGACCTTTCTGAGCGCTTCGAGCTTATTCGGACAACTTGCTGATCGATTGTACTCATGCCGCCAATCTTTCCACGCCGTAAGAAGCGGCGCAGGGCACGGAGTAGCGAGCGCAGTTCAAATCCACGGTGGACGAAGAATCTCCGATCTTCCAGGTAAAGAACTAGCACTTCGAGATTCGTGAGTTCCTTAGAGGATGGATAGATTGAGTGGTCAAAATAAAAGCCATAGTCCCTGTTGAATGAAACATCGGACTTGATTGAATCAAGGGAGACGTTCAGTTCAAGGAGTAGTTTCTTCACCCCAAAACTTAAGCGAGGGCGATAAGTGCTATGATCGCCAATGCGCATTTTACCCCCAAACCTCCACAAACTCTCGCCATTCGCCCTTGCTCATGCCGGAGGCCTCCTGCGTCACCGCTTCCCCTGCCAGACGCCGCTTCAGCACTGCAATCGCCTTCGCCGACAGCGTGACCCCGCCCATCCGGTAGTCCTCGTAGGCGGCGAAGGCCAAAGGCACCCAATCCCGGACACAGGCCGCAATCGCCTCGGCATAGACGCGGATTTCGTATTGGGCGTGGGGGTCGGCGCGCAGGCGGAGGAAGTGGAAGAGGTTGTGCAGGTCCACCTTCCAGTACCATTGCGTGTAGATGTTGGCGGGCAGGTTCATCCGGGCAAGCTCGCGGGCGAGGCCTTGCTGGCCGTCCTGGGACAGCATCGCCTCGTAATGGTCATAGGCGCGGTTGGCGTCGGATTTCAGGAGGTCGAGGACGCGGGCGGCTTCCTCGCCGGTCAGGACTTCGCCGCGGCCCTGGTTGTTGACCGTCGACTGCGCGGCAAGCTGTTCGGGGGCGGGGATGTAGAACTCGCGGTCGAGGATCGAGTAGCGGGCGGAGTATTCGTTGACGTTGGCGGTGCGGTGGCGGATCCACTGGCGGGCGACGAAGACCGGGAGTTTGACGTGCAGCTTGACCTCGCACATCTCGAACGGGGTGGAATGCCAGTGCCGCATCAGATAGCGGATCAGCCCCTCGTCGTTCTGGACATGCCTGGTGCCGGCGCCGTAGCTGACGCGGGCGGCCTGGACGATGGCGGAATCGTCGCCCATGTAGTCGACGACGCGGATGAAGCCGTGGTCAAGGACCGGGTGGGCGCGGTAGAGATGGGCTTCCATGCCTTCGGAGACGGCGCGGAGCGTGGCGCGGGGGGTGGCGCGCGCGCTGGGCTGCCTGTATGTGGACACGGGGGCGATGTACCGCACCCTGGCCTGGCATTGCCTGCAGCTGGGGGTGGAAACGCGGTCGGAAGCCGCCGTCAGCGCGGTGTGCCGGCGTTGGAAGACGCGGTTGCACCGCCTGGAGGGGGACCCGGATGAAGTGGCGCTCCTGGTGGAAGGCTATCGTCCCACCGGGGAACTGCGCACGGCGGAGGTGGCCAAGGCGGCGTCGGACGTCGCGGTGGTGCCCTCGGTCCGGCGCTGGATGCAGCTCACGCAGCGGGAGTGTGCGCGTTTCGGGGCCCTGGTGATGGAAGGGCGCGACATTGGCACCGCCGTCTTCCCGGAGACGGACCTCAAGTTCTGGCTGGATGCCTCATCGGAGGAACGCTCACGGCGCCGTGCCGCCCAGGGGGTGGTCGACAATCTCGCCTATCGCGACCGGCAGGACAGCCAGCGCAAGGCGACCCCGCTGATGCCCGGCCTGGGGGCGGTGCGGCTCGATACCACGTCGCAGTCCATTGACGAGGTGGTG